>DBFQ01000051.1 GCA_002294665.1 Candidatus Aminicenantes bacterium UBA876
TGAAAGAAAACATGGCCAACTTCGGCCTGTTCGTGCAGGACACCTGGAATATCGGCAAGAACGTGACCTTGAACCTCGGCCTGCGCTTCGACCACCAGCGCGGCATCATTCCCGCCCAGGCGCAGGATTCCGTTGACGCCGAATTGTTCGGCTATGTGTACAACACCGCTGTTCCCGAAACCTTCACGCCCATGAAGTGGACCACGCTGGCGCCCCGCGTCAACGTGATCTACGACATCCTCAGCGACGGCACCACCCTGTTCAAAGCCAGCTACTCGCGGTACTTCATGGCCAACGTGACCCAGTGGTTCTCCGGCGCCAACCCCAATACCTTTGTTGCCTATGAAGGTTACCTTTTCCCGGACGGGACCCTGGATATGCTGACCGGAATCAGCGTGCCCACCGAAGCCGACCTCACCGAGATCGGCTACATGGACTACGACCTGAAAGCCCCCTACGTGGACGAAGTCACCGTCGGCGTCGAGCGTGAGCTGTGGGAAGACTGGTCCGTGGGCCTGCGCTACATCCGCAAATGGGACCGCAACCTGCTGGAAGACGCCAACGCCAAGGCGCTCGACATGGACGCCCTGATGGAAGACGGCTCCCTGGTCTGGACCAACTACAACCCCGTCACCGTGACCGACCCCTATGACGGCGGCACCGTGACCTTCTGGAACCAGATCGCGGTCCTCAACCCCAAGAACTACATGGTGAACCCTCCCGGGGCCAAGCGCGACTACGACGGTATCGAATTCACCGTTGAGAAACGCTACGCCAAGGGCTGGTCGCTGAAGGCCTCCTACGTGTGGCAGAAATCCCGCGGCCTGATCGGCACCGATTTCGACTCCTCCTGGGGCGGCACCGGCTATTACAACAACCCCAACTCCCACGAAAACTCCGTGGGCACCTTCCCGTTTGAGCGCCGCCACCAGTTCAAACTCCAGGGCCTGGTCAAGGGCCCCTGGGGCATCAACTTCAGCGGCTACTTCCGCTTCCTCTCCGGCCAGGCCTGGACCCGTACGGTCACCAGTGACTACCTCGGCCTCGCCCTGAGCCAGGGTTCGACCACGATCAACGCCGAGGAACGCGGTTCCCGCAAACTCCCCGACGTGTCCATCCTCGACCTGCGCCTGGAAAAAGCCTTCAAGTTCAAACCCGTCACCCTGCGTGTGTTCGCCGACGTGTTCAACGTCTTTAATGTCGGCAAGGCCACCGGCGTGAACGGCAACTCCAGCCACCCCTCCATCCCCTTCGAAGAAATGTCCAGCATCACCGACCCGCGCGTACTCCGGCTGGGAGCCAAGATCGAATTCTGAGGAAACTGAATCCTCAACCCATAAAGGGGCGCCCTCGGGCGCCCCTTTTTTTTGCTTCTCTGAGCACACCGGGCCTGATACGGCCCGGTGTGGATAGGTCCTGTAAGTCCTATAGGTCCTATTGATCGGTCCTATGGGTCTGATGCTTTTTGACCCCCGGCCCGGTCAGGCCGGGGGGATAGGTCCTATCGGTCCTATCGGTCCCATGATCGGTCCTATAAGTCCTATAGGACCGATAAGCCCCGCCCGCCGCAGCTTCAGGTGAACGCGGGCGGGGCCGCGTCACTTGAGCTTACTGCTCAAGTGATGCTACCAGGTCCCGGATCACATCCACCTGGGGATCGTCCTTTTCGGCTTTTTCCAGGTAGATTTTGAACGCGCTGACCGCCTCGTCCAGTTTGCCCAGGTTGAGCAGGGCGTACCCCATCTGGCGGTAGGCCTTGGCCCAATCGGGGCTGATCTCGATGGCCTGGCGGTAATACTGCACCGCCTCTTCCGCATTACCGGCGTTGAAGAGGATCTCGGCCACATTGTAAGGCAGGGCGCGGTCGGAGGGATCGATCTCGATCGCCCGGGTAAAGTATTCCTTGGCTTTTTCAAAATCGTTGCGCACCATGTAGGATTCGCCGATTCCGGCATAGATCTGCGCGGCGGTGGCGTTGCCCTTGAGCTCAACACCTTCGGCGGCCAGGCCGTCGAGAACGCGCTGGTAGGCGGCGATGGCTTCGTCGTACTGCTTGAGTTTGAAATGACAGTTGCCGATGTTGATGTTCACCTTGTAGAACTTTTCGTTCTTGGCCAGGAAGGCCTGGAACATCTTCAGCGCCGCTTCGTATTGGCCGGCGTTATACAGGTCGTTGGCGTTTTCGAAATTGACCTTGGCATCCTTGCCCTTGACCACATCGCCTTCGACCTGATCCAGCGATTTCAACACGATCACCTGTTCGGGATTGCGGTTGATGCCGGATAACTGGGTGCGGGAAACCGCGCGCACATAGCCTTCCTTTTCGGCCGTGAACTGGAATTCGCCCAACCCGAAACCGTGAATGGTCCAGCGGCCGTTCTCAGCCGATTCCGCCTCCAGGGTCAGGTTGTACTGCAACGACTCCATGGTGATTTTCACCCCGGGTATGGGCTTGCCGTCGGAATCCTCCACAATGCCGGTCACCCGACCCTGGCCCCGGCCCTCCTGGGCGAAAAGCGCCGCCGACAGGACCATAGCCATCGCTATTCCAATGATTGTGATTTTCTTCACCTCAGCCTCCTGTTGATTCCTTCAACATTTTATCACTTTCTATTCCATACGAATCAGATATAGAAATTCAATCCTTTACTTTTACACTGCCGAGCCGGCGCGACTTGCGCCCGGACAACATATCGGTCAACACCACGTCCAGGGTATATTTCCCGGGTTTCAAGCTCACCGCCACGGGGATATGAAAGCGAAAATTCTCCTGCAATACCTGATCGGCATCGAACCCGGCTTCCCAGTCGCGGCTGAAGCGGTTGATCTCCTCATTGTCGCTGAACACCAGTACGGTGACGTAAAGGTGGACGAAGATGCGTTCCTCGCGGCGTTCGAATGCCACGCGATTGGGAGAGAAGACCACATCCACCGTAGACGTCGCCGGATTGGAATCCACCTGGAAGTCAATGGCCTCCGGGAACGGTGAATCCGCGTTGCGCTTGACGATCATGTTGAACTTGAGATCTTCGAGGATATCCATCACCCGCAACGGCAGGTAGCGCTCATCCATGCGGTAGATGCCGAAGCCGTTTTCATCCACGAAGCGCAGGCGGAATCCGCCGCCGCTGAAAGTGGTTTGACTGGCGCCGGATAACCCGTAATAGTACCAGTCGATGATCCGGCCCTGCAGACGCGGATCCGTGGTCTGCACGTTACGATCCTCTTCGTCCGGGGGACCGAGGATCATGAAGAAACGGCCGCGATCCGTGCGCCAGCCGGGGCGCTGCCCTTCCTGGAAATAACGCTGCACGTGATCATGGCGGCGCAGCATCTCGCTGCGGAACTCGTTCTCCGCGGTCAGGGGATTGGGATCGCGGATCTCCCAGAAATATTCGATAAACCTCTCCCGCGCCGCAGGGGAAGTTAGGTTGCGATAAATGCGGTTTTCCCTGGCCGTCATGATCGGCCCCGCCAACTGGTAGAATTGATCGTCCTGCGGTTCCACCACCGGATCGGGGCGATTCGCGGCACAACTTCCCGCCAGAAAGCCCAGCATCACCATCAAAACCAGGCGGCTGATCGAATACGGTCTGATCATGGCTGTTTCCTCTTTCCCAGGCTTTGCAACAGGCGTTTCACCTCCGCCTGTTCGGGATTCAGGCGCAGCGAAGCTTCCAGCGCCTTGCGTGCCTCCGCCTTGTCTCCGGTGTTGGCCAGGGCGGCGCCCAGCGCGTTCAAAACCGACGTATCGCTGTCGTACAGCCGGTTGGCTTCCAGCAAGGCCTGAACAGCCTGGACGTTGTTTCCCTGGATATGCAGGGCCTTTCCGCGCAACGCATGAAAATCAAACACGAATTGACGATCATTCTGCAGCGGCGCGATAATTTCCAGCAGACGTTCCGGGTCACGCCGTGCCAGCAGGAACTGAGCGTACGCCTTGATCAGCGGCGGGAAACCCGGTTGCAGGCCCAGGGCGGCTTCGTAATGCCGGCGCGCCGGCGCGGAACGGCCGCTTTCGGCGTATTGTGCCGCCAGCATCATGTCGAAGAGGAAAGCCCGGTCCGGCGGCAGTCGTTTGGAAATCAGCGGGGGGTGAAACACCTGGTCGCGTGGCGCGATCGACAGGCGCGCTTCACGCGTGTCGAGCACTTCGTCCGCCGCCCCCAGCAGCACGACTCGCACTTTGTACGCCCCGTTGCCCGGGTTCTCGATTTCCATGTCATGAATCCAGGTCGGCTTGTCCGCGGAGACTTCCACCGTGTAGGTACGCGAATAGGGGCGGAATTCCAGATCATTTTCAACCGCTATCCGCGCTTTCATCGGGGTTTGCGCCTGACCGCGATACACGGAGAAGAAAAGCCGCACCGGCTCTTTCATACCGATACTGCTTTCCGGATCAATCGAGATGCGGCGGTTCCCGACCTGGAAGGCGGCGAAGCCGGGAGCGGTGACCGGCTGGATGCCGTATGAAAGAATCGGACCGTACAACCGGGGCGCGCCGCCCTCGGGAGAAGGAACCGATACACGGCGATCAAAATAGCTGATTTCCCGGTTCACGGAGTTTTGCAGCACCGCCGAGAAGGTGTACTCACCCGGCGCCACGGGAAAATAATCCGCGACCACGACGCCGCGGGAGAGGCGCGTATTGAGGTCTTCCTGGGAAGCATACACCGGAAAGTCCTTGGAATATTTGAACAGTTCCTGGTTGCGGTCATCCGCGGAGCGCAGCACCACCGTCAATTCATAGTTGAAGTAATACTGATCCCGTTCATCGGAAAAATCCACGGACAGGCGTTCGGGCTGAATGGAAAAATGCAGGAAATGGGCGTTCAGAACGGGATCCCGCAGCAAGGTCAGTTCGTTGCGGCTGTTGACGTAGTTGGTGACCACGTCCACGTCCACGATGCCCTTGTAGTTGAGAAAATTGCGCGCGTAAGTGGCGTTGACCCGGGTCTTGGGCAAATCGAAAATGCGCGAAATCAGCATCGGCGACTGCAGAGACGGGTTGTAGCCGTGACGTTGTTCTCCGGGAATCAAGGACAGGGACGCCTCGGCGACGGTGGCATTGTACTCCTTGATGGTCTCGTACAGCTTCTGGTAATTGGTGGGGTCAATGGTGTGCGATTGCGTGGCCAGCAGGGCCTGGGGGCCGTCCACGGTGGGCATGTACAGGCGGTATTGCCCGTAACCGCTGCGCTTGTAGAATACCACGCGGAAGCCCGTGGGCAGACCGTTTTCCGCATTGCCGAAGTAATCCCAGATCAACACCGGGTGCAGGCCCGAAGTAATGAACTCCTCTTCGCTCACCGGAGGTCCCAGCAGGATGTAGATGCGCCCGCGGTCGGTTTTCCAACCCGGGATCGGCGAGCCGAACTTGAAATACTTGTTGGCGTGGTTGAAACGGCGCAGGTGCTCTTCGCGGAATTCATTTTCCGGCGTGCCCACGGTGGGGTCCCGCTGTTTCCAGAACAGGTCGATCAAGGCGTCCCGCTCTTTATCGGATTTCAGGCTCAAAAAAACCTTTTTTTCCAACGGTGTAATGATGTACTCGACAAGATCCAGCCATTGACGATAGCGCTGGTCCAGCGGGTCCCTGTCTGCTCCCGTAACGGGCAGGGCGGATGACCATACCAGGGTGAAAAAGAGCAACCCGATCCATACCTTCCTGCTACACGTCATGTCTCTCCTCTGAGCCATCATCTTATTAAATATACATGGTTATTATAATGGACCCCATGCGTTACGTCAAAGGTTCGTTTTGCTCCTGAAAACGGTTTTTTTTTGCCATGCGCATGGTTTGGTGATACAATTGGCCTTTCTGCACGTATCATGATCGATGTGCATCCCATTTAACCACAGGAGAGAAATGTTATGAAGAAAACATTAATGATCGCGTTGGTTATCCTGGCCTTCGCCGGCCAGGCGATGATGGCGACCACCGGCGACACCGCCGCGCCCTCCAAGCAGGCACTCAAATTGATGAAGAAGGCTCAGAAAGCCATCAACGCAAAGGAATTCGATAAGGCCAAAGAACTCTATCAGCAGGTGATCGAGATGGACGCGGAGTACGCGGAAGCGTATTTCCTGCTGGGCCGGCTGCACCTTGCCCAGAACCAGCTCGAGCCGGGTGAAGAAAACCTGCGCAAAGCCCTCGAACTCGATCCCGGGCATGTGGAAGCATCCAAACTGATGGCAAGGCTGCTCTTCGGCAAAGGTCAGCAGCTTCAGCAACAGGGCAATGTGTCTGAAGCCAGTGAGCACTTCCGCCGCTTCATCGAACTGCCGAACATCGCGGAACTGGATCGCACCCATTTCGGCCAATGCCTGTATCAACTGGGAGTGAACCTCTATACCCAGAAAAAATTCAAGGAATCAAATGAATTCCTGAAAAAGTTTCAGCAGGTTCCCATGGCCCAGACCGAATTCGCGCCCATCTTTCCCGCTTCCAATTACCTGATCGGCCTGAATCATTCCCAGCAGAAAGAATACGCAAGTTCCAACGAGTACCTGTCCAAATACATCGACGCACGCCAGGAAGTGGAAAACGATCAGTTGCTTCCCCTGGCCCACTTTATCATTGCCTCCAACCACTTCCAGATCATGGAAGAAGAGGCGACTCCCATTCGCAAAGACAAGGAAGCCAAAGACATCAAGGAAAAGCTGGCCGCCGTGGCCGCCAAGGCGGAAGACCGGATCGTTCCCCGCCTGGAAAAAGCGATTGAATTGAAACCCGACCTGGAACCCGCATACGTGACGCTGGGCAATTTCTACTACTACAGCAACAACCTGGGAAAAACCGCTGAAACCTACGAAAAAATGCTTTCCCTCTTCCCGGATTCCCCGGACAAGGCCAACTACGAAAAATTCCTCAAAGACGTGAAAAGCGAAATCGACGCACTCAAACAGCCCGCCAAATAGACTCCCCTATAATCCATATCCCNNCCGCGACACACGGTTTGAGCGAAGAAACGCCGCTGTTGCGGATTGTCCATCCCAACGGCGGCGAAACATTCCTTGCCGGGGACACCGTACCCATTATCTGGGACTCTCATGGAATCTTCGGCGGCGGAATCATCCTGGTGCTGTACCGGAAAGGCGTGAAACACCTGGTCATCTCGCCCGGCTGCCCGGACAGCGGTCGATTCGAATGGCGTATGCCCGAAAGCCTGGCGGCCGGAACCGGTTACCGCATCCGCATCCGCTGGTCCCTGCATCCGGAAGTCAACGACTTTTCAGACGCCGATTTCCAGATCCTGGAAAAACAAACGAAATGAACTCTTTTGTGGAAAGCTGGAGAGTTGGAAAGTTGGAGAGNNTGGAAAGTTGGGGAGTTGGAGAGTTGGGGAGTTGGAAAGTTGGAGAGGTAGGGCGGATGGTTCCAATTCCCGGCGAGGGGCCAGTGGCGAGTGGGAGCCAAGGCTAAAGTCGAAAGTAAAATCAACAACCCGGAGTTTTTGTCTTTCCTGCAGATATTCCCGAAGTGTCCTACCTTCTACAAGGCGGTTAACGAACCGCCCCCACACCTGCCTCCTGGCACCTGATACCTGTCACCTTTTTGAACTTCTTTCCTCTTCAACTTTCCAACTCTTCAACTCTTCAACTTTCTTCTACACTGTCCCGCATCCAATCCAGGTATGCCGGAAGCCCGGCTTCGATTGGGATTTTCAGGATTTCGGGACACTCATACGGGTGTTCACGCGACAGAAAGGATTCCACTTCGGCATATCGCGAGCAGGATGTCTTGGCAATCAGCAGAACCTCTTCGGCTGTTTCCAGCCGCTCCTGCCAGCGGTACCGGGAAATGACTCCCGGTACCACGCTGACACAGGCACACAAGCGGTTGCGGACCAGGGA
>DBFQ01000007.1 GCA_002294665.1 Candidatus Aminicenantes bacterium UBA876
GACGCTGATACAGAACTATTCCAGATCATGATCCGCGCACTGTACCCGGAAAAGAAAACTGCGACAGGTACGGGTACGTTGAGGGCATTTGAACTGGTGTTTATGGATGCGTATCATGCGGCCGAAAAAGAAAACTGGCCACGGGTGGAAACGGGTATTTCCAGGTTGGCCGGCTTGATTCCCGATGATCCGCGTATCGCGCTGCTGCAGGGGATGGTTCATATCGGCAGAGGTCGCTTTGGTGACGCCTTCAAGGGTTTGACGGCGGTTCGGGAAGCTATCCAGCCTGAATTCCGCGATCGCCTGCTGTTCTCTCTGGTATTGGCCGGAGAACGCGTTGAAGAGTATGGGGTAGCACGCCGCGCGTATGATGAAATTCGGGATGAGCGTTTGCGTCGCAGCCTGGAACCGGTTGTTCAGGCAATGAACAGCCGACGGGAACGGGATATCGAAACCCTGGCTCGGAACTATGAGCGTGGTTTGATGCGCAGGCTGGTTGAACGCTTCCCGGGAGACAATACCCTGGCCCTGGAAATCTGGAAGGCCACGCTTACGGCGAAGGGGTTGCCGCACGCTTCCCATGAAAAACTGGCAATGGAACTGGCGGATTTCGAAATGGCCACCAATCGTCAGTATTTCCTGCTCGCCGCGGCCTGGCTGGAAAAGGTTGAGCGCGCGCCGCAGGCGCTGAAATTGCTGGAAAATTCGCGTTACGCGCGGATTTACTCGGTTGAGAATGTGGAATTGCTGTACATGATCGGACGCTTGCAGGGAAAATTGGGAAAAGTGGATCGCGCCCGTGACATGATGCGCCGTATCCTGGTGCTGCATCCCGGGCACGCAGGCGCGAAAAACGATTTAAATCGATTGCAAGACAAAAAAAATAATTAGAATTCAGAAGGAGGGAGCCCATGCGCGACATAAGGAGAATGATGACTGGTTTTTGGGTAACCGCTGTGTGTATCGTCCTGGCCTGTCCGGTTCCGGCAACAGCTCAGACCGAATCTCTTGATGGTGTCCTGACCGGCGTGGTGCTTCAGAAAGACAAGGAAAATCCATTGGAGAAGGCCAAGGTTCGCCTGGAATCGGTTAAAAAGCAGGATAACAAAAAAAAGGTCTATACATCCCAGCCCACAAACGAGAATGGGTTGTATGCCCTGACCGGAATTCCCGAGGGTCGCTACAAGGTGATTGTGATTACCAAGAGCGGGCGCAAACTGAAGACACGTTCCGTGGTGGAAATTGCCGCCGGGAAAACCTTGGAAAGGGATTTTCACGTGAAAGCGCGCAAGGGCTTCTTCGGCAATTGCACGCCGTGTGGAATTTCACTTGTACTGGTGGGATTGCTGTTTTTATTGTGAAAAGATGATATAATTGCATCATTGGAATGATAAGGATATGAAAGGGAAGGAGATCGGGCCATGAGAAAGGTAATGCCATTAGCCATATTTGTTTGCGCCGCGTTGCTGATGATTCCAAATGTTGGGCATGCCCAGGGGGAAGAGTTCGGCAGTGTGGCCGGGTTTATCTATGATGGTGATGGAGAATCGCCGATCAAGGAAGCCAAGGTGATCCTCAAGCCCGTAAACGGAGACCAGAAAAAGGAGTACGAGTCTGAACCCACGGGAGATACCGGAGACTACCAGCTTTCCGGACTGCCGGCCGGGAATTACGTGGCGGCGGTCCGCATCAAGTCCGGGAAAGTGTTCACGACATTGAGTGTCGTCAAAATCACGGCGGGCANNCGCCTGATCCGCTCGTTCTACCTGACGCCCGAGCGACCCCTGGCTATGTTGTGGAAAAACCCCTGCGGTATTGCTTTAATTCTTTCCGGAACCGCGCTAATTACCAAACTGATCATCGATGACCCTGACGAGGTCAGCCCGACCACTTTGTAATACAAAACAAGCGTCACTTGGAATTTTTTATTTAAGGTTCTTTCAAATTGCGGATAAATGCGCAAGATTAATCCCTTATTCCATTTTTTATTCCTTTTATTATTGCTGCTGACGACCACAGTTCAGTTGACTGGAGCCGATTTTTTCAAGGAACGGGAAAACGCTCTCACACCGGGTCGCTGGCAATTGGGACCGTTTCAGATTTTTCCCCAATTCACCCTGGAGAATGTCGGTTACACGGATAATATCTATGGTTATACCGAGACTCCGCAGCCCGGCTGGATGGCGGACCTGGGCATGCGAGTCAAGGCGGTTGCCGTAATCGGCAGGCGCATGGTTGTTGTATTTGAAGGTCATCCCTATTATTCTTATTTTTCTGCCGTGGATTCAGAACGGGCTTTCAATGCCGTCCTGGACGCCAAAGTCTATTCGTGGCTGGCGGGCATCCACCTGATGTACGGTTTCCAATATGGCGATACGCGCTCGCGTCCCAACCGCGAGTTTGCCGCCCGCACGCGCCTGTATTCGAATGCGCATAATCTCGAGGCTGAATTCGGGAAACAGGGCGGGGTTTTCTTTACCTTATTTGCCCGAAGTTCGAGGATGGATTTTGCGGACGAGGGTTTCATGGAGCGTTTTAATCCCGGAATCCGTTTGAACCGAAGCGAACGGGATTGGGGCCTTCGCGTAAATGTGCCCGTCTTTACCGCGACTTTATTGGTTTTCCAAGCCCAATTCAACCGTTTTCTTTTTGACAATTTTACGGAGCGTGACGGGAAAGCCCTGACCATTTCGGGCGGCGTTCGCTTCCCGGAGATCGGCCATCTGACCGGCAACGCGGAGGTGGGATACAAGCAGTATTTTCCGGATACTCCGGGCTTTACGGATTTTAGCACCTTGTATGGTTCCGGGCGTGTTTCCTATCGCTTCATGCGGCGCTGGCGTTTGCGCGTGGAGTACGGTATCGACAATCATTTCTCGTTTATCGACACGCAATTCTATTTTAATGAACGCTCCGTTCAAACCGGCCTCGATTTCTACTTGACGGAAAAAATCCGTATGGGAGGCAGCTATCGAACCGGACGGCACGCCTATCACCGCATCCAGGATGATGCCTTGCAGTTTGTTGAAGAATACAGACAATTTGAAGTACAGCTCGCCTTCCGCATGAGGGGCACCACCGGTATCGGTTTGAGTTTCAGTCGGCAGGAGTGGGATTCCCAACGGCATGACCTGCAACGCGGTCAATACTTTATTGGAGGATTTCTTACACATGACTTTTAAAGCCCTTACGCGCATTCTCGTCGTGTTTTTCATAACAGTGAGTTTGTTTGCCCAGTCCGGGACATCATTGCTGGTGAATGAAGATGATTTTCGCATTGGCCCCCAGGACCTTTTGGAAATCAAGGTTTTCGAGGTCCCGGAACTGAACATCACCACCCGGGTAGCCGAGAACGGCACCATCGCCCTGCCCTTGCTGGGGGTGGTGGAGGTGGCGGGCCTGACGCGGCGGGGTATTGAAGAGAAACTGGCCAAGCTGTTGGAGCAAAGTTACCTGAAGAACGCCCAGGTTACGGTCTTCATCCAGGAGTACGAGAGCCGCATGGTCTCGGTGATGGGGGCGGTCAAGAATCCGGGAAATTACAAGCTCCTGGGTTCCATGAACCTGATGCAGCTCCTCAGCCGCGCGGGCGGACTTTCCGGTGACATGGGAGAGGAGATTATCGTGATCCGTACTTTTCCGGACGGGAAAAGCGCTTCCCTTGCCATCGATCTGGATGGCTTGATGATCAAGGGTGATCCCAAGCTCAACATTCCCTTGATGGCCAACGATATCGTCAACGTTCCGATCGAGCGGACCTATGACGTTTTCGTATTCGGTCAGGTGGAAAAACCCGGCAACATCCAGATGACGCGGGGTTCGGGCATGACCTTGATGAAAGCCATCGCCCAGGCCGGCGGCTTCACCCAACGCGCGCGCCGGGGCAACCTGATCATCACCCGTACCGTGGACGGTGAAGAGAAGAAGATCACGGTCAACCTGAAGAAGATCCTGCGCGGGAAACAGAAGGATTTCCAGCTCGAACCGAATGATGTGGTGTTTGTGCCGGAGAGTTTGCTTTAAAAGTTGGAGAGTTGGAAAGTTGGAGAGTTGGAAAGTTGGAGAGTTGGAAAGTTGGAGAAAACTAACAGGGTATCAGGTATCAGGTGACAGG
>DBFQ01000046.1 GCA_002294665.1 Candidatus Aminicenantes bacterium UBA876
GGCGAGTGGCGGGAAACAGGCCGGAATAATGCATAAGGAATAATGAATAAAAAACCCATGTGATTATCGCTCCTTATTCCATATTCCTTTTTCCTTATTCCCTATTCAGAACCGGTTCCGGCTTTTTCATCACCGAGCCGAAGGGCTCCCCATCACTCGAACCCTTTCGCACCATCACCGATCTTCAAGTTTCTCATCACAGCCCTCCCGGTTACTCGATCACCGCATGGCTGACAAAGTTGAGGATGAAAAAAGAAATAGGACGCAACAGGGAGCGCTGTAGGACGTTTCTCTAGAGATCTGTAGGACGATCCTTTCCCGTACGGTAGAATATCCCAAAATCTCAAATTCTAATTTCTAAATCAGAAACAAATTCGGATCTATTACGTTTCGTGTGGGNNCGAAGTGGTGAGCGGTGACTTGTGCCCTCTGGGTATTTATGCCCGAAAGGGTACTCTACTGCAGCCTTATCCCTTTTAAAATGAGAATAACCTCAAAACCCACACAAAATGGAAGAGAACCTCTTTTTTCGACTTTCGACTGAATGCCCCTCGCCAGGAACCGGGACCTGCTGCCCATTGCCGAAGCCTGAAGGTACGCCCTGCATAACGCCTTTGTTCCGGCTACAGAATCGCAAGGTATCGACCTACTGAATCTCTTTACTCTGCCTGTCGCCAATCGCCTCCCGGCCATGGGGGGCCGCCCCTGCGGCTGTCTCCCGCGTGTCCCCTGAGGTCAACATTCAAAAGTGGTTCCGGCGGCAACAGCCAGGCATCGGGGGCCGAAAATTTCCCTGAAGATCTCCTGGGCGCGCTTGCCGGTGCAATGGGTGGGACCCACCAGCCGGACACCCATCTCGCGCAGGGCTTCCGCGACCGGGCGGATATCCTTTTCCGCNNACGATTCGGCGCGCCGCGCGGACCATTTCCAGAATGCCCGGATGGGAGCAGCCGGTGACCACCGATATGCCGTTGTCCGTTTTCAGAACCAGCGCCTGCTCGGGCATGGGCATGCCCTTGTAAGTCCCCGCCACTTCGCCGGTGGACAACACGCCGGGAACGATTTCCATCCCCGGACTGACGCTGACGGGCCGGCCGCCGATCGTTTCCACAAATCGATAAAAACGCGGGCCGAATCCCGGGCAAACGTACACGGGCAGGCCGGGGCGTTTTTTCAGGAATCGTTCCAGGCCGCCGGCGTGGTCCCAGTGGTCGTGGGAGATGGCCACGGCGCGGATCTCATCCAGCGAAGCAGAGAGGCGTTTCAGGTTGGTCAGCAGCGGGCGGCCGTTTTCGCCGGTGTCAAACAGCAGGCTCCCGGCCACGCGGGCGGAAAATCCCCAGCCCGATTTGAATCCGGGATCCGCGCTGTTGTCATAGACGATGTCGAGGCGCATGCGTCACCTCAACCTGATTACAGCGCCAGGCTCGCGTCCAGGCTGATGGGAACCGTGGCCAAAGCCATGGAAACCGGGCAGCCGTCCTTGGCGCGGCGGGCGTACTCCAGAAAAGTTCCGGTGTCGATGTCGGGAACGCTTGCCCGGGTAACAAGGGTTATGCCGCTGATATGGAACCCGTCCGCGGTTTTATCCATTTTGACTTCGGCGCGGGTCTCGATTTTTTCGGCTGTATGGCCCGCCTGGGCCAGGGCATGGGCCAATGCCATGGAGAAACACCCGGCATGGGCCGCGGCGATCAGCTCTTCGGGATTGGTGCCGGTACCGGATTCAAAACGGGAATGAAAAGAGTACTCACCGGAGAAGGCGCCGCTGCCCAGCTGGATTGTACCTTTTCCGCGGGGAAGGTCCCCCTTCCATTCGGCTGTTGCTTTGCGAACGATCATCTCAACCTCCCTGTTGATATTCTACACCGTGGGGCGCAGGAATGCACCCTGGAAATGGTCAGGCGTGATCCGTATTGATTACTCCGGGTTTTCCGGCGGGCGGTTTTGTTCGAGCAAGCGGCGCGGCATGGTAAACAGGCGCGGAATGTAGATGATCATGACCAGGGTGACGGCCACAAAGCCGGGCCACAGCGACCAGGCCGGCAGATGACCCCGGGAAAGCGTGACCAGGGAGAGGATTCCGCGGATCATCAAGAGGAACATCAGCGACATGGCCGCGGCGATGGCCGCCATGAACTCGGCGATTAATTCCCAATAGGGAGCCTGACATTCCGGGGACAGGGAAAGGATTTCCCTTTTGCGCGGCATGTTGACCCAGCGCGCTTGGTTGCGCATTAATTTGACCCAGAATCCGCCGGCCAGCATGGGCAGGGTGGCGATAACCGCTACCAGCACCATGATCAGCAACTCGGTCCGTGATCCGCTGCGCCCCGGCGTACCGTCGGAAGCAAAATGCATCGGCACCCGCTCGGGAAGTTGCGGCCACGCTTCAAACAGCGATAAAACAGTCAGGGCCAGGAAAACCAGGGCCAGGCCGGAAATAAAACGCCTTCTGCCGCCGATCTCCTCAACGCGTTCCGTATCCAGCATGTCCGCCTCCTTCGCGGCATTGCCGCGTCCAGGCGCAATCAGCATACCCTCAAAGAAACCCGCCGGTCAACCCCGGATGCAAATGACGCGTTCGTGCCGGGCGAACGGTTCGGATGGGATATCGGTAATATCCAGGCCGGAGGCGGTCACCGGCCGCATTGACTTTCACGCGTGCTTTTCGTTACAATCGAACGGCCGATCCCATGTCCAAGAAATCCACGTTTTCGGAACAAGAAGAGCAGGTACGCAGACTGCGGGCGGAATTGCGCAAAGAAAAGCGGATCCGCGAGGCGTTGGCGGCCAGTGAGCGGCAATACCGCCAGATCGTGTCGCAGGCCAACCAGGCCATTTTCGTGACCCAGGCGGGAAAGTTCGTTTTCGTCAATCCCATGGCCGCCGCCATCACCGGTTATCCTGCCGAAGAGTTGCTTTCGCGGCCGATTACGGATTTCATCCACCCGCAGGACCGGCGCATGGTGATGGATCTCCATTGGCAACGACTGCGAGGAGAGCGGAGTCCTGAAATCTATCCGTTCCGGGTCCAACTGAAGGACGGTAAGGATGTGTGGGTGGAGTTGCACGCCCGTGTGATCGACTGGGACGGAGAACCGGCTTCGCTCAATTTCCTTTACCCCATCGAAAAACGCCGCCAGACCGAGCAGGCTCTGCTGGAGAGTGAGGCCAAGTTCCGCGCGATTTTTGCCAATGCCAATGACGCGATTTTCCTGATGAACAAGGATACTTTTCTGGACTGCAATGAAAAAACCCTGCAGATGTTTGCCTGCAACCGCGAAGAGATCATCGGCCAGCCTCCGTACCGTTTTTCGCCGCGGCTGCAACCCGATGGGCGGGAATCAAAGCAGAAAGCGCTGGAAAAGATCAAGGCGGCGTTGCGCGGCGAGCCCCAGTTTTTTGAATGGAAGCATTGCCGTAAAGACGGGACGGAGTTCGATGCCGAAGTCAGCCTGAACGCGGTGACCGCCCTGGGCAAGAACTATATCCAGGCGATTGTCCGCGATATCACGGACCGCAAGCGCATTGAGGCGGAAATCCTGGCTGAGCGGGAACGGCTGCGAACCCTTTCCGACAACGCGCCTTTCGGCATGGTTCTGACCGACAGCCGCGGCCGCTACCTGTATATCAATACCAAGTTCATTGAGTTGTTCGGTTATGACCTGGACGATGTGCCGACGGGCAGGGAGTGGTTTCGCAGGGCGTTTCCCGATGAGGCTTCCCGGAGCGCGGCCATTGAAAACTGGAAAGATGATGTCCGGGATGCCGCCGTGGGGGAAAAGAAACCGCGGGTATTTACCGTCACCTGCAAGGACGGCACGCAAAAGATCATCAACATGATTTCCTCACGCCTGGCAACCGGTGAGTTCCTGGTCACCTGCGAGGACCTGACCGAGTACAAACGCGTCGAAGCCCGCTTGCGCCAGGCGCAGAAGATGGAGTCGATCGGCACGCTCGCGGGCGGAATCGCCCATGATTTCAACAATCTGCTCATGGGCATCCAGGGTTATACCTCCATGATGCTGCGGGAACTGGATCCATCCCATCATCATTACGAATGGATCAGTCGCATCGATGACCAGGTCCGCAGCGGGGCCGGCCTGACCCGGCAATTGCTGGGATTCGCCCGTGGCGGCCAGTACGAGGTCCGGCCCACGGATATGAACGAAATCCTCACCAAAACCGCGGCGATTTTCGGACGCACGCGCAGGGAAATCGCCGTTTTCCCCGATTATGAGCCGCGATTGTGGACCGTGGAGGTCGACCGCGGGCAGATGGAACAGGCCTTGATGAACCTTTTTTTGAATGCCTGGCATGCCATGCCCGGCGGCGGCCGGCTCAGCCTGAAGACGGAGAACGTATCCTTGTCTGAGCGGCAGGCGGCCCGACATGACCTGGTTCCCGGGCGTTATGTCCAGTTAACGGTCAGGGATTCCGGCCACGGGATGGATGTCCAAACCAGGGAACGCATATTTGATCCGTTCTTTACCACGCGGGAGATGGGGCGGGGCACCGGCCTGGGTCTGGCCATGGTGTACGGTGTCGTTAAGGGACACCATGGCGAGATTCATGTTTCCAGCGAGCCGGGAAGGGGCGCGGCTTTTATCATCCTGCTGCCCGCTTCGAAAAGGGCCGCGCAGGCGGAAAAAAACCCAACTGATTCAGTCGCAGGCGGCAATGAAACCATCCTGGTCGTAGATGATGAACAGGTGGTCCTGGACGTGAGCCGCAGCATGGCCGAACACCTTGGTTACACGGTCTACGCTTTCCAGGATGCGCAGGAAGCGCTCGCCATGTACCGGGAACGCCAAGATGAGATCGACCTGGTCATTCTGGATATGGTCATGCCCGGCATGTCCGGGCAGGAAGCTTTCCATCGTTTCCGGCAGATCAATCCGGATGTGAAAGTACTGCTGGCCAGCGGCTACAGCATCAACGGCCAGGCGCGTCAGATCCTGGCGGGCGGCTGCAACGGATTTATCCAGAAACCGTTTAACCTGGATCAAATGGCCGCCACCATCCGCCGGATGCTGGATTGAAGCGGCGCCGGAAACTTCCTGATCCGTACGAGATTCTGTTGGATCGAAACAAGTTCAAGGTTATTCACTGCATCACCAACTCCATCCACCCTCAACTCTCTCAACTTCCTCAACTAGTTTAAATTTCCGTGTATTCCGTGTGTTCAGCGGTTGCTTCTGTTTTGCTTTTGTTTTGGTTATTTGGATTTGGGAAATTGGAATTTGTTTCGGATTTCAAATCTGGGATTCCGGATTTGAACAAAGGTATGATGCGACAGGAATATGTACGGGCGAAAAATTTTTCGTTCCAACACCTGTCACTTTTTTTAAATGCGGGCGACCGGCCGGTCGCCTCGATTTCTCCTGTCTCCTGATACCTGTCACCTTCTTTCCTTCTCCTCAACTCTCTTTGCCTGCACCTGGTTGCGGCCGGCTTTCTTGGCCGCATACATGGCCTGGTCGGCACGGCTGATCAGGTTTTCCAGGTCTTCGTCGGGATGCCATTGCGCCACGCCGATACTGATGGTCATGAACACGGGTTTGCCACGTACCGGGTAAAAGGGGATCTGGGCGAAACGGGTGCGGATGCGTTCTCCCGCTTCCACAGCTGTTTCCAGGTCCGAGTGGTGCAGGATGATGACAAATTCCTCGCCGCCGTAACGGCAGGCCACGTCTTCACCCCGGAGGACCTGTTGCAGCAGGTTCCCGAGGGCGGCCAGCACCCGGTCTCCTTCAGGATGTCCCCAAGTGTCGTTGAATTGCTTGAAGCGGTCCACATCGAGCATCAGCAGGGACAGGGGGGCCTGGGAACGCCGCGCGGCGGCCGTGCTGCGGGATAAGGCCGCGTTCAGGAAACGGCGGTTGTAGAGCCCGGTCAGATCGTCAGTGATGCTGATGGCCTGTAGGTTCTTTTCCCGCACCCGCAGGCGTTCCTCTTCATGACGCATCAGGCGGATACGGTCGCCGAGCGCAAAGGAAAGCAGCACCGCTTCTGCGGCACTGCCGAACAGAATGGCGTGCATGGTGAAGATGGTGCTGGGCAGAAGGCCGTAGAAACGCAGAAAAAAGATCAATGCGGCAATCAGCATCACGCTGACTGCGGCCAGGTAATAACGGGCCGGTTTGTACCCCGAACGCAGGGCGGCAATGGCCGTGGTAAATACCGCCAGCGTGGCGATTTGCGATAAAAACTGGGCCATGTAATTGGCGATCCAGAAGTTGCCGAAAAAGGAATACAGCATGGCCGCGGCCAGACTCCCGGCCAGTGCCTTCAGGATTTTGTCGTGAAGCGGGGCGGTTTTTTTGGTGTGCAGGAAAAGCAGGGCAAACAAAATCCCGAAAAATACCATGCCGCATCCCAGGCTCAACACGCCGCGGATCATGCGGCCGCCCCAATCGGGCCAGAAATAGCGGAACAGGCCCAGGAGGGTGCTCTGCCAGAGCATCAGGAAGAGCACGTAGAGGATGTAGACAAAGTAGTAGCGGTCGCGCACAAAGAAAAACAGCACCAGGTTGTACAGGAGCATGGCGCCGAGGATGCCCAGGCAGAACCCGATGATCAAGGTCAGGTTGATGCCGTGGCGCAAAAAAGCCTTGCTGGTATACAGCGTGGCGCGGAAATACATGGTGGCCGGTGCGAATACACGGATCAGTACCGGGCGGTCGGGATCGATGGAGTCCGGCAGCGCGAAAGTGGTCTTGAAAAAAGAAACCGCCCCGGAACGGAAGGGTTGCCACCAGTTGGACTGCAGTTTAACCCAGTTTGACTCTCCCTCCTGCTTGACCGGCACATGCAACGTGATCGAGCCCAGGGCCATGTTGTCAAAAATCAGATAAGGCGCTTCCTGCCCCGGCCGGGTTTTGATATGACAGCGGAACCACAGCGTGGACATTTCGAAACTGAATTGGAAGGCATCGCGATGATAGCGCCGGAAAGGAGGGTTATCCTCGAGAAGATCCTGCCAGGTCAGGGAGTTTGTGGAGTCAAACAGGTAATCGGAGTTGGCGGCGATCTCGATGCGCGGCCGCTCGTTGCCCACGGACAGCACAGGCAGGCGCTCCCCGGCCCGGATCAAGGCCGGCAGCAGCAGGAATACAATCAATGCCGCCTGAATTCCCGGCACCATTCTTTTGCCCATGCGCATGGCGGACCCATGATACGCCAAGGCCCAGAGGAGTGCAAATGCAAAAGGATGGGGAGTTGGAGAGTTGGAGAGTTGGAGAGTTGGGGAGTTGGGAAGTTGGAAAGCAGGTGACGGGTTCAAATCTTCAACTCTGCTCCTGCCTCCTTCCCTCTCCCGCCGGATTGTGCTATATTACCGGTACTCGAGTCCGGCGCGGCTACGGCCTTCACACAGGCTATGCCGGCGGACCAGCGGGTGCGATTGCGGAAACGGGCGCGCCTTCCGTGTTTGAAAAGGAGATATGATGCAACCACCTGAACCATCCCGCTCGCGAATCCGACTGGTGCCCCGTTTGACAGGCCGGAGGCGTTTATGACCCATTCCAGCTTTTTCTTCCCCTTTCTGGCGGCGGTGTATGCAGTCGCCTGGATCGTTTTTCTCCGCGGGGGGACGCCCGCGGCAAGGCGCCTGGTCCTCTTCGGCGCCCTGTTCAACGCCGTATTCCTGATCCGGCATTCCCTGATTGCCGGAGTCTTTATCGCCAATGCCCTGGTGGACCCGGTTTTCTTTATTCCCTTCATGATCGCCGCGGTGTTCTTTGTAGTCCTGCGCCGCGGCGACCTGCCGCGCATGACCATGAACGCCGCTTTTATTTTAGTGATCGCGGCCACGCTTTTCGCGGCCTTTTACCCCAAGGGGATCATTCCGCCGGCGCCCAACAAGGGCGGTACCTGGGCCTTTCTCTTTTTTCTCAGCGAGAACTGCGCCTACGCGTTGTTTGGAATGTCCGCGGCGCTGGCGGCTTTTTGTGCCGATGACAAGCGCGTGACGGCGGTTGTCCGCCGCCTGGTCATACTGGGATTCCTGCTCTTCTCAATGGCCCAGGTAACCGGTGCCGTCTGGGCCTTCCTCGGCTGGGGCCATCCCTTCATGTGGGGGGGGCGACACCTGAGCTCCGCCGCCGTCTGGCTGATCTATATCGCCCTGATCCACATGCGCTACCTGCCCGCGTTCGTGATCCGGGAACGCTGGGTGACCCTGGCCGGCGGATTGCTGGCCCTGTACATCGTTTATTCCCACCTCGTGCTGGAAATGGGAATCCACCGAATCGGAGCATGAGCATGAAATTATTCAAGAAATTGTGGCAGGTGTTGACCCGGCTCTCGCTCTCTTTCTGGCTGCTGGTGACATCGTCCCTGCTGATGGTCGCAAACACGATGCTGGCCAATTTTCACGCCCAGACCTATCATAACCTGAATACCACGCCCATCTGGACCTGGCTGATTCAGATGCGCCGGGAAAACCTGCTGATCTTTGTCGCCGTTTCCCTGCTGATCGCTTCCCTGGCCATGCTGGCCCTGAACACTTTCGCGTGCACCTTGAGCCGCCTGGCGGAATTGAGCCGGCGCGGAAAAGAAAAGCGGCCATGGCGCAGTCGAGTGGTCAGCTGGGCTCCCACCTTGATGCACATTCTTTTCTTTTTGATCATGGCCGGCCATATGGCCACCTTTACCTTGGGAAAATGGCGATTGCATACGGTTCACCGGGGCGAAAATCTGATTTTCTCAGAAAAATTCGCCCCGTTGGAAATCACCGGCTTCTCACGCGAAAGCCGCGAGGTTGCCGGTGTATTGAAGGGAAGCACGATCGCGCACAGCGTGGAAGTCCGCCTGGAAGGCCGGTCCGCCGTCATCCGTGAGCTTAAGCCCCTGAAACTTCCCAACGGCGACTGGCTGCTGCTGCAGGCACCGCAACAAAAAAGCGGCAGAAAGGGCCGCGGCCCGGTTGAACCTGCCGCCGAGGCCCCGGTGGACTGCAGCCTTGAAGAACGCCACGTCAAACCGATTGCGTTCAATCCCGAGCAAGCCATCAAGCTCAAACAGGTCTTTGACCCCGGCGTTTACTTCCTGTTTGGCGGCTTTTGCCTGATCATGGTATTGCTGACAACCTACTACCTGCTCAGCTGGCGCAACCGCGGCCGATCAGACCCCGCCTGAGTCTGTCTGCATTTCAAGCAGGGATTGTCGCGAAATGGCGCAGATGGTTGCAGTGACAAGGCATGCGAGCGGAATTCTTTGAAGGCATAGCAGCGCTATGGCTGAAAAGAATGACCGGGCCTAACGCCGTCAATGCGGCCATATCCGCCGTTGCAGCAGATCGTTGTGAAAAATGTGGGCTAAATCGTGTATACGCCTTCCCGTTCCGGCTGGTAGAGCACTTCTTCAATGGAGAATTTCAGCTTCCCCTTGTGAGTGTCCCATTCCACCACATCGCCCTGACGGTAGCCGATCAGCGCGGTACCCAGGGGTGACAGAATGGAAACGGTGGATTTCGCGTCCGTAACTTTTGCCGGAAGTACGAGCGTGAATGTTTTCTCTTCCTCGGTGTCCAGGTCAAAAATGCGGATGGTGGAGTTGAGAGTCACTACATCCGCGGGGATCTCATGAGGCTCAACCTCGTGAGCCGACTTGAGCTCCGTTTCCAGTTGTTCCAGATACACGTTTGGTCGCGCGTTCAGCTCCCTGTTCATCGTGATCAGTTCAAGCAGTCGCTGTCTGTCGCTACGGGAAACGAAAACCTCTCGCTTGGCCATTGAAATCTCCTGAGAATCCGGTGAAAGCAATCCGCCTGAACCCCTAAATCGCATGATTGGTTTTTGGCAGTATGAAAATGTAATCGACCCGGCCCGAGTATCGTAATGAACCCCAAACGCAAAGTCAAGCCGGAAAAAGCAGCGGGAGCGTCTCCAAACCGCCGCTGCTTTTCACTTTTCACTTCCCACTCTTGTGCCCGTCAGGGTATTTCACTTTCCAATTCCCGAACACTTGCCCCAAGTGGAAGAGAAAGTGTATGATCGCAACGATACATGCAACGGGGAATAAAATGGACATGCGGGTGATGTTAAAAGCGTCGATCCCGCGGGTAAGGATTCAGGGGACAGGACATGAGAACCAATCATCCTGATTTGCAGGATCGTTTCGCGACCGGGGATCGCATTTTTTTCCTGGTTTTATTGCTGTTGATTGCGGTTGCTTTGACAGGTAAGGAAACCCGGAAAACACGCTTTTCCCTGGAAGATTGCGTAGAAGCGGCGTTGCAACACAACCCGCTGCTACGCGTTTCGCGGCTGGGTGTGGAAGAGAGCCGCACCCGGATCGATACGGCCCGGGCGGGGTATCTGCCGACGGTATCGCTCGAGGCCAGCGGACGTTCCTCGACACTGGACGCCGATTCGGATTCGGAAAGGGTATCCTCGAGCGACCATTACAGCGGTGGAATTTCCATGCAATACCCGGTATTCCAGGGTGGAAGGACCGTAGCCGCGGTTCGCGCGGCTCGAGCCGCGCTGACCGCGGATCAGGCCCGCCATCAATCCGGCGAGGCGGACCTCGTGATCAACGTGACCGCCGCCTACTACCGCCTGCTGCAGGCCGAACGCCTGGTCGCCACGGCAGAGCAATCGTACCTGCGCGCCGGGATGCACCTGGATTTCGCGGAAGCTCGTTTCAACGCCGGACTGGCGCGCCGCGCGGACGTGTTGAAAGCCAGGGTTGCCCGGGCGGACGCCGCCCTGTCTTTGATCCGGGCCCGCAACGCCCACCTCGGGTTCCAGGGGCAACTCAACCTGGAAATGGGGCGCTCCGCCGATGAGCCGCTGGCGATCGTGGATGACCTGGAAGCCGTTGCGGACAGTGGGGATCAGGAGTTGATTCGGGACGACGGCACTTTCGCGAAGTATCGTGAAGCGGCGTTTGCCCGGCGGCCGGAACTGGCGCAGATCGAGGCGCAACTCAATGCGCAACAGGCCAATATCCGCCTGGCCCGCAGTGATTACTATCCCACGCTTGCGCTTTTTGCCGGTTACGGATTCGATGGCCTTTCGCTTGCGGCAATGAAGCATTCGGGACATATCGGTTTGAGCCTGAGTTATACCGTGTTTGACGGTTTCGCGCGCCCGGCGCGGGTCCGGTTGGAGAAGCTGGCTTACAGCGGTCTTGAGGCGCAGCGAGAAGGTTTGCAGCGCCAGATCGGCCTGGAAGTATGGAACGCCTTTCTGCAGGTCAAGGAAGCGACGGAACGGATCGCCAGCGCGCGCGTGTTCTTCGCGAACGCGCTGGAGAACCGTGATATCGCTGAAGGCGAGTATCGTGAAGGGGTGGGGTCGATGCTGGATGTAACCGACGCGCAGACCATGTTCGTGAGCGCCGAGCAAACCCTGATCGAAGCTCTGGCGGACTACCGCATCGCCCGGGCCGTGCTCGACCGGGCGGTGGGAATACGGACTACAGAGGAGACAGAGAGTGAATAAAAAGCGAACCGGGTGGATTGCGTTGGTGGCGGCGGTGCTGGTCGTGGCGGCGTTCTTGTTGCTGCGACCGCCCCGGGAAGGCGTAAACGCGGGCCAGGCGACGGTGAAGGTGCAGCGGCGGGATGTCGGCTCCAATGTGCTGGCGACGGGCATCATCAAGCCCATGGTGGGCGCTGAAGTGCGCGTGGGTTCACGGGTGAGCGGACTGGTCAAGCGCATCTACGCCAATGTCGGGGATCAAATCGAAAAGGGACAGATCATTGCCGAACTGGATCCCGCGGAGCTGCAGGCGAAACTCAACCAGGCCCGCGCCAGCTGGCGGAACGCCCGTGCCAATTTTGATTACGCCGGCTTGGACCTGGAACGACAGAAAACCCTGATTCAAAAGAAATACATTTCCCAGAACCAGGTGGACCTGGCCGAGAAGGCTTTCGACGTGGCGCGGGCGCAATTGGAGCAGGCCAAGGCCAACCTGGACTACGCCGAAGTGCAACTGGCTTATACCCGGATCACGGCCCCGATCACGGGAATCGTGGCTTCGGTTTCCACCCAGGAGGGTGAAACCGTGGCGGCCAGTTTCGCCGCCCCCACCTTTGTGACGATTATCGACCTGGAGCGGCTGGAGGTCTGGGCGTACGTGGATGAAACCGATATCGGCCGCATCCGCGAGGGGCAGCGGGCCTCATTTTCCGTGGACACCTATGGCGATACGGATTTCAAGGGCGTGGTGACCGCCGTTTATCCCAAGGCAGTGATCCAGGACAACGTGGTCAACTACGTGGTGACCTTGAAAATCACCGACCACCAGGGAAAAACCCTGCGCCCGGAAATGAGCGCCAGGGTGGCGATCTTCCTGGAAGCGCGCAAGGGTGTGCTGACGATTCCGCTCAGCGCCATTCGCCGCGAACAGGGCCGGCGTTTCGTGACCGTCCTGGAGAAGGGAAAGCCTGTAGCCAGGGGGGTTGAGACCGGCTGGACCAGCGGCGGCCTGATCGAGATCACCCGGGGGTTGAAAGAAGGTGAAACTGTAGTGATTTCAGCTGAGTAAAGGACGGCGGCATGAGCGATATTCTGATCCAGGCCAGGAACCTGGTCAAGATTTACGGCAAGCCGGGAGGAGCGCGGGTGGTGGCGGTCAACGATGTATCGTTGGATATCCACCGCGGAGAATTTGTATCCATCATGGGCACATCGGGTTCGGGGAAATCCAGCCTGATGAATATCCTCGGCTGCCTGGACAAACCCACCAGCGGCACGTTGACGCTGGACGGCAGCGAGGTCAGCCGCATGGATGATGAACAACTGGCAAAAATCCGCAACCGCGTGATCGGTTTTGTGTTCCAGTCATTCAACCTGCTGGAACGAACCAGCGCCCTGGAAAACGTGGAGTTGCCGCTGATCTACTCGGACCGGCAAAACCCGGCCCGACTGGCCCGGGAAGCGCTGATCTCCGTCGGGCTGGAAACGCGCATTCACCATCTGCCCAGCGAGTTGTCCGGCGGACAACAGCAACGCGTGGCCATTGCCCGGGCATTGGTCACGGATCCGGAGATCATTTTCGCCGACGAACCCACGGGCAACCTGGACACGCGCTCCAGCCTGGAGATCATGTCCCTGTTCGCCGAGTTGAACCGCATGGGCCGCACGGTTGTGCTGGTGACGCATGAGCCGGATATCGCGGCCCATACCCGGCGCATCATCCGCATCGCGGATGGTCGTGTCGCTGAAGATCGTGGAAACAGCGCGCCGCTGGATGCCGCAAAGGAACTGGCGGAGATGCCCGCGACGGAGGCGAGGTGAAGCCCTCGCGGTTGATCAAAACCGCCTGCCGCGGCCTGGGCCGCAACCGGCAGCGCACTTTTTTAATGATGGCCGGCATCATCATCGGCATCACCGCGTTGACGATCATCGTATCGGCGGGCCTGGGTGCGCAGAAACGGGTGATGGACCGTGTAAAGAAATTCGGTTTCGAGAGCCTGATGGTGTTTGCCGGGGGAGGCCGGGAACTGGGCCAGCCGCTCAGCGGCGGACCGGTGACCACGCTGACATTGCGCGACGCGGACGCCATTCAGCGCGAAGTGCGTGCGGTAAAAGGCTTTGCGCCGTTCAACCGTTTGCCCAATGCGGAAATCAAGTTCCGCGATCAGTCGACCACGGCCCCCGTCTTCGGCATTACGCCTTCCTGGGCGCAGGTGTGGGACTGGGATGTCCAGTCCGGTGATTTCATCTCCGAGAACGATATGGCGGAACGCAGACGGGTCTGCCTGGTGGGGCCCACGGTCGTTCGGGATCTGTTTGGCGGCGAAAACCCCGTCGGCCGGCAGATCCGCGTCGGTAACGTGTATTTCCAGGTCAAAGGGGTCATGGAAGCCAAAGGCACCAGTGCCGGGGGAGGCGACATGGACAACCGCGTCAATATTCCCCTGACGACTTACCTGCGGCGCGTAGCCAACGTGGATTACCTTTTCGGCATCAAGATCCTGCTGAGCCCGGAATCCGATGTGAACCAGGCCGCGGCCAACATCCGCGCCATCCTGCGGGAACGCCACCGCATCAGCCGCGGCATTCCCGACGATTTCCGCGTTGTGGCACCGGAAGAGGTAACCGAGATGGCGGCGAAAATCGCCGGCACTTTCAGCATTTTCCTGGTGCTGGTGGGTGGGATTTCGCTGATTGCCGGCGGGGTGGTGGTGGCCAATATCATGCTGATTTCGGTGAGCGAGCGCAAAAAAGAGATCGGTTTGCGCAAAGCCCTGGGGGCGCGCAGCAAGGATATCACCTGGCAGTTCCTGCTCGAAGCCGTGGCGGTGACGCTTGCCGGGGGGGTGGTCGGCATCCTGCTGGGTGGAGTCAGCGCCCATGTGCTGCAGATGCTCAGCGGTATTCCGGTCGTGATTTCCTGGCAGGGAATCCTGCTGGGAGTGTTTCTTTCCAGCCTGGTGGGAATCGCCGCGGGTGTGCAGCCGGCCGGGCAGGCGGCGAAACTG
This sequence comes from Candidatus Aminicenantes bacterium UBA876, assembly GCA_002294665.1. Taxonomy (GTDB): domain Bacteria; phylum Acidobacteriota; class Aminicenantia; order UBA2199; family UBA2199; genus UBA876. The sequence goes on from DBFQ01000046.1 coordinate 14,444, forward strand.
CAGCCCGTGGAAGCGATGCGATCATGAGAATAGCGCGCAGCGTCAAGGTTTCACGCAAGCAGTTGACGGCGCACAAGCTGCGCTCGATCCTGGCATTGGTGGGGATCATCATCGGCGTTTCGGCCGTGATCGTGATGGTGGCCATCGGCAACGGCGCCCAGGAAGAAGTGCTCAGCCGGATCAGGGCCATGGGCACCAACCTGGTGATCGTCAACGCCGGGCAGGCGCAGAAATCCGCCGGCCGCGCCCAGGTCCGCGGCGCCGTGACCACGCTGCGCCTCGAAGACGTGGAGGCGATCAAGGACAACCTCAGCCTGATCCGCAACGCCGCGCCGCTGCAGAGCAAAAAGGTCCAGGTCAAGTTCGCCAACCTCAGCAGCAATACCACGGTCGTGGGGACGAGTCCCGAGTTTCCCGAGGTCCGCAGTTTTTTCCCCAGGAGGGGGATTTTCTTTTCCGAGAGCGAGAACCGCGCGTCGCGGCGGGTGGCGGTGCTCGGCCGATCCGTGGTCGAGAATTTGTTCGAGGGACAGGAGCCGATCGGGAAAACCATCCGTATCGGCCGGGTCCAGTTCCAGGTGATCGGTGTCATGGAAGCCAAGGGCGTCGATATGAACGGAGTGGACCAGGATGACCAGATCTTTATCCCCATCCAGACGGCGCTGCGACGCGTGTTCAACCAGGATTACATCAGTTCGATCAGCCTGCAGGTACGCAGCCCGGAAGAGATGGCGGCGGCGAAACGGCAGGTTCGTGAATTGCTGCGCGAGCGCCATCGCCTGAACCGTGCTGATAAAGCGGATGATTTCACGATCCAGAGCCAGACTGAATTAATGCAGGCGCAGCGTGAAACCACCGACACCTTCACCGCCCTGATCGCCGGAATCGGCGCGGTTTCGCTTTTGATCGGCGGCATCGGCATCCTGGCGATCATGCTGATTTCCATCCGCGAACGCCGCAAGGAGATCGGTCTGCGCATGGCGGTGGGGGCTTCGCGCAAAGATATCACGTGGCAATTTGTGATCGAGTCCGCCATCCTGAGTATCGGCGGCGGCTTGGTCGGGATTGCGATCGGCGTCGTGATTGCGGTGATTATTGCCCTGGCGAACCACTGGCAGGTGGGTGTTTCGTTGTCCTCGATCCTGGGAGCGTTCGGCTTCTCGATGCTGGTGGGACTGGTTTTCGGCGTTTCCCCGGCGCGCAAAGCGGCGCGGCTCGACCCCATCGTGGCGTTGCGGGGGGAGTGAAGGGAGCAGAGTTGAAGAGTTGAAGCGGTCACCTCTCCCCAACTTTCCAACTCTCCNNTCTCCAACTTTCCAACTTTATTCCCATTGCGCTATAATTCCGGTATTGGAGGTCATCACATGCCGGACAGAGGAACCAAGAAAAAAGTCGTTCGTGTAGAGAGCCCGGAACCATCCGGGAAGGACACATCCCGGGGCCGGGTATTTACGCCCACCGCGGAAGCCAAGAAGCGGGCCGGAACCAAGCGCCTGCTGGCGATTCTCGCCTGGATCGTGGCGATTGCCTGCGAAGTCGGAGCCATCATCCTGCTGCAGAAACCGCCCATCAACACCACCTGGCTCATTGTGCTGATTGCCGTTGACCTGGTCTTTGTCATTATCGGTTCGTTGTTGTGGAAAAAAGCCAACCGCCTGGATCCGGCATCTGAGAAAGACAAATTCCGGTTTTTTGTCCAGAATCAGTTGGGCTTGATCATCGCCATCATCGCATTCCTGCCGCTGATTATCCTCATTTTCACCAACAAGGACTTGAGCGGCAAACAGAAAGGTCTGGTGGGAACCATCGCGATCATCGCCCTGGTGGTCGGCGGCATTGTGGGCGTGGACTTCAATCCGCCTTCGCAGGAAGAATACGCCGCGCAAACCGCCGAAGTGGAATCGCTGACGGGCCGAAACTTTGTTTACTGGACCAAGTCCGGTACCAAGTACCATATCTACTCGGATTGCCACGCCATCAATCGCAAGGTTACGGACCAGATTTATGAAGGTACCGTCGCCCAGGCGCGCGAATTGAAAAACATCACTGAACTCTGCAGCTTCTGCAGAAGCCGGGCGGAAAAGGAAAAAGCCCTGAAGGTACCGGAAACAGAGATCTCCGAACCATTGGAAGAAGGCGAAAACCCGCAAGAATAAAGGCAAACCGGGGAGAGCCCCGCTGATTTGCATTTGTGGACGGAACTTTCCATAATATCTGACCAGGAGGTCCGCATGCAGAGCCTGAAGGTCGGCAATCAGGAATGGATGGCGCAGAACCTGGATGTGGCCGCTTTTCGCAACGGCGATCTTATCCCCGAGGCCGGAACCACTGATGAATGGCGGTCGGCGACGCGCGAAATGCGGCCGGCATGGTGCCATGTGGACAACGATCCGGCAAATGACGCGGTTTTCGGCAAACTCTACAACTGGTATGCCCTAAACGATCCGCGCGGACTGTCCCCGCAAGGGTGGCACGTTCCCAGTGACGAAGAGTGGGAAGTCATGATCGACATGCTGGGAGGCGAGGCGGATGCCGGGGGCCGGTTGAAAGCCCGGGATGATCTGTGGCAGGTTCCCAATGCCGGGGCCGGCAATGAGAGCCGACTGAGCGTTCTGCCCGGCGGCTATCGCGGTTACCGGGGCGGCTTTCACGCGTTGGGGTTCATGGCGTGCTTCTGGTCGGCATCCGAAGTCAGCGCCAGGTACGCCTGGAGCCGTTATGTGTACTCCCATAATACGGTTGTGCGCCGTTCCCGCAGCGGACACAAGGGTGAAGGCCTGTCGATTCGTTGCATCCGCGACTGANNATGCGCTGGAAAGGCAGAAGACAAAGTGATAATGTAGAGATCCGCAGCGGTTCAACCGGGCGTCGCGTGGCGGCCGGCGGCGGCTTGCTTGGAATTGTGGCCGCGGTCATTATCCTGCTCCTGGGTGGAGATCCCAGCGAAGTGGTGCAGAACCTGCAGATCCCGCAAACGGCTCAACAGCAAAGCTCCCGTCCCATGAGCGCTGAGGAACAGGAATTGGCGGAGTTTGTTTCCGTTATCCTGGCGGATACCGAGGATGTCTGGCGTGAAATCTTCCGCAGCGAGGGGCAACAATACCGCGACGCCAAGCTGGTCATCTACAGCGGCGCCACCGAGTCGGCGTGCGGTTTCGCCCAGGCCGCGGTGGGTCCGTTTTACTGTCCGGGGGACGAAACCGTCTACATCGACCTGGCCTTTCTGCAGGCGATGACGCAGAAACTGGGCGCACGCGGGGATTTCGCCTGGGCGTACGTGGTGGCACACGAGATCGGACACCATGTGCAGAACCAGTTGGGGATCCTGGAAAAGGTCCATACGCAGAAGCAGCGCTTGAGCCAGGTGGATGCCAACCGCCTGGAGGTGCGCCTGGAACTTCAGGCTGATTTCCTGGCCGGTATCTGGGCCCACCATGCTCAGCGCATGAAAAACATCCTGGAAGAGGGCGATATCGAGGAAGGCATGAACGCGGCTTCGTCCGTGGGGGACGACAACGTGATGAAGCGCACCCAGGGTTATGTAGTGCCCGACGCGTTCACGCATGGAACTTCCGAGCAACGTGTGCGCTGGTTCACGCTGGGATTCAAAACCGGGGATGTCAACCGCGGGGATACGTTCGCGGCAAGGGAGTTGTAAAAAAAGTTGGAGAGTTGGAGAGTTGGAAAGAAGGTACCAGGTGTCAGGTATCAGGTGACAGGGAG
>DBFQ01000010.1 GCA_002294665.1 Candidatus Aminicenantes bacterium UBA876
GGGCAGCCCGCGCGGGCCTGGCGGAATTCGGGGACCGGGATGCCCTGCGCTTCCAGGATCCGGATGGCCTCCTCGACGTGCGCCGTCAAGCCGTGGTCGGACAGGTGCTTGAGGTGGGCACGAATGGTGTTTTCTCCCTGGGGGATGATGTTTTCCATTACCCGGGCTTCATTGTAGGCTTCGGCTTCGCGGACATGAGTTGAAATGGCGCCCCGGGGGCAATTGCCGATGCAGGCGCCCAGGCCGTCGCAGAACAGATCGCTGACCAGGCGTGCTTTTCCGTCGATGATCTGGATCGCCCCTTCGGGACAATCGGGAACGCAGAGTCCGCAACCATCGCATTTCTCTTTGTCGATATGGATAATCTGTCGTTTCACGTTCACCTCCATTGGGCAGGCCGCGCCATCTTGCGAATGTCCAGCCACAGGCGCCGGCCTTCCTTTTTCAAGTCAAACGCATGATGGTTAAAGCACCATTGCAATACCAGCAGGCGCATCGAACCCACTATGACGCGAAACAGGGCGACGGCGTCGATATCCGGGCGGATACCGCCTTGTCGCTGTCCCGCTTCAATCCATCCCACCACTTCGCCCTTGTGCCCATGCATGACGCGGCGCTTTTTTTCCGCCATGAGATTGTTGTGGATGAAGATCGATTCGGAAAGCATGATTTTGGCCAGGTCGGGATCGGCGGCGAACTTGGTGTAGCGGTCCTGGACAAACCACTCGATTTGATCCAGGGCGTCGGCATGGGGATCGGGATGGGGCGGAGTGCGGGAAATCATGTCAAATGTTTCGATAATGGCGGCAAGGATCGCCTGCTTGTTTTGAAAATGACGGTATAGAGCGGCTTCCGTCACATGGACCGCGCCGGCCAGGTTCTTGATGGTGAGATCTCCGATACCGTCGGCGGCGATAATACGGATCGCTTCGCGGATGATTTCCTGTTGACGCGGCGTAAAAGTCCGGTTTTGTGTTTCCATGTCAGTAAATGCTCACTGACATATTGTAGCGCAGCCTGCGCCGTTGTCAAGCCCCGAATCCGGGGAAAAGATGTCCGCGGGGTTTGACATCGGCTCCCGGCTGGCCTAGGCTTGTAAATTGCCGGAACACAGATTCGGCCCACGTTCCGGGAAAAGGAGCCTTCATGAATCATTTCTGCGACATTGAAAATCGTGAATCCAAACAACTCGCGCCCGGTATCTGCGTGCGTTCGTTCTGGGGTGAGAAAATGCTGGTGGCAATGATCGACCTGGAAGCGGATGCGTTGCTGCCCGCGCACAGCCACCCCTACGAACAGGTCGGGACCGTGATCTCCGGCAAACTCGAGCTGACCATCGCGGGAGAAACCCGTATCCTGGGTCCGCAGGACAGCTACGTCATTCCCGGCGGCGTGGAGCATGGCGGCCGGGCCGCGGGAGTGGATACGCGGGTCTTCGATGTGTTCAGCCCGGTGCGGAAGGATTATCAGTATTGAAAGAGGGTTGGGGAGTTGGGGAGTTGGAGAGGGGAGAAGTTGAGAAAGAAGGTGACAGGTATCAGGTGTCAGGAAAACAGGAGGAGACGGGGAAGCAGTGAAAAGTGAAAAGTTTAAAGTGAAAAGTGAAAAGTTGAAAGTGAAAAGTGAAAAATCCGCGAAGAGCTTTTAAGAAAACTTTTGTTCCACCCTCAACTCACTCAACTTCTTTTTTCATTTTGTTTATTGGATTTGTTGAAAGGTGACAGGAAGGCAGGGAGACCCTGAATAAGGAATAAAGAATAAGGAATAAGGTGCGGCAATCAACTGCGTTGCGTTTTTCTCTACCTTCTACGTTCTACCGGGCAGCGGCGGGGAGTTATAGTGACGGGGAACCTTACCGGACGGTGATGAAAAGCCGATGCCGGTACTGAATAAGGAATAAAGCAGAAGGAATAAGGTGCGGCAATCACCTGGGTTTTTTATTCGTTATTCCTTATTCATTATTCCGTACGGTTCGCCCCGCGCCCCTTTAGACTTTCGCCTTTTAACTTTCGACTGAGCGTTTCCGCCTTTCGCCACTAACCGTTCGCCATTGCTGGACCAATGACGCGAGCGCAGCGAGGGAATGACATGCGCGAAGCAAATAAATGACACGCTTTCCTGAATGACGCGAACTTTTGTGTTTCGAATTTCGGATTTGTTGCAAGGTGACAGGTGGCAGGAGGAGACGGGGAACCAGTGAAAAGTGAAAAGTGAAAAGTTTAAAGTGAAAAGTTGAAAGTGAAAAGTGAAAAGTTGAAAGTGAAAAGTGAAAAATCCGCGAAGAGCTTTTAAAAAACTTTTGTTCCACCCTCAACTCACTCAACTTCTTTTTTCATTTTGTTCATTGGATTTGTTGCAAGGTGACAGGTGCCGGCAGGGTGCCTTCCGTCCTACCCGCGTCGTTCGCCCACCTGCTGGCGCCACATGGCGTAGTAGAGGCGTTTGCGCAACAGCAGTTCGCGGTGGGTTCCCGTTTCCACGATGCGTCCCTTTTCCAGCACGTAAATCGGGTCGGCATGCATGATGGTGGACAGGCGGTGGGCGATCAGCAGCGTGATCTGGTCCCCGGTTCTGGAGATTTCGCGGATGGTGGCGGTGATTTCCTCTTCGGTAATGGAGTCCAGGGCCGAGGTGGCTTCATCAAAGATCAACAAGCGGGGTTGCCGCAGCAGGGCGCGGGCGATGGAGATGCGCTGTTTCTCGCCTCCCGACAACTTGATACCGCCTTCACCCAGGCGCGAATCCAGGCCCGCGGGCGTGCGCCTCACCAGGTCTTCGCAGGCCGCTTTGCGCAGCGCGTTTAGGATTTCGCTGTCGGTCGCGTCCGCTTTGACAAAGAGCAGGTTGTCGCGGATGGTGCCGGCGAACAACTGGGTGTCCTGGGTTACCAGGCCGATCTGGCGGCGCAGCTGGTTCAGGCGGATCGTCAATGAAGAATGGCCGTTGAAGCAGATCTCGCCACTCAGGGGGGTATACAGGCCGACCAGCAGCTTGACCAGCGTGGATTTGCCCGAACCGGAGGGCCCGACGAACGCGATGGTTTCGCCGGAGCGCACCCGGAAGGAGATGCCGTCAACGGCGTTGAAGCTGGCGGTGCGGTGTTTGAAGACCACGTTGCGGAAATGGATCTCCTTTACTTCACCGAAATCCGCTGGATTTGCCGGCCGGCGCTCGATCGGTCGCTGCATCAGGCGATCGAAACTGTTTATCGATGCTTCGACTTCGCGATAACTGAGAATGATGTTTCCCAGATCCTGCAGCGGTCCGAAAATGGAGGTGGAAATGAATTGCATGGCGATCAACTCGCCGGTGGTCAGAACCTTGCGGAAAATCAGCCACAAGAGGATGAACAGGATCGATTGCTTCAGCAGGCTGAGGGCGGTGCCCTGCAGGAAAGTCAATGTGCGGATGCGCCTGATCTTGTCCACTTCCAGGTGAAAGATGCGCGTGATTTCCGCATGCATGCGCCGGATTTCGGGAAAGGTCAGCCCCAGGCTCTTGACCAGTTCGATGTTTCGCAGCGACTCGGTGATTGCGCCCGACATCTGGTGGGTCTGGCGGTTGATGGAGCGTTGCGTGGTCTTGATCTTCTTGCTGAGCAGGCCGGTCAGGGAGCCCAGTATCAGGATGCCGACGATGAAAACCGGGATCAGCATCCAGTTCCTGGTCATCGCGTACCAGACCAGGAAACCGATGCCCACGATCGATGAAAACAGGATATTGATAAAGGAGTGGGCGAAACGCTGGGTATCCATGCGCACTTTCTGCAGCACCGACAGGGTTTCTCCACTGCGTTGTTCTTCGTATTCCTGAAAATTCAGGCGCAGGGTCTGTTTCAAGCCGTCGGAGAATATGCGCAGGCCGAATTTCTGCACCAGCAGGCGGGTGAGGTAATCCTGGAAGGAGCGGAAGAAGCGGGCGAGCAAGGCGATGCCGACGGCGATTCCCAGCCAGAAAAGCACTCCGCGAACCAGTTCGCTTTCACTGCGGTTTCCGGGATTCGTCGCGTAGTCGTCAATGATCTTGCCGAAAATCAGCGGATCAATCAGGCTCAGTAATTGTGCGACCGCCGCCAGGAGCAGCGAGAAAAAGACCAGGCGGCGATGGGGTTTGAGGTATTTCCAGAGGGTCTTCATGCCGTACCTGCAGTGATCATACCACAATCGCAAACAATCATGGCTGATGCCGGACAAGCCTGCCTGTCGCTGGTGAGGTTGGCCGGCGGCGGGTTTTATCTGGAGCGATGCGGGTGTAGAATACGCTTCTGCGCTGTGAAAAAACGGCCGGTGGTATTGGAAATGGAATATGCATCCACCTGAAAAGCAAACCATTCGCACCGAATCCCTGTTGCCTGGACACCAGGATTTTCTCTGGGAAATGCTCTACCTGGCGATCTACCTGCCCCCGGGGCACACGCCGTATCCCCGCGCCATCCTGGAGGAGCCGCGCATCGCCGCTTATGCGCAAGACTGGGGACGGGCGGGGGATATGGGGCGGGTCGCCCGTGAGCCCGGCACCGACCGGCCGCTCGGC
>DBFQ01000049.1 GCA_002294665.1 Candidatus Aminicenantes bacterium UBA876
GTCGCCCCCCGTGCGGGGGCGTGGATTGAAAAGACTATTTCTTTAATGGGATGGTTCGACATCACGGCCACACATGTATAGATTGCGATTTCCGGATCACCCAAAATGCGAGCGAGCAGGAATGGATTGATTTATCCACCGTTCCCGTGCGGGAGCGGGTCTTGAGCCAGGGCGGAAAAGAACGATTCCAGGTCGTGCCAGCGGCAGCAGGCCAATCCGTCCAGCGGGGTGGGGGCGTTGTTGACGATCGCCAGCCGGCCTCCGGACTGCAGGGTGTAGAGCGGGATCGATGCGGCGGGCTGGACCACCAGGGTGCTGCCCAGCACCAGCATGAGGTCGGCGCCGGCAGCTTCTCTGACCGCTCTTTCAATCGCGCCGGTGGGAAGCGCCTCTCCGAAGAAAGTGATGTCGGGCTTGATGATGCCGCGGCATTTGTCACAGCGGGGAGTCCCGCCGCTCTGGAGCATGGACTGGATTTGGTCGAAGGTCCAGGTTTTTCCACAGCCCAGGCAGCGATGAACCATGGGGCTGCCGTGAAGCTCGATCACATTCCGGGACCCGGCTTTGTGATGCAGCAGGTCGATGTTCTGCGTGATTACGGCGCGCAACTTCCCGGCTGCTTCCCGGCGCGCGAGTTCGCGATGGACCAGGCTGGGCTCTTTCTCGTCCAGGTTGTAGATGAAATGGCGGGCGTGGTGATAATAGTAGTCGGGGTCCCGAAGAAAATAGTTCAGGTCAAAAATGCGGTTGGCGTCGTAATCCCTGTACAATCCATTGCTGCCGCGGAAATCGCGGATTCCGGAAAAAGTGGAAATCCCCGCCCCCGTGAATGCCACCAGGCGGCGGCTTTGTCGCACGGCGTCCAGCAGGGCGCGCAACCCGGTATCCCCGCTCAAAGTGTACTCCGTTCAGGTGGGGTTCTCCCGGGCCCGTTTTTCGTGAGCCCGGGAGATATGTTCATCACCGGCCCAGGGCCCGGCTGTACTTGTCAATGATATCTGTATAGATGGGGAATGCCGATGTCAACTTGACGACTTTTTCGCGGATGCTTTTGAGATAGGTTTCATCCGTGGTGTGTTTCAGCGCGTCCACGATGAGCTCGGCTATGGTCGCCATCTGTGCCTCTTTCATGCCGCGGGTGGTGACCGAGGGGGTGCCGATGCGGATACCGGAACTGACCAGCGGTGGGTTGGTATCAAAGGGGATGGTGTTCTTGTTCACCGTGATGCCGGCGAGGTCCAGGGCGGTCTCAGCGTCCTTGCCGGTGATGCCCAGCGGGGTGACGTCGGTCAAAAGCAGGTGGTTGTCCGTACCTCCGGAAACAATACGCAGGCCGAGGTCCGCGAAATTTCCGGCCAGGGCCGCGGCGTTGCGCACGGTCTGTTGCTGGTAGGTTTTGAATTCATCGTTCATGGCCAGTTTGAAACAGACCGCTTTGGCGGCGATGACATGCTCCAGAGGTCCCCCCTGAATGCCCGGGAACACGACTTTTTTCAGTTCCTTGCGGTATTTTTTCTGTGAGAGGATCAATCCTCCGCGGGGGCCGCGCAGGGTTTTGTGGGTGGTGGAAGTGACAAAGTCCGCGTGGGGCACCGGAGTGGGGTGAACCCCCGCGGCAACCAGTCCCGCGATGTGAGCCATGTCCACTACCAGTACGGCGCCGACGGAGTCGGCGATGCGGCGGAAACGCGGGAAATCGATGGTGCGCGGGTAGGCTGAAGCACCGGCCATGATCAATTTGGGACGATGCTCGAGCGCGAGTTTCTCCAGGGCATCGTAATCAATGGTCTCGCTTTCGCGGTTCACCCCGTAGAATACGACGTTGTAGAGTTTCCCGGTGAAGTTCAGCGGATGGCCGTGTGAAAGGTGCCCGCCGTGGGAAAGGTCCATGCCGAACATGGTGTCTCCGGGTTCCAGGATGGTCAGGTAAACCCCCATGTTGGCCTGGGTGCCGCTGTGAGGCTGGACGTTGGCGTAGTCGGCCGCAAACAATTCCATGGCGCGGTCTATGGCCAGCTGTTCGCCCACGTCGACGAATTCACAGCCGCCGTAGTAGCGCTTATTCGGATATCCCTCCGCGTATTTGTTGGTCAGAACGGACCCCATGGCTTCCATGATGCCGTTGGGAACGAAGTTTTCCGAAGCAATCAATTCCAGATTCTGATTCTGCCGGATGGCTTCATTGCGAACCACTTCGGCGATTTCAGGGTCCAGCGTTGCCAGGTCTTTTTCCAATCCAAACATACTTTCCTCCTAGAATATTGAAAGAATCAAGCGATCAGCGGAAATTCTTCGATTCAACCACTTCGCTCAGGTAATCCAGACGCACCTGGTGCCGGCCGCCATCGAAAGCGGTTGACAGCCAGGTCCGGACAATTTCCTCGGCTGTATCGGCGCCGATGACGCGCCCGCCCAGGCAGAGTACGTTGGCGTTGTTATGGCGTCTGGACATGGCGGCCGCCGTAGTGTCGTGACATAAGGCCGCGCGGACGCGCGGGAACTTGTTGGCGACGATGGACATGCCGATGCCGGAACCGCAGATCAGGATGGCCCGCAGTCGCTGCGGATCTTCCGCCACCGCGGCGGCTCCCCGGGCGCCGTACTCGGCCCAGTTGGCGGGTTCATCGTTTCCCGGGCCCAGATCGTTGACGTTCAGGCCCAATTGCTTCAGCAGGGACTTGATGCTTTCCTTCATCGGGAAACCGGCGTGATCTGAAGCCAGAAATATCGTGTTTTCAGGGTTAATGCTCTGGTTCATGTTTCACTCTTACCGGGAACGTTCACCGGCCGGATTGTGCTATCCTTATAAACCAACCCCGGAAAAAAGTCAAAGCCCGGCACGTGTCATGCCGGCGGTGCGGATCCGTTCCGGTCAAGAGGGATTTCCATGTCCGGGGGCGGAGGATAGACGCGCCTGTCTGCGAGGATGAGCGCGTACAGTTCCAGGCAGATCCACGCGTCGGTGGCCGCATAGAATTTCTGTTTTTCAGACAACTCCGGGCGCGCCCAATTGGTACGCTGTGAAGATTTGATCAGTCGTTGGTGGAGATAGCGGGCGGCCAGGCTGCGGGCTCCCTGCTGGACAATGCCTTTTTCGGCTGCCAGGCGGGAAAGGTCGACAAACCCGGCGGTTTTCATGGGGCGCAACTCGTTCAGCTTTTCCAGGTCGTTGTTGAGCGCGATGCCGACTTTCTTGATGCGCTTGCTGGAGAGGATGCGGGCCAGGCGATCGTCAATGTCGATATGGGCGAGGTGAAACAGGTAGACGGTGTCAGGCGTCGCCAGCTGGATCAGTGAAATGGGGTAGGACTCACCTTTCTTGAATGCCGGCCGGCTTTCCGTGTCGAAACCCAGTACCCGGTGCCGCCGCAGATGCCGGGTGGCCTTGCGGACCTGATCCGGGTGGTTGATCAACTCGATGCGACCACAGAAGCGGATGGGCGGTAAGGTGTTGATGTAATCCTTACTGATGCGGTTTTCCAGGAATGGTTCCACCATGATGCTGTTATGCCGGCGCTGAAACAGCGACGCAATCAGATATTGTAATGTATTTGCCTTGCTGTTGCAAACTGAAGTTTGAAAACTGAAAATGTGACGCATACTGATCCCGTACGGCGGCTGGTCTACCCTCCGATGATTTTTACCAGCACGCGTTTGCGGCGCATGCCGTCGAACTCTCCGTAAAAAACCTGTTCCCATGGCCCCAGATCGAGGCTGCCGCCGGTAACGGCCACGACCACTTCGCGTCCCATGATGGTGCGTTTCAGATGCGCGTCGGCATTGTCTTCACCTCGGTTGTGGCGGTAGCGGCTGTATGGCTTTTCAGGGGCCAGTTCTTCCAGCCAGTTCTCGATGTCTGCGTGAAGACCGCTTTCATCGTCATTGATAAAGACGCTTGCGGTGATGTGCATGGCGTTGCACAGCAACAGCCCGTCCTGAATGCCGCTCTTATCGACCAGTTCCTGCAGTGTGGGAGTGATGTTGATCAAATCGCGGCGTCTGGTGGTGTTGAACCAGAGTTCATGGCGAAACGATTTCACGAAACCTCCTTTTGCGGCGGGGCATCAGGATCGCGTTCCTGCAGTCGTGCGGTTCCCCCTCCCGCCGGGCAATTCATCAGGTCGCGGATGGCGGGAGTCACATCACCCAGGTCACGGATCCTGGATCGCAAAACATCGCCGTTCTTACCCCAGGCCAGCAGCGGGACGGGGTTGCGGGTATGGATGCGTGTGGAACAGTCTTCCAGGTTACCGTGATCGCTGGTCAATAGCAACGTGTCTTGTTCCGGGTCCATGCTGTCCAGCAAGTGCCCCAGGAATCGGTCCAGGCGCGCGACCAGGTCGACGCATTCGCTGAATTCGTGGCGGTGGGCGAAAAGATCGGTCTGGAAAAACTCGAACAATACAAAATCAGCCAGCGCGGCGTTTGCCGCGAGGATTTCAGCCGCCTGTTCCGGGGAATACTCCGGAACATCCAGTCCCAGGCGGATCAGGGAAGCGTTGGAGAAATCCTGGTAAAGGGCTTTTCCCAGGCGGATATCTTCTTCGTTGAAGGGAAGCATCCCGTTGCTGAGCATCATGCAGGTAGTGGTGGACAGGCGGCGGCGGAACTGGGCGGGAAACTCGTCTGAAAACCGCCATTCGCCGTCGGCGCGCAATTCAAGATGCGGTGGAGAGAACAGGTGCGCATAGTGGGGGTAGGCATTCAGAAAAACCGCTTTGCGTCCGCATACGGACAGGGATTTGAGCAGGTTGTCCCGGTACAGGATGCGCCTGATATCTGTACCGGGATAACTGCCGCGATGACCCCAGCGCGCGGGAATGTTGATGCCGGTATAGAGTGTGGATTGGCCGGAGGCGCTCTGGGGTATGCCTTCAACGCCCATCAAGGCGTCCACGGCGGCTATGGGTGTGCCGTCGGGAAGTCGGGGAGACGGAGAGTGAAACGGCAGGTAACGACAGTTCGCCCCGGCGAAGGGGTTTGCGTGCGGATGTGGATTCAACCCCACTCCGTCCAGGAAAAGGAATACGAAGCGCGGCGAGCCGGGGATCAATTCAATACCGCCTTCCATCCGCAGCCACAAACAACACCTCCCGCTCCAGACGGATGCCGTGCTTTTTTTCGACTGTTTCGATGATATGGCGCACAAACGCCTCCAGCTCAGCCATCCCCGCATCACCGGTATTCACGATGAAGTTCGCATGTTTCGAGGATACTTCAAGACCGTTGCGGCTCCAGCCGCGCAGCCCGGCACTGTCAATGAGTCGCCCCGCCGAAGCGGATGGGTCGCGGCGGGGATTTTTAAAGAAACACCCGGCGGTACGGGCATTCGGGTCGGGGTGGTTTTTCCTGCGATGCAGAAAGTGGCTGCGCATGCGTTGACGGATCCGCTGTGGATCATCGGATTGACCATTCAGCGTGATTTCCAGCAGCACGGAATCGCCGCGCTTGAGAATGGAATCCCGGTAGCGGAAGCCGCATTCATCCGCGCCGATGGATCGTTGCCTGCCGGAGCCATCCAGGATAACGGCATGGCTGAAGGCGGCGGCCATGTCTTGGCCGAAAGCGCCCGCGTTGACGGCGACCGCTCCGCCGACGGAGCCCGGGATTCCGGCCAGGAATTCCAGCGANNTGAACAACGATCCGCGTGGAATCGACGCGACGGATGCCCCGGGTGCGGTTGATCACCAGGACAAGATCGGGAGCGGTGTCCGCGAATACCGTATTGCTGCCGGCGCCGATCATGACGTGAGGAATTTTTTCGTTTTTCAGAATCAGCAGCGCTTCAACCAGAGCCGGGCGGGTTGTCGCTTGAACCGACATGGCGATCATGCCGCCGATGCCGAAGGTGGTGTGCCGGCCGGACCGGTCCGGCCGGCTGCAGGTGATTCCCGGCATGGACAGGCGCCGGGCCAGGTCGATCATGGTTTTGCATCCCCTGCGACGACGTGGTCTGCATCACAGTCCGCCTGGACAGCGGATACGTGGGCGCGGGTCAATTCAGCCGGGTCCGCAATCCGGAAGCGACTGGATGCCTTCACTTTCAGCCCGTCTCTGGAACTGGCTTCCACTTCGAGAAGGTAATTTCCCGGATCACGGGCGAACCAGGCCACGGAAGGGGTCTGCTTTCGCGAAACACGCGTTTCCAGTATCGGGGTTTTGCTGTCGCTGCGGCGCAGGCTCAATGTGAACTCGGGTTGAATCAGGTTCACGGCATTGAGACGGAATTCCAGGGATTTTCCGGAAACCCGGGGGAACTTCGGTTCGATCTGGATATCGATTTTCCTGATGTTGGCCACCGTGAGNNACCCGGTTTTTCCCTTCCGACTCGGTCAGAAAGAAGATCCGCCCGCCCACGGCCAACGGCGGATCACGCAGGGGCTTGGTGATCTTGAAACTTTCGGAAGTTTGCTTTTTCCAATTAAAAAAACGGATTTCCGGATTCCGGGGGGGGTAGAGGAATACCGCGATGTTCTGCTCCAGCAGTAAGGGAGGGAATAAGCGGGTGCCGTTCAGCGGGGACCACCAGGCATGCCCTCCAGCTGGTGTAAAAAAGTGTATATGTTGGTCACGGGGTAGCACCGCGATGAGTTCTCCGGCTTTGAGCGGCGCCAGGGACAGTGTCCGTGGCAAAGGAACCGCCCAGGCTGTTTTGCCGGTGAGAAACGACCATTTTACCAGTCGGCGGTTCTCGCTGCCGTAATACAGATTCCCCTGATGCAGAAGGAAGTCGCCGGCGGCCGCATGGGGGAGCGGAATGCGTTCCGGTCTGAAATCGGGAGGCGAGAGCCGCATGAACGCTTGGCGCAAAAGGATCAGAGCCCGACCGTCATGCACCTGGCAGGCGCGAAAATCATTTTCGCTGATATCGATCTCGCGGGTCTGCGGATCTGATGCGTAAAAGGTCAGTGTCAGCCGGCTCCCGTTTCGCGTGACCAGGATGTCGCGCCCGATTGCCACTACCTCTTCTGCTTCTGATGGGCGGGTCAACCTGGCGATTTCGCGGAATGTATCCAGGTCGAAAACGATCCAGCCGGGTGGTGATGCCTGGGTGGACAACAGCATGCGGCCGTCTCCGGAAATCACGCCTTTACGTACCTTTTCGGTAAGTTGCGCGGCCATCAGGCGGTCCAGCCCAATGGGGTCGATTTTCAGGATCGCGCCGGAGGAACGCACCAGTATCAGGTGCCGGTGATGACGGGTGATTGCGACTGTATCCGCATCATCTTCGAGGGCCTTCAGATGGCGTTCCTCCAATTGCGGGGTGACTTCGGGAACGGTTGCGGGCGGGCGGGCGCACGCGCCCGCCAGAACGCTGAGGAGTATGCAGAATGAAAAAGACTTCATCGTCATGTAATTATACGCAATAAGCCGCTTCGCGGTCAATGAGGCTCAGGGGTTGTTCGGCCGGATGTCAATCGGGTTGTTGAGCTGGAATTCATCGGTGAAGATTTCGCGGACCACTTCTCCGCGCAGGTCTCGACTGAGTTGGAATCCGGAGTAGTACAGCAGGGTGGGAAAAATGTCGTAGATCGAGATGGAATTCACCGGGTATCCTTTTTTAAGGGCGCTTTTCTCGTAAAGCAGAATGGTGCCGCGGGCATCGAGGGGGTTGTAAACGTAGACATCTTTTTTGCCGAACAGGTTCAGCAACACCCGGCGCCACACCGGCAGGGGTTCGAATTCGTACAGGCTGACAATCACCAGCAGTTCATTGTCTCCGGTGGTGCTGATCAGGTTGCCGATAATGGAATCATAGTATTCATAGTACTTGTCGAGGACCCAGGAATAACGTTTGACCGCGGATTCGGGTACGTTTTCAAATACCTGGCTGGTCGAATACTGGGAAAAATACCGCGCCACGTTGGCCAATCCGAAAAGACGGGAACAGGAATAATAAAGGGGCGTGTCCTTCAGGTCCGGGATCCTGCGTTTGAGATAATCATCAAAGAAAAAGAAGCGCCTGACCATTTCGTAGCGGCGGTCGACCTGGTTGAGAAGGTCGGAAAAAAGCGGTTTGAAACGATGATTGTATTCCAGGGCCCGCTCGGAGTACATGGGGGTGTATTCGGGATAAACCAGTGAGAATGTGCCGAAGCGATTGGCCTGATAATAAGCGCGGATATGGTCTTTAACCGGCATGGCGAAGCGGCGGTAGAATGATGTCACGCCGAGAACCGAAGAATAGCGCATGAACAGGTAGCGGGGAAACAGGTCAAATTCGTGCTTCATCCGCCCCACCTTGAACTTGACCTGGGAGTGGTTGTGAAAAGCAGATGGTGAGAGGCCGGACAGCAGGGTGTTGATCTGCGAATGGCTGAAATTCGGTTTAAAGGAACGAATGCGGGCACGTACGCCGTTGCGGATGAGGAAGTTGAAATTGAGCAACTTCTGCTCCGACGACTGGCTCAGCAGGTGGCTCATGGAAATGCCGTCGGCGATGACCATGCGGATCCGTCGCGGCGTCACTTCCTGAACGAGTTGATGCGGCTTCACGTCCTGGACCCGGGGCACGCTCAGTGAGATCATGCCGGTGAAGGTGGCGAGCACCAGGTAACCCGACAGGCTCAGGAACAAGAGCTGAATCCAGCGCTTGCTTCTGCCCTTGCGCAGAATAAACACGATTCCCGTGAGCACCAGCACCAGTTGGACCACCAGGATGCGCAGCCAGAGCGCGGAGGCTTCGGATGAGAGGAAGCTGCGGTAGTAGTCGTAGTTGAGGAAATACACCAGCGTGATCACGAGGAGGGTAAATGAGAGGTGGTAAGTCAAAGTGGGCGGCCAGAGAATGCCCACCGCGAATTTCCGCCCGGACGCGAACTGCACAAAGAAATGCAGCATGGCCGTAATCAGCCACCAGCCGATCCCGAAAAAGAGCAGCAGGTTGGCGAACAGGAGCACAGAGTCCCCCGGACTGACCAGTACTTCGGGGTTGAGCATCAGGATCAGGCCGGTGACAAAGAAAGTGAATACCAGTGCGCTCAGCGAGAAGTCAATGCAGAGACGCAGAGTACGCCACAATTTACTTATCGAACTCCCGGTTGATCGGGGTGGAAATCAGCATCAGGGTGGTCTGGCCGATGCGGAATTCACTCTGATCATCTACTTCGGTTATGGAAACCTTCTCTCCGTTGATAAACGTGCCGTTGGTGCTGCCCAGGTCTCGGAGAAGGATCTTTTCATTGCGGACTTCCACGGCCAGGTGTTTGCGGGATACTTCCTTGTCGGGAATGATCAGGTCCACTTTTCCCCTGCCGACAAGGATATACGGTTTGCTGAGCTTGAATATGTATCCCGCCCGTGCACCCTTGATCACGGCTATTGAAATCTTGCGGTCATCGGGCAGTTTCAGGTTCTCGTTGGACCACAGCGAGTCGGTGATGTTTTCCTGGATGATCTTGGCGGTGTCCTTTTTGCTGGCTGAGTCTTCCTTTTTNNAGTTGGAGAGTTGGAAAGTTGGGTAGTTGGGGAGTTGGAGTGAAGGGGGAAGGTAGTCAAAAGTCTAAAGCAAACAATAACCGGGAGCTTTTGCCTTTCCTGCAGAGACTCCCTGCTCTACTAAATTCCACCTTCTACAAGTGTCGATACGAACAAGGGAACAGTGGCAAGAGGCGAGTGGTGAAGACGGGCAGGCAGGAGGCAGATCCTGAATAAGGAATAACGAAGAAGGAATAAGTGTAGCCAGAGTATTCCGGAAAGGCTTTTTTATTCAGTCTTCCTTATTCCTTATTCAGAGTCTTTATTCAGGGCATGAATGGCGAGTTGCCAGGGGCAAATGGCACGGGTTCCTGTCTCCTGCTACCTGTCAGCTTTTTTAACTTCTTCCCTCTTCAACTNNACTTTTCAACTTTTCAACTTTTTTTAATACGAGCGCGCGAAAAGGACCATGTGCTTGCCGGGCTTGCCGCATGCGGCGCAGGCGGCGCCGGATGGAGGTGTTTCTTCCAGGATGACGCGGATGGTGGCTTTGGTTTTTTCCTTGACCCGGGCTTCACAGTCGGCCGAACCGCACCAGGCGGCCCGTACCAGGCCGCGCTGCTTTTCGATGATATCCGCCAGGGAATCAGAATCCGCGGCATCGCGTGTGTTCTCTTGACGGAAGCGCAACGCTCTCTCGAAGAGCATCGCCTGGATTTCATCGAGTTTCCGCCCGATCTCGGCTACGCAATTTTCACGGGATACAAATGATTTTTCCCGGTTGAGGCGGTTGACCAGCACAACCTGCTTTTTCTCGATATCCTTGGGGCCGATTTCCACGCGCAGGGGAACGCCGCGCATTTCCCATTCGGAAAATTTCCACCCGGGGGTGTTGGTGTCCCGGTCATCCAGGTGAACACGGATCCCCGCGGCCTGGAGTTCTTGCTGCAGCATCGTGGCTTCCGGCAGAACGGTTTCTTTCCAGTCTCCGCGACTGATGGGTATGATGACCGCCTGGAAGGGCGCCACGCGGGGAGGAATGATCAGGCCGGAATCGTCTCCGTGCGCCATGATGACGGCGCCGACGAGCCGGGTTGAAACACCCCAGGATGTGCCCCAGCCGAATTCAAGTTCCTGGTCCCGGTTTTCAAAGCGGATGTTGAAGGCGCGGGAAAAGTTCTGCCCCAGGTTGTGGGAAGTGCCCGCCTGCAACGCCCGCCCGTCGGGCATCAATGCTTCGATACAATAGGTGCTGACGGCTCCGGCGAATTTTTCCGCGTCTGTTTTCAAGCCGGCAATCACCGGCAACGCCAGGTATTCTTCGGCAAAAGTGCGGTAAACTTCCAGGATGCGCAGCGTTTCTTCCTGCGCCTCAGCAGCAGTCGCATGAACCGTATGCCCTTCCTGCCATAAAAACTCGGTTGTGCGCAGGAACGGCCGCGTTACTTTCTCCCAGCGCACCACGTTGGCCCACTGGTTGATGAGAACGGGGAGGTCGCGCCAGGATGAAATCCAGCGCGCATACATCGAGCAGATAATCGCTTCCGAAGTGGGCCGGATGGCGTAGCGTTCCTCCAGGACTTCGTTGCCTCCCATGGTCACCCAGGCGACTTCCGGCGCAAAACCTTCCACGTGTTCCGCTTCTTTTTTCAAAAAGCTTTCGGGAATGAACAGGGGGAAGTACGCGTTACGGTGTCCCGTGGCTTTGAACATCCGGTCGAGTTGTTCCTTCATGAGTTCCCAGATCTCATATCCGTACGGACGGATCACCATCACGCCTTTCATGGGAGAGTAATCGGCCAGTTCCGCCCGGCGGATCACATCGACGTACCAGCGGGAGAAATCCTCGGAGCGTTTGGTGATCTGGGTAATGAAATCGTCTTTTTTGTTCATATTTCCGGCTCCTTGAGTGATAGAGATGGCGCCAGGTATTCCAGCGCGGCCCGGTTGACGGGATCGTGGGCCAGAAAGACCTTGTAGCCCGTTGACTCCGAGAACGCCGAAGTCAGCAGCGCGCGCAGGATCTCCCGTCTGATTTCCGCTTGTTCGGATTCCCTGATATTGATTTTCAGGCCCAGCTTGCCGGCGAATGCCTGAAAACGGTGGAGCAACTCTTCACTGATGATCATGTCCTGCGTGACGGTGACTCCCGCCTCCATGAGGTGGCGGGAGAAAAGAAAAAAAGCGCCCCTGAAGACCAGTTCGCTGACGGTCCGGGAGGGTCGTGTTTCAGCCACGAGCAGGTCCGGGATCACTCCGCCGGCAATTGCATGATTGGTATCGTAATCATCGGGAATACGGTATCCGAAAGGATTGAGGGCTCCGCCGTAATTTCTTTGCAGGCAGCGCCCCCGGGGAGTATGGTAGCGCGCGGTGGTCAAGGCGATACCCCGGTTTCCCGGCAGGTTGAATACCGTCTCTACCAGTCCTTTTCCCCACGATCGGCTGCCGACGATGACCGCGCGTCCATGATCCTGCAGGGCGGCGGCCAGGATCTCCGAAGCGCTGGCACTGGAACGGTTGATCAGCACCGCCAATTGCAATTCAGGCCAGAGCGGGCGTTCCCGGGAGGTGAATCCGCGTTCCACTGACTTTCCCCGCAGCGTGACGATCGGGCGGCCAGGCTGCAGAAAAAAATCCGCCATTTCAATCGCGGCCGCCAGCGAGCCGCCGGTATTCCAGCGCAGGTCGATAACCAGGCGGCGGATATCGTGCCGGTTGATCAGCGCTTCAAGGGCCTTTCTGAACTCTGATGCGGTGTTGCGGCCGAAGGTTCTCAAGCCGATATAACCGGTAAGGGGGTCTGCGGGTTCAACCAGGGTATGGGTCAATGTGGACAGGGGGATTTTCGCACGTGCAATCCGGAAGGTCAGGGGCTGGGGGATCCCCTGGCGCTCCACAACGATGCTGACTTGTGTGCCTTCCTGTCCGCGCAGACGCTTCATGGCCTCATCCAGGCTCATGTCCCGGGTGGGATCTCCATCAATCGAGACAATCACGTCTCCAGGCAGGATCCCCAATTGAAAGGCGGGCGTTCCCTCTATGGGTGCGATCACGGTCAGGCGGTTTTCAATGCGCCGGATTCGCGTGCCGATGCCGAAATAATTGCCGCGCTGGTCTTCGAACATGGAACGGAACGCGGCCGGGTCCAGGTAGTAAGAATGCGGGTCCAGCCTGGCGAGCATGCCGTGGAGTGAAGCCTGGACCAGTTCCGTCTCGTCCGGGGTTTCCGGGTGATGTTCGCGGATCTGATCAAGAATGGCCGTGCATGTGCGAATCCCCTGTTCCCAACCTTCTTTTTCACCAGAAAAAAGGCAGAGGCAGAATAGCAGCAACAGGCCGGTGACGGTCCGTTTCATGCGAGTGATATAGCAGAATCCTGCGGGTGCGTCAATCAGAGGTCCGCTATTGAACTGGGGAGCAAAAAATAGTACAATGGTGTTCCATTGGGTCTATATTACCGAAAACAGGCCGGATTGAGGAGTGAACATGTCGGAAGAAACAGGCAACGAAACACAGACCGCTGAAAATACAGCAGACGTCTCGCAATCAACCGGGAGCGACGCGGACGTTTCCCGCGGGGATCAATCGGAACCGAAGGTATTCTCGTCCCATGACCTGGGCGAGTACCAGACTCCGCGCGATGATCTTCCCCAGATTCGCACCGGTGATATCGTCGCTGTTCACTACCGCGTCATCGAGGGCGGGAAGGAACGGATCCAGGTGTTCGAAGGCACGGTGATCGCGCAGAACAACCGGGGAATTTCCCGTACCGTTACGGTCCGCAAGGCCTCTTTCGGCGTGTCCGTGGAACGGATTTTTCCATTGAATTCCAAGCTGGTGCAGGCGATCAAGGTGAATCGTCATTCGCGGGTGAGGCGTTCCAAGCTCTATTTCCTGCGCAGTCGCCGCGGGCGTGCAGCCAGGTTGAAAGAACTGCGTTAATGGCCGATTTTTCCCTGGAAAGGGAGCAATTGGAGTTGGGTTTCCGCCGCATCTGCGGCGTGGATGAAGTCGGGCGGGGCGCATTGTTCGGCCCTGTCGCCGCCGGTGCAGTCATTCTGGATCCCGCAAAACTGGATTATCGCATTCGTGATTCCAAGCGCCTTTCACCGGGGCGGCGTCGCGAACTGGCCTCCGTGATCTACGCTACCGCCAGGGCCTGGTCGATCGGCTGGTGCTGGAACGATGTCATTGACCGGATCAACATTCTGGAGGCGACCCGCGTCGCCATGACCCGGGCGGTGGAAGGATTGCAAATATCTCCTGATTATGTTCTAATAGATGGCATGAGACCCGATTTTCTGCCGGTTCGGGGAGCCGGCATTCTCCATGGGGACGATCGTTGTTTATCCATAGCAGCGGCTTCCATTATCGCCAAGGTGTTTCGTGACGATTTGATGGTGCGCATGTCGGGATGGTTTCCGGAATATGAACTGGATGCCAATAAGGGCTACGCCAGTTCGCGGCATGTGAACGCCCTGGAACAATACGGCGCCACATGGTTTCACCGCCTCAGTTTCAGGAAGGTTCAATGGCTTTAGAAAAACGCCTGATCCTGCAACGAAACGCTCAGAAATGCCTGGGCCAGGGCAAGATCGATGCCGCTATCAAGCAATACCGCCGCCTCCTGGAACTCAAGCCGGATGACCTGGAAACCCGGCGCATTCTGGGTGATCTATATCTAAAACAGCATGATGTAAACGCCGCGGTGGAACACTTCGAATGGATCGCGGACTATTATCTGAAAGAGGGCTTTTTTTCAAAAGCCATTGCCATGTACAAACGCATCACGCGTGTGAGCCCGAATTATGAAGACGTCTATTTCAAGTTGGCGGACCTTTATACCAAGCAGGGGCTTGTGATTGAAGCCAAGCAGATCTATCTCGACCTGGCTGAAGAGAGCAAACGCAAGAACAACAGCAAACGCGCGCTGGACATGTACAAACGCATTCTTGAATTTGATCGCAACAACCTCAAGATGCGGCTTTTACTGGCGGATCAATACCTGCGTGAAGGCGAAGAGGACAGCGCCGTAACCGAGTACGTGATCGCGGCTGACCGCCTGATCTCAAAAAAGGAATTTGACCGTGCCGAAGAGGTGTTGCGCGACGTATTGAAGAAGACCCAGAGTCCCAAGCTGGTGGAAAAACTGGTCAACTGCTACACCAACCAGGAGCAGGATCAGAAAGCGATTGAATTGTTGACTTCTCTGGGGTCGACCTTGTTCAAGAGCAGCGCATTACTGAAACTTCTGGGAGAGCTCTATTTCCGCAACAACCGTTTGAGCGAAGCGGAGAAAATTTTTCAGAAAATCACCGAGATCAATCCCGAGGAAAAAGAAGTCATTCTCAAATTGGGCAAAGTCTATCTGCAACGCAGGGAGTACGACAAGACCTATGAGTTGTTCCTGCCCATCATCGATCAGGCGATTGACGCACAGCGTTTCGAAGAGGCGACGTCCCTGCTGCGTTTCATTATCGCGTCCAATTCCGCCCACATACCCGCATTGCTGAAACTGGCATCCATTTTCAAGGCCGGCGGGAAAAAGAGCAACCTGATCGCCCTCTACGAGTCCCTGATCCCGATATACGAAGAGAAAGGGATGAAAGCCGAACTGGAAAGCGTACTGGAGGAATTGATCCGCTTGTCGGATTCTTCTTTCACGTACGAAGAGCACCTGGCGCGGTTGCGTGGCAAGCAATCGGATTCATCATCCTCTTCACGTGAGATGAGTGATGAAGAGAAACAGCAGAGTCAGTTCATCCGCTTCAACATGAAGGTGGTGGATGAAGCCATCAGCGAGGGTGATTCCGCCAAAGCCATCGGCATCCTGCAGAAAACCAAGGAAACCTTTCCCCAGAACATTGAAATCCGTCTCAAGGCGTTTGACGTGTACCAGATGCTGAATCAGCTCGAATTGCTGGTAGATGAGGGTATCGAGTTGCTTGAGATTTATCGGTCAAGCAACAACATTCCCGAATTCAACCGGCTCCTGGAAACCCTCTCCCTGCTGAAACCCAATGACCCGCGACTTCTGGAATACACCCTGAATGAAAAAACCAACATCGAAATTGATTTCAGCCAGGAAGAGTTGAATGAGCAGATTGAAGAGCTGAACACCGGCGGTCTGCACGAGATCGATTTTTCACAGGAAGAAGAGAGCCACGAAGATGATGTTTTCCTGTTGACCGACGACGACAGCATGGCCACGGATAAAGCGGCCGGTGCGGATACCGGCGGCGAAGAGATCCCGGAACCGGCATTGCAGCAGATGCTGAAAGAGCTGGACGGCATGCTGGAATTCGGGCGCCTGGATAATGCCCGCCAGATGCTGAATGCCTTGCGGCGCCAGATTCCGGATCACCCCGAAGTCAGGGATCGTCTCCGTCGCCTGGAGATGCTCAAGCAGGCGGAATCCCCCCTGCCGGAGACCGCCCCGGAAGAGGCGGAAGCGCAGGAGGGCAACCTTGCAACCGAATCGATCCGGATCGATGAACAGCCCGTTCCGCTGGAAGAAGACGCCCTGGAATTGGATATCGACCTGGGCGGTTTTGAGATCGAGTCGCATAACCTGACACCGGATTCCAGCCCGCAGGAGATCCCCGTACCGGTTTCGATTCCGGATCAGAAATCGGTCGAGGAGTTGTTTTTGGATATTGAAAACCTGGGGAAAGAAAAAGCGGCCGCCGCCCCGGAGACCGGAACTGAACTCGATGAGGAATCGGATCCATTCAACATCCAATCCTCAATCGCCGAAGAATCTCTGACCAAGCAGGAGTATGAAGATTCCCGGGAGACCTCCTCCATCGAGACCGGCATTGATATCCCCTCTGAGGAAAAGGTGACCCTGAGCCCAGGATTTGCCGAGATGGAGAACATCTCTTTTGAGATCGACCTCGAAGAAACCGGTGAAAACCAGGAGTTACCGGCACAGGAAATCGACCGCGAAAGCCTGGTTATGGCACCGGAAAGTTCGGGCGCTGCCGAAGCAGGGCGGATGCAGTCATCCGTTGATGACCTTCTGGATATCGACGATATCATGATCGGTGAAGAAACCGGAACGGATGTCGAATCTCCGTTCGGCGACCTGGGCGAGGAGGCGTCGCCGTTCGACAGCGATGAAACCCTGCTGGGTGAAGGCGACCTGATGATGGATGTGGAGGAATTCCTGGAGACGGAAAATTCCGTGATCATCGAGCGGGAAGTCATCGAGGCGTGGATGAAAGAGATCGAGCGCCAGCGCACATCCACGACCGAAAAAAACATGATGGAGATTTTCCGGGAGTTCAAGAAGGGAGTCGACGAGAAAATCGGCGAAGGCGATTTCGATACCCGATACAACCTGGGGATCGCTTACAAAGAGATGGGTCTGCTGGAGGAAGCCATCCATGAGTTCCTGATATCCGCCAAGCATCCCGAGAAGTTTTTTGATTCCGCCGGGTTGCTGGGATTATGCTTCCGTGAAAAAGGCATGTTCTCCGAGGCCATCACCTGGTTGCAGCGGGCGCTGGATGTGGAAGGGCGCAGCCAGGGTGAATACATGGCCATCCGCTACGAACTGGCGCTTTGTCATCGCCTGGGAGACAACCTGCCCGCCGCGTTGGAAATCCTCGGCGAAATGATGACGATCGATCCCGATTATCGAGATGTAGCCAAGTTGTTTGAAGAGATCCAGGAACGCACCGGCTGATTGAAAATAAAGTTGGAGAGTTGGAGGTTTGGAAAGTTGGGGGCAGAACGATCCCCGAGGCCGCCCTGTAGAAGGTCGGAAGTAGAAGAATCCAGTTCCTGGCGAGGGGCATAGGAGTTGGACGGAATAACCGAACCCCCCCAGGTAATTGCCGCGCTAGATTTCTTTTCAGTATCCCTTATTCGTTAACCCGATTTTTCCGGCTTCTAACTTCTATGTTCCCGGGGGTGGATTTAACCCCCGCCCCGACTTTTCGCTTTTCACTTTTCATTTTTCTTCCCGGCTCTTTTTCTTCCTTCCCCTGACTAGAATTACTCTGGCTGTTCCCAGGAAATTACCAGGGGTTTGTGACGTCACGAACCTCCTCCTGATGGCGGTAGCGCGCTTGGCGGAGGATCCTGGCAGGTTGGAAACGTGATTGCTGATAACCCGGCGCAGGAGAATCCCAATTGAGGCTGGACACAGGAGAACGGGGAGCGTTGCTTGCCCGCCACGACGGTGTAAATCCACTTGAACGCATTGTCGGCTGCTCGCGGGCGATCCGGCAGTTGAAGCGCCGCATCCGTTGTTTCGGGCGCGTGGATTTTTCGTTGCTGATATTGGGGGAGAGCGGAACCGGCAAAGAATTGGTGGCACGGGCTGTTCATGACTTGAGTCGCCGCGTCTCCAACCGGTTCGTGGCGGTAAACTGCGCTGCTTTGCCCGAAACATTGATGGAAGCGGAGCTGTTCGGCTATTCACGGGGAGCCTTTACGGGCGCGACACGGGAGCGCCGGGGGCTGATCGAATCCGCGAGTGGAGGCACTCTGTTTCTGGATGAGATCGGCGATCTCCCGATGCCTTTGCAGGCCAAACTGTTGCGGGTCCTGCAGGAAGGAGAGATCCGGCGCCTGGGTGAAAATGAGCCTCGCCGCGTAGACGTGCGCCTGGTTTCGGCCACACACCGGGATCTTGTGGACATGATCCGTTCAGGTACTTTTCGCGAGGATCTGTTTTACCGCATTCAGGACCTGCTGGTGCGGATACCGCCATTGCGTGAGCGCCTGGAGGATATTCCGCTGCTGACCCGGCACCTGTTGGAGCGGATCGGAGCCGGCCATCTGGATGAAGGCGATTTTCACGGTTTCCTGCGCCGGCTGTCCGACCAGGAGTGGCGGGGAAATG
Source organism: Candidatus Aminicenantes bacterium UBA876 (assembly GCA_002294665.1). Lineage (GTDB taxonomy): Bacteria > Acidobacteriota > Aminicenantia > UBA2199 > UBA2199 > UBA876. Next base: position 18,275 of record DBFQ01000049.1, read on the forward strand.
TGCGCCAGCTGGAAGCGCGCATCAAACGACTGGTGACATTTTATCCGGATTTCGAAGAAGAAGGCGGCCACTGCAGGCGGTACGCCCCCGGCCTGAAGGAACAACGCAATGAATTCGAACGCTCCGTGGTGCTGCGCGCATTGCTTGAACATGGCTGGAGCCGGGATCGGGCGGCATCCAGCCTGGGCATCAGCCGAACCCATCTGTTCAACCTGATGCGCAAACACGGCTTGACGGACAAGAACCGTCCGCAGCGAATGTAAACAATTGATACAGTTATGGGGATGGCTTTTTTATGATAAGAACACGATTCGGGGAGTTTGGCAAAAAAAGTGTATCGCTCTGTGACACGCTCTGGATTGCGTAAAAATATCTCCTGATATAGGGTGAAGAGAAGAAATTGGCCAATTCAGCTGTAATGATTTGTAACAGTCCTGGAATATCAGCGCTTGCCCGGCCCGGAGGAACCCGGAGATTTTCCTTTGTTCTCGGGCATTCCTGAAGGCCTCAGGGGGATGGAATCCTTCATGCTTGGCTGTTTCGAAGCCTCTATCAGGGTTTCTGATCCGGATTCGCTTACGGGAGGTATAACATGAGATGCAACCACAGAGCGGGATATGGATCAAGCCCGGGGTTGTGCGCATCGGTTCGTCGCGGGCGTCCGGTACGGTTGGGGCGGTACCGGTTGTCGCTGCATATGGAAGAGATGCAAGGTTCAATCCGGGAGACGGCCTGAAATGGCGCGCCAGATTCGTCCCGCTCAACGCTATTCCGAGCGGCTCTTGAAGCTGATCCCTTCAGAGATTATCGCCGCCTGGGTGGCCGTCCAGGGGATCATTCCCAGGGATTCCGGGCCCTGGGTGATCACTGCCGCGGCCGTGTTGCTGATGGTGCTGACGCCGATTTACCTGAAACGTTTCCAGGGTGTGTCCAGGCCGATGCAACTGGTGGCGAGTACGGGTTCTTTTCTCGTATGGGTCTACACCCTGGGGGGTCCTTTCGTGTATTGGGGAATTTACTTCTCCTGGCTGGCATCGGTGCTGCTGATTCTCTGGACCGTTACGGTGCCTCTCTTCCTGGATGGGGAAGATCGACAGGCAGCGTGAGCTGAACATTCATGCGCGGCAAGCGGCTGACGGCTTTCAGAACACATAACCAAAGGCGCATTCCGGCGCCGGAGGCTTTCCCCATGGGGAAACGTGTCGTGATCGGCTTGTTTCTGGCCGCCGTTTTGACATATCTTCACGCTTTCATGCGCATCGACAGTATTCCGCCGGATCTGGGCGGGCGGGACGGCAGCATTGACCACCGGGTCATTCAGGCGACATCTGTTTTCCTGCAGTCCAACGCGGACGCTTTTCTCCTGTTCAGCGAAGTTGAAGCCGGCGCGCAGACCGGTTTTGATTTCCGGCGCGGGGTCGCCTTGTCGGACGCGGCCATTGCCAAGCTGAAGCGTTCACGGGAACAATTCGCCCGCGTGCTGGCAGCGGCGGTGGCCGCCGAATACGATGACGCGGTCCTGAAACGGTTGCGAAGGTTTGATTATCGCGGGTTCGCAAAGAGCCGTAACCTGATTGTTCCCGTGATGGAGAAGGTGGGTGAAAACCTTTCTCATGGTGATATCTCCGGGGTATTGCGTAAAAACCTGAACCACGTCGATGCCATCATCATGGGGATGCGTCGAATCCGCCGGCTGATGGTACGGGAAACACGACCGTCCATGGAATCGATCTGGCGGCTGCTGAAGGATTATTCATATGCCATCCTGTACTGCAATTACGTGACGCTGGTGTTTTACAATGCCTGATGATGACTGTGGCTGGAGTTGATCCGGGCCTCCCGGCGGGAAAATGGGGGGGTGAATGTTCAAACCGCCGGGGGGCTTTGTTTGCATTCCCTTTGCTGCGATTGCTATGATGGTTCGGGGGAGTTCATGATCCTGGAGTTTTTGAGGTATGAAGCGGGCCGCGTATTGGGCGACCGGCGGATTGTCGGCGTGGGGCTGTTCATCATGCTGCTGACCGCTTTGCTCGCGGCCACGGGGATGCGCAATCATGCCGCTTTCCAATTGGAAAAGCAGTCGTTCATCGAGTATGAAAGGCAACGGATCCCGCAATACGTGAATTACGCCCAATACGCTGCGCTGGGTTTCCGGGTTTTGTTTGAAGCTTCGCCGCTGGCGGTGTTTACCGAAAGCGGCAGGTTGCTGGCCAATGTGGAAAGCAATGTGGACATGAGTGAATTGATCCAGATCTTCAATGTGCACAAGGGCCGCAAGCTCTTTGCCGTAAAAGGGTATTTCAGTGATGTATTCGGCTTCCTCTTCGTCGCTGGAACCCTGCTCATGATCTACAGCGGGGCCATGACTTTTTCCAGTCGTGCGTCAATCGCCCTGCGCATGCAGTTTCTGGGATATTCAAGGGTGTTCTGGGGCACCTTGCTGAGCCGATTCGCGATTCTCTCCGCCTTTTTCGGCGTGCCGATCTGTGGAATTTACGCGCTGGGCGCATGTAAAGATATCGGCATGACTGCGACTGAAATGCGGCACTTGTCGGCGAACTGCCTGTTGTTGTGGGGCATACTGGGGTTTTTCTTTATCCTGGGCGTGATGCTCAGAGGCGTTTTCCGCTTTCAGAGAAACAACCTGCTCTGGAGTTTTCTGATCTGGTTCGCGCTGGTTTTCCTGCTCCCGGAACTGGTGATGGAGTACGTTTACCTGCGCTCCAGGCACCTGCCTTCCAACGATTCGTTGAATTTTCTGAAATTACGGGCGGTCTTGGAAAATGAAGCCCGCGCAGAAGATCATTTGCGCAATATGCGATCACTTGATGATGTCGACATGAACGCCGTGCTGCGAGACCAGGTGAATTTCTTTATGAAGAACGTCCACCTGCTGAACCGCAATATCGAACTGGACATGACGCGCCGGGTTCATCGCCTGATCCGCGAATACGAACGCTTTTCAGTGCTGATTCCCACCCAGTTCTACCTGTTTGTCAACCGGGAAATATCCGGCCTGGGTTATTGCGGCTATCTCGATTTCAAGCGTCATATCATGCACCTTCAGGAAGGGTTCATGCATTTCTTTTTTCAGCAGCATTACTTTCACCGGGCGGATGAGGTGAAGCCTTTTATCCGCCCCGGAGAGAACGTATTCCGCTCCCGCAGTTACCTGACGCCGGTTTTCGGCTGGGGGGTCAGCCTGATGATCCTGTACATGGTCATGATGTGCGCCTGGTCCCAGCGTCGCTACTACTACCTGGTCAAAGAAGCATGATTCAATTGCGCGGAATTTTCCTGGAAGTCGCGAACGAATGCGTGCGGGATCTGAATCTGACCGTGGTTGATGGCGAGGTCTTCTGCCTGCTGTGCAAACATGGGAAGATCCGGCAACACCTGTTTTCGGTATTGAGGGGGTTTTCAACACCGGACCGGGGGGAAATAGCCTTTTCACGGCCTGCAGCGCCGGGTGACCGCAACGTGGTCGCCATGGAAGCGCTGAACGCCGGGGATTTTGACGCCGAGGCCACGCTTGCAGCGCATTTGCGGTTGTTATGCCGCGCTTTCCGGCTGAAGCGGGAAACTGTTTATGAGAACCTGATTCAGTTGAACGTGGGGGAGGAGCATCTGCGCAAGCGGTTGCAGAATGCTGAGGAAGAGTCGTTTCGCAAGCTGGTCCTGGCTGTTCAACTGGCGATCCCCGCCGCCAACCTGGTCATCAATGATTTCATCCGTCAAGAGAGGAAATCGTTTGAAATGGCTTTCAACAAATTGCTGTTGCGCCGCCGTGAATGGGGACAAGCCATACTTTATCTGACCGATGATATTTTTTACGCGTTGCGGATCGCGGATCGCGTGGCCTTTATCAAAAAAGGCCGCCTGTTGCCGCGGGAACCCATACTTGCCGCGGACCTGGAAGAAATGGACCTGATGCGGCTTTACGAAAAATTCCTGGGTTAGCCTGCATTTTCACAAGGATTGCCGCGAAATACATATCGAATACCCCGGCACGGGTTCAGCGTTTCAGGTTAAACGCCCTGATCTTGCGATACAGGCAGGGGCGGGATATTCCCAGAAGATCGGCGCTGCGGGAGATGTTGAAACCGGTCTGCCGCAACACGCCACGAACATGTTCCGCTTCAACCTCTTTCAGCGTTTTGACCGCCTGGCTGCGGGAATCTGAGCGATCCTGGATCTTGGCGGGAAGGTGCCCGGGTTGGATTTCCCCCCCGTCCAGAAAGGTCACGATTTCAAAGATCGTGTTCTTCAGCTCACGCACGTTCCCGGGCCAGTGATACATGGTCAGGCAATCCAGGGCCGCCGCCGACAATCGGGCCGCTTCGCGGTTGTAGGTCAGTGCCGCGCTGCGCAGGAAACTGTCGGCAAGCAACCGGATATCCTCAGGTCGCTCGCGCAGGGGAGGTATGGTCAGGCGGATCTGTTCCAGGCGGTAGAAAAGGTCCTCGCGAAACAGGCCGGTATCGACCATTTGCTGCAGATCCCGGTTCGATGCGGCGATCACCCGAACGTCCAGGCGTTCCATTCTGCGGCTTTTCAAGGCCGAGACTTCTCCTGATTCCAATACGCGCAGCAGTTTTGACTGGATCGATTGCGGCATTTCGCCGATTTCATCCAGAAAGATGGTGCCTTTCTCCGCCAGGCGGAACCGGCCGGAGTAACTGCTGCTGGCGCCCGTGAAGGCACCCTGTTCAAATCCGAACAATTCGGATTCCGCCAGGTGCTCGGGAATGGCCGCGCAGTTGACGGGGATGATGGGGTGTTGACGACGGGGTGAGGCGTTGTGGATGGCATAAGCCAGCAACTCTTTTCCCGTACCGGTCTCTCCCTGGATCAGGATCGTGCGTTCGCACTCAGCCGCTTCGCGTGCCCTGTGAATCGTTTCCTTCATGGAACGGCTGCGGAACTGGATGCGATCGAAACTGGAAAAATCCCGCAGGGACCCCTGCAATTCGCGGTACCCTTCCAATTGGCGGTTGACGCTCAATGCTTTGCGAATGGCGGTTAAGAGCATTTCCCGATCAATCGGTTTGACCAGGAACTCAAATACGCCCATCTTCATGGCCTGAATGGCCAGGTTGAGATCAGGCGTACCCGAGATCACGATCACGCGGTTGCGTTCATGCTCCGGGAGGTGACGCAACAAGGATATGCCGTTGCCGTCAGGTAAAGTCAGGTCGAGAAGCATCAAGTCAAATGCGGTTGATCTGACGCCGGCCAGCGCCGCTTTCAGTGTCGCCGCTTCCACCACCGCGTAATTCCGGCGGCTGAGAACGCTGCGCAAGGAATCGCGCAGGGAATCATCATCTTCCACAATCCAGAGGGTTGCCTTGCGGTTCATGCGGTCCTCCCCGGCAGAATCAGGTAAACCGTGGTGCCCTTTTTCGAACTCTGAATCTCCAGGCTTCCTTTCATGCCGGTCATGATGCCGTAGGAAATGTACAATCCCAATCCCGTGCCACCGGCTTTTGTGGTGAAGAAAGGTTCCAGAACGCGCGTTTTCAGGTGTTGAGGAATCCCCGGCCCATTGTCGCTGATGGCAATTACCAGGTGGAAGTCTCTGCGGGTGGCCTTGCGTTCAGCGTACGCGCGGATATGAATCTTTCCTCCCGGCCCCACGGCGTCAAAAGCGTTGAAAAGGACATTGAGCAGAACCTGCTGGAGGCGGTTGCGGTCCACGCGGCTCACCAGGGTTTCCTCCAGGCAGGTGGTGATGCGAACGCCTTGCGGAATACGTTTGCCGGGCAGTCCGGCCAGGGTTGTTTCCAGCAGGTCTTTCAAGTCGGTCTCTTGCGGGTGCGGCGCCCGGAAACGGGAAAAACTGAGCAGTGATTCGATCAATTCATTCAGGCGCAGCAATTGCCTGCGGATGCGGGCGGAAGAAGCGGCGGCTTCTCCGGCTGCGAGCTCTCCGTCCGTTAATTCCTGGAGTTCCAGCGTGACCGTACTCAGCGGCGTTTTCAGTTCATGCGCAATCGCCGCCGCCATCTGGCCCAGAAGCACCAGGCGGTCGAACTTGAACAGGCGGTAGTAGTTGCGGTCATTTTCGAGTTCGAGCCTTTCCATTTCAACCGCGGGAATGACGATGGCTGCGCATTGTTCAAGCAACCTCGCCAGGGCGGTGGGGGAATAGCGGCATCTGCGTTCCCGGCGCGCCGCAACCATACCCCGGTGGCGGCCATGAAAATGCAGGGGCAGGATGAGGTCGATCGCGAGGCGATCGATCAGTCCGCCCGTGTCTCGATTGAAAAGCGCACGGTACATGTCCGCGCCGCCATCGAGTACCAGCGGACCGGTCCGGCTGGAAAAACACTCGGCCAGGCTGCTGCCCTCCTCGAGTTGAAACAATTCTCCAATGTGTTCGGGTCGTCCAAAGGCGGAGAATCGGTTGCCGTCTTTATCCAGGTAGAACAGGACCAGGGGGTCCAGCGGCAGGTTGCGCATCAGCGCGTCCGGCAGTTTTCCCAGGAATGCTTCCGGCGACGCTGAATTCTTGATTCCGGCGCACACCTCTTCCAGGAAGTTTTCGCTCATTTGCCTGCGGTTCATTGCCTTTGATTCTTTTGCAAAGCGGCAACGCGGAAACCCCCGCCGCTGACGAATGATCGTTCATTCATCAGGGCCGCCCCCGTTCCCCATACAAACCGGTCCGTTTCGCGTTTGATTCACGCGGCGCCCGGCGCCGCGTCATTTTTGGACCAACTTCATACTACCGGGTTGCGGCGCGAAATTCAAGTTTTCCGCATGCGGCGATGTCCGGGCTTGTCCGCATGGCTGGCCTGAGGGGGATGCCTATGCTATAATCGGCTCATGCTGGACTTGAACTTTGTGCGTCAGAACCTGGACCTGGTCGAGAAAAAAATTACTTCCAAGGGTGTGAGTTTCAATAGCGCAACCTTCCTGGCGCTGGACGAGAAACGCAGGGGGCTGATCACCGCCGCCGAATCCATCAAAAGCAAGCGCAAGGCGATTTCCAAGGAAATCGGTCTGCTGCGTCGCAAGGGTGAACGCACGGATGAGCTGGAAGCGGGCAGCATCGCCCTGGCACGAGAACTGGAAGCGCTGGACCTGCAACTGAATGAAGTCGAAAACGAGTTCAATGCTTTGTGGCTGAACCTGCCCAACCTCCCGGACGATTCGGTTCCTTTCGGGAAAGATGCGACAGACAATCAGGTAGTCCGGCAATGGGGAGAGAAGCCCGAATTCGGCTTCGTTCCCAAGCCGCATTGGGAACTGGGCAGCGAAATCGGCCGGCTGGACTTCCCCCGTGCGGCGAAAATCGCCGGCGCTCGTTTCGCCGTATACTTCGGCACCCTGGCGCGGCTGGAACGGGTGTTGATTCAGTTCATGCTGGATCTGCATACCCGCGAGCACGGATACCTGGAGGTGTTGCCGCCTTTCCTGGCCAATACGGACAGCCTGGTGGGAACCGGGAATCTGCCCAAGTTCAAGGGCGACCTGTTCAAGGTCGAAGACCAGGATTATTATCTCATTCCGACCGCCGAAGTGCCGCTGACCAATCTTCACCGGGACGAGGCCTTGTCCAGCGCCGATCTGCCATTGAATTACGTGGCGTATACGCCCTGTTTTCGCAGTGAGGCGGGTTCATACGGCAAGGACGTACGCGGCATTATTCGCAACCACCAGTTCAACAAGGTGGAACTGCTGAAATTCACGGCTCCGGAGCGATCGCAATCCGAGTTGGAGTCTTTGACCCGGGACGCCGAACGCGTGCTGCAGAAATTGAATCTGCATTACCGGGTGGTTTTGCTGTGCAGCGGCGATATGTCGTTTTCATCGGCGAAAACCTATGATATCGAGGTATGGATGCCCTCCCGCAACGCGTACATGGAAATTTCATCCTGTTCGAATTTCCATGATTTTCAAGCCCGGCGGGCGCGTATCCGCTACGTCGATGAAAAGGGACACCGGACTTATCCCCATACCCTGAATGGATCCGGGCTCGCTGTAGGACGTACGGTGGCCGCGATCATGGAGAATTATCAGACGGCGGACGGTGGCGTGAATGTTCCCACCGTACTGGAATCCTGTTTTCCGGACCAGAAGCGGTTGGTGTAGATGCCCTATTATCGGTGCACTTTTTGCGACACGGCCGGAAAAGTGTTTCACCGGGACGTGTTCGCGGGCAGCCGCTCGGAGCTGGCCGCGCAGTATCCTGGAGATGGCAACGAAAAGCTGATCTCCACGCAACGCCTTTTCGGCGTGAACCGATCGCTGAAGAACCTGTTTTCGAGACGGATCCGCTATGGGGATTTTCTTTTGTTCAACCAGAAACTCGCCGTATTGTTGCGGGCGGGCTCTTCGTTTATCCGTTCGCTGGAAGTGATTCTGGAGGGCATGCGCAAAGGGGCGTTGCGTGAAGTGGTTTCCAGGGCATTGCGTGATGTGCGCAACGGGGTTCAGATTTCGGATGCCCTGAACAGCCCACAGCTTCCTTACGTACGGATCTATCGCGCATCGCTTCTGGCCGGCGAAGGCAGCGGCAACCTGGACAGCATGTTGCGCCAGTTCAACAACTACCTTGAACGCGTGAACAACCTGCGCCGGAAAACCGTCAGCAGCCTGACGTACCCGGCTATCCTGTTCGTGTTGATGATTGTGATGGTGGGCGCGGTGATGGTTTTCGTGATTCCGCGCTTTTCAGAGTTTTACGGCAATTTTTCGGCGCAGATGCCCGCCATTACGATGTTTTTTATTCAATCTTCGCTTTTTCTCAAGGCCTATGCGCCGCTTTTTATCGCTGTCCTGGTCGTTCTGGTGCTGGGGGTGCGTTTGGCTGAAAAACTCAACCCGGAGCTGGCCTTCACCGACTGGATCAAGCTGCGTGTCCCGTTCAGCGGAAGCATCATTCGTGAACGGGCTTTTTCCGTGTTTTCACGCACCTTGTCCATCCTGATTTCCGGCGGTGTGACGGTCCCCGACGCCGCGGAAGTCGCGGTCAGCGGCATCACCAACCGCTGGCTTTTCCTGCGCATGCGCAACGTACCCGAAGAGATCCGCAGCGGACGCCTGCTGTCGGATGTGCTGGCCGGAGTGCCGGACATTCCCCCGATAACCGTTGAGTTGACCCGCGTGGGAGATTCTTCCGGCAATCTGCCGGAAGTGCTTGACCAGAACAGCGAGTTTCTGGAGGCCTCGATTGACATGAAGGTGGCATCCGTCATATCCTTAATTGAACCGGTGGTGATTGTGATCCTGGGCCTGGTAATCGCATTCCTTTTGTTGTCGATTTACCTCCCCATCTTCAATACCGTTCAGGTGGTGCGATGAATCCGAGTGTGGACTTGAGAGATGTGCGGATCGACTATGAGTTGTTGTCGGTATTTCCCCCCGAGTTTCTGATTGCGCAACTGATTTTCCCCCTGCATGACGATGGTGACGTCATCCAGGTTGCCATGGCGGATCCGGAAAACCTGGAGAAAGTCGCCATGGTGGAGAACTTTCTGCGTAAAACTGTTGTGCCTCTCCAGGCGGACCGCGATGAGATCGAGCGCATGCTGAAACGCAGCGATACGTTTACCCAGGCCCTGAAGCAGAAGACGGAAACGTTTTTTCAGAAGCGCTCCAGCCGTGAGGTTGAAGAAGAGGCCCTCAGTATTGAACAGGTCACCGAAGAGGACGATTCGGTCATCCAGTTGCTGAACAATATCGTGTTTTCGGCGGTCAATAAGAAAGCCTCGGATATTCATCTGGAAAGCCAGGCCGGAGCCGTTCTGGTCAAGTTCCGTATTGACGGTATCCTGCACCAGGTGATGGAACCGCTGGACCCGCTCTATCATCTCCCCCTGTTGACGCGGCTGAAAGTGATTTCCGAATTGGATATCGCAGAGCGGCGCGTTCCCCAGGATGGAAGATTCCGCTTGAAGTTCAAGCACAAAACCATTGATTTCCGGGTATCCATCATGCCGGGCATTTATGGCGAAAACGCCGTGATCCGCATCCTGGACCGGGAAATGATCACCGAAAACATCGGCGAATTGAAACTCAGCCAATTGGGGTTTTCCAGCAGCCTGCTGGAGATGATTCAATATTACATTACGCAGCCCTACGGCATGTTCCTGGTGACCGGTCCCACGGGCAGCGGGAAAACCACCACGCTTTATGCGGCCCTGAACGAAATCAAAAAACCGGAAGACAAAATCATCACGATTGAAGACCCGGTTGAATACCAGATCGCCGGTATCACGCAGATACCGGTGAACGAGAAAAAAGGGTTGACGTTTGCGCGGGGCCTTCGCTCCATTCTGCGTCATGATCCCGATAAAATCATGGTGGGTGAGATCCGTGACCCGGAAACCGCGCAGATCGCCATTCAGTCGGCCCTGACCGGCCACCTGGTATTTACAACGGTTCATGCCAACAATGTGTTTGACGTGTTGGGCCGATTCATTCATATGGGCGTGGATACCTACAGTTTTGTTTCTTCGCTGAATTGTATTGTGGCTCAGCGCCTGGTCCGGGTTTTGTGCCCCCATTGCCGCCGTCGCGTGCGCTTGACGCAAAAGGATTTTCAGTTCAACCGTATCGACGCCGCCTCGTTTCCCGACAGGCTCTTCGAGGCGCGGGGATGCCCGGAATGCGGCGGTCTGGGATATTCGGGGCGCACGGCCATCGGCGAAATCCTGGAACTGACGGATGACATCAAGGAAATGATCCTCGAGAAAAAACCGACTTCCGAGATCAAGAAAGTGGCCATGTCCCAGGGCATGCTGCCGATCCGCCTGAACGGCCTGGAAAAGGTGAAGAGTGGCGAGACGTCCCTGGATGAGCTCAATCGGGTGACCATAAAGGAATGGCTATAGACAAGCTGTTTTTCGCCGGTAAACGCCCCGCGCGCTATTGCGTGATCGGAACCGGGGGTGTGGAGTGTTTTCTCAGGGAGCGCAGGGGATTGCGCCGGCTTCATGCCGTTGAAACCAGCGGCTGGATGAACATGAATCCGGACGATGGCGAACGCCTGGCTGCGAAACTGGGAAAACATGCCTGGGGCGTGTTTCTCCGCTCCGATGCGTTCATCTTTAATGTGTTTGATTTCGAGCGCTTGCCCCATGGCGAGGCCAGGCGGCGCGAGTTGGCGCAATGGAGACTGGAGAAAGTTTTTCCCGAAGATACGACCGATTTCATCCACGCCGTACTTCACCCCGGAGGCAAGCGGTTGCTGTCCGTGTTGTTGTCGAAAAAGGACGCGGTCGTGGTGGAGAATTGGTTTCGTGAACATTCGATACGCCTGACATTCCTGGGAAATTCCACAATTGAGTTAATGAACCGTTTGTGGGCCGGGAAACTGAAAACGTTTTCCAGACCCTCTCCCCAGGTCCTGGTTGAACTGGACCATCAACTGGGTATGGTTGTGTTTCAGGATTCGGGCCGACCCTATTACATCCGCAAGTTCCGCTGCGACTCCGAGGACGGTTTCCGCCGGGAAATGCGCAAAACGCTGGAATTCGTGAAAAGCAATTACACGCGCACTCCTCGTACCGTGGCCTTTTTCCCCGGAAAGCCCGTATTTACTTTTTCGCAACCAACGGCGATCTGGCGGGAATTGGAGTTGCGCTTGATGGCAATCCCGGCGGGTGTGAAGTTGACTTTACCGGGGGGCGAATGAAGCGCCTGGATCTGAACATGGCGGTTTCGCCGCGCCTGGATTGGCTGCGTTTCTGCGCGCTGGTGTTGCTGTTTTTGTCAGCCGCCGCATTGTTGATCTGGCACGGAACACGATCCCTGACCCGCCCGGATGGGCTGGATGTGGAGCAAAGGCGGGAGTTGCAATCGCTGCGGGAAGCGGGAAAGGGGTTCGCGGCTGATATGGAGTCCGTTTCCGGAAAAATCCGCGGGTTGAAGCAGCAATGGGAACCCCGCGTGCGTTTTGCCAATGCCCTGATCGCCCGCAAGTCTTTCTCGTTCGTCACCCGCCTGGATCTGTTGGAAAAACTCCTGTCCGCCAATGTCTTTCTGCAGAGGTTGACTATTGACCAGGGGAATCCGCAGCGATTGGAGATGGAGATTGTTGCACCATCATTCAACGACCTGATTGATGCGTATCGTCAACTGGCCGCGCATCAACTGGAGGTCAAGAGCGAGATCAAGGACCCGGCCGGTCAGTACCGCGTTTCCCTGAATATGCGGGTGAAGCCATGAGAGCGCTGCGGTTGGTGGCCTGGCTGGCAACGGGGATTCTGGCCGGTTCACTCTTGTTCTGGATCATCAGTTTCGGCCTGGCGCGCGCATCCGGGGGTGCCGGCGAAAAGACGCGGATGGAACTTCAACGGATGCAGCAGCAGCGCGTTCGGCTGGAAGAAAGCCGCGGGCAACTGGATGCCTGGAGAAGCGTGCCGGACGGGCTGAAGGCGTTTCGCGCCCGGGCCATTCCCGGTTTTGACCAATTCCCCGCTTTTCGCAGCGACCTGCAGCGGCGTATTTCCGAAAGCGGCCTCAAGTCGCTGAGATTGACGTATCGCATGCGCCCGGTTGAACGGAACATGCAACGGGTCACGCTGGAATTTTCTTTATCCGGGCCTTATGCGGCAATCAAGCGTTTCATGCACGGGGTGGAAAACCGGCCCGGCATGGTTTACCTGCAGTCGGCACGCCTGCGCAGGGTGGAGAGTGAAGTGGTCGCCGTTTTCGTGATGGAGGCCTATTTTGCGCGTTGAAAAAAAACTGTTTCTGGGAATCGTGATGAGTGCGGCTGCGGTTCTGGGGGCTGAAGAGGTGGTCCACCTCTCGCGCCTGGAAAAACCCGCGAGTGAACTTCAGTTGCACCGCGATCTGTTTCGCAGGGAAGAGACGCGGATGCCGGCACCATCCCGGGTTCGCCCGGAACCGATCCCGGTCGAGGCTGAAACACGCAAGCAGGCGGCTGCGGACGCGACCGCGCGCGTGCAGCGCAGCATCGTGTATGAAGGATACATTCAACGCAACGGACGCCTGACTGCCATTCTGAGCGTGGATGGAGAGTACTTCGTGGCGGCTGCAGGAGAGCAGTTATTGGATCACCTCTCGGTGCAGGCGTTGGACCAGGATCAGCTTGTCGTCCTGGTGGATGGGAAACGACACGAGATCCCATTCCAGGGAGTAGGAAACAATGAGCCCTAAATTGAGCGGGAAACGAACCTTGGCCCTGGGTGGATTCATGGCCATGATGATTGTGTTTGGCGGGTGCTCTTTGCATAAGGAACGGATCAGGCAGGGCCTGGATTACTCACGCATGCAGGATTATGCCAAAGCTGAGGCACATTTCGCGGACCTGGTACGGCGTTATCCGCAAAAAACCGAATACCGCACCATGTTGTTGCGGGCGCGGATGTCGCGCTTTTATCAACATTTATACAAGGCCAGGTCGTTGCGGGAGAAAGGAGAAGAAAACGAAGCCATCGCCCAATACCGGGCTGCGTTGGAAATTTTTCCCGGGAACCGGAAACTGCAGCAGGAGATGGATGAATACCTCGGAAGAGGAACATTCGAATCCGGTGCCGCCGGCTTTCAATCGAAAATCCAGCCTCCCGTGCGCATGAATGTCGACCCCGCGGAGAAGGTCAGCCTGAAGTTGCGCAGCATGCCGATAACGCGGATTTTCAAGGCCCTGGGGAAATCGTTCGGGGTGAATTTCATTTTTGATAAGGACTTTCGCGATTTTGTCTATTCACTGGATGTCGAGAGTGTTTCATTTGATCAGGTTCTGAACCAGCTCTGCCTGGTCGCGGGAGCGAAATACCGCGCGCTGGATCCGGCTACCGTGTTGATCTTCAGTGATACTCCGTATAAAAACCGCGCGTTCGCACTCAGCGGCGTTCAGGTTTTTCCATTGTGCAGTATCAAGGCGGAAGATGCCAAGAAACTGGTGCTGAGCGTTTTTCGCGAGAGCCGGCCCATGGTGCAGGAAGATGTTTCCCAGAATACCCTGATTGTCAGAGCCGACCTGGTGACATTGAGAGAAGTGGAACAGTTTCTGGCCCAGGTGGACAAGGCCAAGGCCGAGGTCGAACTGGATGTGGAAATCCTGGAAGTCAACCGCAGCCTTCTGCAGGAGATCGGGGCCGGTTTCGGCAACACGCTGTTTGAACTCAACATGGGTACGGAGAGTGACAGCGGCACAATCAGCAATACCTTCCGCATGGACCTCATCAAGGACACAAACTTTTTCATGACGGTCCCGAGCGTGGCCATGAACCTGTTGGAAACCAGCGGTGACAACCGCTTGATCGCCAAGCCGAATCTGCGCGGCATCCACGGTGAAGAAATCAACTTCATGGTGGGGGACAAGATCCCGATTCCCCAGACCCAGTTCCAGTCCTTTGCGGCCGGCGGCGTCAACAATACGCCGGTCACCACGTATCGCTATGAAAATGTCGGCCTGGAGATCAAGATCACTCCTTTCGTGCATGAAAACGATGAGGTGACATTGCAAATCGAGTTGTCCATGACGTTTGTCACCAGTTATGTTGATCAGTTCCCGGTTCTGGGAAAACGCGAAGTCAAAAGCATGATTCGCTTGAAAGAAGGCGAGACCAACATTATCGGTGGGTTTATTCGCGATGAGGAACGGGACATCCTGCAAGGAATCCCCCTGATTGCGCACCTGCCGGTTCTGGGGAAGCTGTTCGGCAGCACGAATCGCAATATCGACCAGACCGACCTGATTTTTTCCATTTCTCCGCGAATCATTCGCCGTCCGGGCAAAGCGGGTGGAGATGGACAAACCATCTGGACAAATACATTGGGTGGTGTGGAAGGCGGTCAGGTCGAAGCGGTGGAAGAAGAGCCTGCGGCACCGGCCCCGCCTGCGGCCGCCCGGCTTCCGCTTCGCGACAAGCCGCAGGAGGCCCGGGAGGCAGGGCGCGTACTGATCGATGCGGGAGCGGGCAATGTGGCGGTGAACCAACCGGTGGTTTTTTCCCTGC
>DBFQ01000094.1 GCA_002294665.1 Candidatus Aminicenantes bacterium UBA876
ATTCTGAATCCCAAATAAATCCAAATGACTAAAATCTAAATGTTCAAAAAACAAGTTGAGAGAGTTGAGGGCAGAGCGGAAGTTGGGTAAAGTTCTTTACGGTTTGTTTTTGACTCTCCAGCCTTTAAAAGCCGCGGGCGTAGAAATTCCACAGGTGGTCCCCCAGGTCCCAGTAACGGTTGACCAACGCGTCTGCGAACTGGTGGGAATACTGCGTCAACAGGCGGTTGGCCGCAACCGCATCCGTGGGATAGATCTCCATGTAATCCGCTTCCAGCCGCGGCACTTCGCGGGCGGCTTTCTGCTCGAACTCCCGCATCACCGCCTGCACCGGATCCTTGCACAGGTCCCAGCGGATCATGGCCAGTTTGGCCACGCGGCGGAACGCCCAGGTAGCCGAGTCACGGCGGAATTTTTCCTGTGAGCCCACTTTGAACGACGGCAGAACCGATTCCATGCCCATATAAAGGGGGACCTTGACCGTCATGGCCGGGTTGTCCAGGCCGAACCAGACCCGGCCGCCGATATCCCCGGGCAGCCATTCCCGGGCCTGGACCACGGTGTGATACGCGCAGAACTCCACCGCGATGGGACGGTGACGCACGACCACATCTTCCTTCAGGGCATTGAGCAACGCGCGCATGTGGCGCGACATCCAGGCGTTGGCCACGGGGCTTTTGACCATCTTTTCTTCACCGGTTTTGCGGTCTTTGTGCATGACCATCAGGTTGCGCGTCATATCGAATTCCGAGCCCGCGTAATCGGCCTTGAACAATTCAATCATATCTTCCAGGCTGACTTTTTTTTCCGGTTTGACGCTGAAGGGCAACTCGTCGGCGTTGAAATCCAACTTCAGGGAAGGCGCCAGCCGGGTGAACACCCAGTATTCGCGGATGGTAAAGGGCTTGCCTGAATAACTGTCACCATAGGCCTGATAGAATTTGAACGGTCCTTTCTTCGGATCCCACCACTTGTTTTTGCGTGCCAGGTCAAACACGTTTTCCGAGGCCATGAAATAGTCCGGGTTTTTCAAATCGATTTCCGCGATACGACTGATGTTGGCGGATACGCCGACGTGGTCGTCGGGGATGCGCTGCGCCGCCCATACCCCGCCCAGTTTGCCCTTGCCCGGCCCCAGGATCTCCATCTGCCAGGCTTCCCCTGGATCGATGATGGTGATGCACTCGCCGGCGTCACAATAACCATACTCCTTGATCAAACGGCCGATCAGGCTAATCGCTTCCCGGGCCGTACGACAACGCTCCAACGCGATGCGCTGGAGCTCCTCGATCTGGAAGATGCCGCGATCGCTTTGCAACTCCTTGCGGCCGTTGAAAGTAGACTCGCCCATGCCCAATTGGTGCTCATTCATGCAGGGATAAGCGGTATTCAAAAAACGATACGTATGCGCCGCCTGGGGAATTTCCCCCAATTTTTCAATCACGCGCTTATCGCCGGCAAAGAAATTGTGCATGGCGCCTTTGACAATATCGGTCCTGGCGCCGGGCTCGTGGTCTTTTTCCGGCACGAACTCAATCCAGGTGCGGTAATTGGAATCGCATGTATGCGAGGTCATGACCGAACCGTCCGCACTGGCCAGGCGTGCCACAGTGATTATGGTACAACTCTCCTTTTCCGGTGATTCACCGGTTGAGGCCGCGAAACCGGTTGCCGTAAACAACAGCAGCATGAATAGAACCACGATCTGATTCCGGGAACAAAACATTCTTTTCTCCTTGTTCAGGAACAAAGCGAAAAACGCTCCAGCCCGATGATTTGGCGTTTTCCGGGCATGAATCCTCGCGCTCAATACGGGAGCAACATTGCAGTGAAAAGAGATCCAGGCCCGCGTAATTCTCATAGATAGACGAGTGCAGAAAGAAAGTCAATCGGGATACTGTCCACTTTTACCTACAGGAGGCACGGAAATTTCTTGGAAACAAAATTGCTGTTTATGCATCAGGAGGTGCCAAATGAAACACCTGAAAACAATGATCCTGATCCTGCTGCTGGCGGCGGGTAGCGCATTTGCCCAGGACTACTATGACGATGAGTACGCAGAGGTCCCGGGCAACTATGATGAGTCCTACCTCGCCTACGACTATGGTTATGCAGCCGCCCAACCCTGGCTGAGTCGCCATTACGGTCCGGTTTACTACTGGACGCACCCCTATCGGGAAGTCTACTTCGTGCTGGTGGGACCGCGGATTTTTGTAATTCCCATTCATGAGCTGAACCACATCTGGCACCGACTGCGCTGGAGCCTGGTCTCCATGGACCGCTTCATCCATCTGTCCTGCTACGGACTCCCCTACTACGACAGTTACGTCCGTTTCAACTACTACTACAACCACTACCGGAGTTACCGCTACGACCGCTACCGCAACCATTGGTTGAGAGACCGCTACCGCCGCTATTTCCACAACCGGCGTTTCGATCGTGATTACTATCGTTACCGCGGCCGGGTGCTGCAGAAGCGGCGTTTGGATACCCGGGACCGCTATCGCCCCGGATCGCGGCTGAACCGGGGAACCCCCGGCTCAGAAAGAGGCACATTCCGCTACACTCCCGGGACCCGGAAACCCGTAGCGAATCCCCGCTACCAGAGCCGGGTTCCCATGCGCGGCAGCCGGAGTACAACAGTTTACCGTTCCAGAACCACTACGCGGAACTACACGCCGGAGATATCCAGCCGGGTGGTGCGCAAGTCCACGCGGGTGCGGTCAACATCTCCCAAAAATCGCTCCGTTACACGATCAACGCGGAGTTCGTCCACCACACGTTCCGTCCACCGCTCGCGTTCAAGTCGTTCCGTTTCCAGCCGGAGCACGGCGCGCAGCCGAAGAAAGTAAACACAGGCCGGGCGGGCCGGGTGAACAGCCCCGGCCCGCCTGGAATTTTTCTTTGCGATCAGGAATTGATTTCACCTCCCTTTTGTGATATAATTAATTTTTAACCAATCCAACCCTGGAGATTATCATGGAACACCTGACCAAAGAGACGTTTATCGAAAAGATATTCGATTACGAAAACAACCATGAATGGAATTTCAAAGGAGATCGTCCGGTCATCATCGACTTCTATGCAGACTGGTGCGGCCCCTGCAAAATGGTGACACCGATTCTGGAAAAACTGTCCACCGAGTACAACGGCAAACTCGATATCTACAAGGTCGACACGGATGCCCAGCGGGAACTGGCTGCGGTCTTCCAGATCCAGAGCATCCCTTCCATTCTGTTTATCCCCAAGGATGACAAGCCGCAGATGGCCATGGGAGCCATGCCCAGAGAGAGCTTTGAGGAAGCCATCCGCACGGTTCTGAAAGTCGAGAAATAGATTTCGAAACAATCGCCCCCGGGCTGTGCCTCTCCGCGAGTTGCAATCAAGCCTGCCTTAACCCGGGATCACTCCGGGTGATTGCTGCTGTTTCCTGCAACCGGTTCCGCGCCGCCGGTGGCGCGGATGCGGTTGAGGATGTTTGAAGCGATCTCCTCAATGGGCTTATTGGTCACATCAATCACGCGACAACCCGGGATCCGGTCAAATATCCGGCAGGCGAAACGCAGTTCCGCACGCACGAAATCAAGATCCGAGTACTGCCCGGTGGCGCCTCCCAGGTGCTTGTCACGCACGCTGCGCAGTTCAGCCAGGTTCTTGGCTACCGTGGTCAGACCGAAGACGTGGACGCCGGTCAATCCGAGTAGTTTTCCCGGTGGTTCCAGGCCCATGATTACGGGCACATTGGCTACTTTCCATCCCTTGAAAGCCAGGTAGATGCTCAACGGGGTCTTGAACGTGCGCGAAACACCCACCAGAACGATGTCTCCCTTGTCGATCTCTTCCACGCGGTTGCCGTCATCATGACGAAACGCGAACTCCATGGCCTCAATGCGCAGAAAATATGCGCGGTTGAGCTTGCGGAACATGCCCGGAGTTTCCAGGGGCGAGTGGTCCAGCTGCCGCGACAACTGCGCCAACAGGGGGCCCATGAGGTCGATGGTTTCCACTTCGTTCAGCCGCCCCAGGTCCAATATCCGGTCACGCAGATTCTTGGAAACGAATGTATGTACGACAAAGCCCTTGTTTTCGCGCGCTTCAAGAATAACCTGTTCAACTTCCGCTTCCGAGCGGATCCCGGCGCGGATCAGAATTTGCGTGTCCACTTCGCCGAACTGGGCCATGGCGGATTTCAGCGCGCCCTCGGCGGTGCGGCCGGTACCGTCGGACATCACGTATACTTTCAGGCTCATGTCGATCGATTCTCCAGCGTCTTCATCCTGCCTGTACAGAAAAAAAGCTCCGTCGCCGACTGGCTGCGCCAAAACCCTTACGGGCTTCAGCGCATTTTGCCGAATTCAATTCCGAACAGGACCCCCAGGTACGAGCCGTCCGTCAGCACCGCGTGGATTTTGATCCCGGCCGCGACAAACTTCCCCAGTATCACGGAAAACTCCAGTCGCACCGGTAACCCGATGGCGCGATTGGCGGACGCGGAGCCGGCGTTGAAGCTGACGGCCGCTATTCCCGCCGCCGCACCGATGAATGTCGCGCGCCGGCGCCGGCAGAATCCCGCCAGGATGCCGATTTCGCTGATCGTATTGCCATCGCTGAACCAGCGGCTGGCCCCGAGGCCGTACACGGAAAAGTAGTTTCTGGAACTGAATTGAGCGGACAGATGCAGGCCCCCGCCCACAACGTCGTGCAGTTCCCCACCGCTGAAGCGACCGATCCCCACCCCGCCCCAGAAATACTGTCCGGCATCGAGCCGGGAGTCCGGGGGTGGTGTCGCAACCAAACTGCCAACCATTGTGAATGCCAGCAGCAGGCCCAGCGTCCAATTCCACCGTTGAAATCTCATTTTTGGTTTTCTCCTGATCTCCGGCTGATTCCCGGAGGATCACTCAGCGAAACTCCCTGGAAATAATGATAATGCGATCCGGGTACGTAATCTCTCCGAAAGGGGTGGATACTCCCGGCTGCGCATCCAGGGCAACGCGGGTGATATCGTTATCCTGTCCTCCCAAAGCCAGGGCAAGACGCAGAATGTCCTCGTAGCCTTTGTGGCCGAAGAACTCGTAGAGATCCAGTTCGATGCCCAGGGGGATGAAGCTGACATCTCCGGTTCCCGGAATCTCCAGGGGCGCATCGATGCCGCCGCTGATGGTGGGCCGATCGTCAATCAGCAAACGCCAGTCAAAACGCGTCAACGTGGAGACGGTCCGCGGGCTTCCGCCGGTTCCGTCATTGGGATTGCGCGCTTCCACCTGCAATAGAAATCGCGCCGGAAGGCTGCGGTTCCGGAAAGCGGCCAGCAGGCGCAGGCCGTCCGCGACAGTGAAGCTTTCCAGGCTGGATATGCGGCTGACGCGTATTCCGGCCAGGGTAAAGTCGGATATGGCGCCCAGGCGGAACTGCAACCGTTTCAGGCTGGCGAAAGTACCGGCGATTTCATTCATCACCGCGCAGCCCTGCAACAGCAGCATGACCGACAGGGCTGGAATCAGAAGAACCTTGCTTTTTTTCACCCATTCCCTCCACATCTTTTCGAACGCCTCGCCCCGGAGAAAACAATCTTATTGCCATCCATGCGGAAAATCAATAATTAAAAAAAAGTTGGAGAGTTGGAGAGTTGGAAAGTTGGAGAGTTGGGAAGTTGGAGAGAAGGTGACAGGTGTAGGGGAGGCCCCCCGTGGCCGCCCTGTAGAACGTAGAAGGTAGAAAGCAGAAAAACCCCAAATCCCAAATTCGAAATCCAAAACAAATTCAAATGATCCAAATTCAAGTGAACCAAAAAAAGCGTGCCTGTCATTCAGATGCCCTGTCATTCGAAACACTTGTCATTTATTCGCTTCGCTCATGTCATTAGCTTGCTTCGCAAGCGTCATTGAACCGGTATGGCGAGGGGCGAGTGCCGAGAAACAGGTCGGAATAATGCATAAGGAATAATGAATAAGAAACCATTGTGATTCTTGCAGCTAATTCCTTCTTCTTTATTCCTTATTCAGAATCGGTGCCGGCTTTTTCATCACCGGACTCCAGGTTTCCCCATCACCGTCCGGCTGAGGCCGCTGAGAGAGTTGGAGAGAAGGTGACAGGAGGCAGGACAGCAGGGGCAACCCCCCGTGGCCGCCCTGGGCGATGGGCAAGTGGCAAGGGCTCTTAGTCTAAAGTTGAAAGTAAAAAGAACCCTGTAAAAACTTTTGCCTTTCTTACGAATACTCCCGAGCCTCCCTACCTTCCACAAGTACCGAAACGAACAAGGGAACAGTGGCAAGAGGGCGGGATTTCCTGCCTTCCTGTGTCACCTGATACCTGCCACCTTCTTTTTCTACTTCTTCCCTCTTGTGCCCGAAAGGGTA
>DBFQ01000072.1 GCA_002294665.1 Candidatus Aminicenantes bacterium UBA876
TCCCACTGCAGAATGATTCTGCAAGGTGAAAGCGTTTTTGATTCGCTTGATCCATCCTGAAGGCGGGAGATATGATGAAAAGACTTTTAATCACAATGGTCATCTGTCTGTCTGCCGGGTTTGTTATTTTTCCATCCGGCAAGGTCTGTGTAATGCAAATGGGTTCTGCTCTCATGGAGAGCGCTACGCCAGTTTTGCTTTTATGCAATGGGCATGAGGAGATGATCTGCGGCTGTTTCCCCTGGGGAGGGTTTCGGGCGGACGCTGCCCTGATTTTTCTTCCCTTACCTTCATCACCTGTGATTGCGACCTACGATCCCGAACAGGCCCGCATCCTTAAGGAATTGCTGGCAGTCAAGTCAATTCGTTTTTCAGAGGAACCATCCAAAGGCGAACCGGTTGCGGACAGGCTTCTGCCATCGGGTGATGTTTCCGCGGTTTCCGCAATGACGGCCCACACATCCACACTCAAGAACTGGCAGGAATTCGTTCTGCAGGCGGGCAGGATACTTGAAAAAGAAGGCCTTTCTCTTCCGGAAACCGATTCTCATCTGAAATTGGTTGTGGAAGAACACATTGCTTCGGGCAGAAACAATTTTGTATTTTTTCTCATGAAAAACAATAACCAGGACGGATCGAATCGGGTATTCATGGTCCGGTTCAGCACAGATAAGCTTTTTTTCCCCATGAAAAGATGCGCTCCAGGCAACTCTGAGAACAAGTTGATGCTTTACATGATTCTGCCCGGCTCATTGGGATTTTTGAGGAACAGGCAGGATCTTGATTCTTTTTCAGATGATGGATGGGATCTGAGTTCCTCGGCAAAGCTGTATCCCGGCTATATTGAAAAGCAACACATGCAATGGTTTTTCAAAACGGGCAGAACGCCCGTCTTCTACCTGCAGGTGGCCCGTTATCGCGGGTCTTCCGCTTTACGAAGCGACCTGCTCCTGGAAGTCAGAACCCTGGCATCCCTGGCATACGCTCCAGAGCTTTTCACAGCGAACTCCACACTTTTTCCGGAAGATCTGTTTTCAATCGGTGAGCTGCTGGATATGAAAACTGCAATCAGCAGCAACAAGACGACTGGGATGTATTTTATTCCGGAGGGTCCCCTTACCCTGGACATACCGGGTCATTCTGGCATCAAAGCAGGCTGCCTACGCGCATCGTTGCGAGCGCTGGAACTGGAGATTGCCAATTTGGACGCCAAAATCAAAGCTGCCCGTGAGGGCCCCGGAGATCCAGCAAACATCGGCCATTTTCAGCGGAAGCGTTCTGAACTGCTTTCTGAGTTGAAAGTGCTTCTCGAACTTCGGGTAAACAGTTATCGTCTGCCGGATAACAAGACTTTGCGCATCCGCGTGGATCGGCCTTTAGAGGAAAACGGGCTACTGCACACCCATGGTGGTTCGCGCTCCGGCCCGTTCTACCACATTGCCGGCATGCGGAATGACAGTTACTCTCTTCTCACCATGGGGAAAAACTACCAACTGACGGCCTACATGGTCCGGCAACGGGATTATCCATTTCCTGATTTTTATGTATACATCGCTGATTGGAGAAAAATATAATCCGCATTCAGGAGAAAGGGATGAAATACTCAATAGTTACCGTATTGCTGTTCAGCACTTTGGCGCTGGCCGCCTGCGGAATCAGCTACCGCAACCGGGAAGTGAAACGGTTCATCGGGCGGTCACAGGCAGACCTCTATACTGAATACGGAAGGCCATGGTCTGTTGCCACAGACTCAAAAGGACAGAAAGTACTGACATTCGAAATTCGTTGGACTGAAGATGTCAGAACCGAAGGTGAGAGCTGGACCGACTCCTCAGGCGTGACTCATCACAACCCTCCAAGTGTTCGCCGGGAGACCCATGTGGAGCACCGCATCTTCACTATTGATCCTAACGGCCGTGTGATAAAGGCAAGATGGAGACTCTGGTAGAATGCGATCGGTGTCAACGACAACAGCAGTGCATGGTTATCGATGTACCCGGTTTCCGATGCGGTATTCAAATTTCATGGATTAAAATGGCCTGCCAGCGGTTATCAGGGTTACTATCGGAGATCATTTCTTTAGAATGAATGGAGAACCAAAGAGGAGGAGGCAGTATGAGTAAGTACGCAAATCAGGCAAAAGAGGTATATGGTTTTATTGGCACCTTATCCAAATAGAACCCGAAAGCGGCCGAAGGCTTTGTGAAAATGCACCATGCGGCCGCGGAAGACAAGGCATTAAGCCCGAAACAGAAAGAACTGATTTCATTGGGAATTGCAATTACGATCCGATGCGAAGGATGCATCGCATGCCATGTGCAGGCAGCCCTGAACGCTGGAGCCACACAGGAAGAAATCGTTGAAACAATTGGCGTTGCTGTTGTGATGGGCGGTGGTCCGTCTATCGTTAACGGCCAAAAAGCGTATGCCGCAATGAAAGAAATGAAATAGGCAAGCATCTGTTTTCACAACCGCTTCCAGATTGAGCGGAACGATTCTGATCTGATTCGCGGGAAAACCGTCTGTTGAGTTTGGACTCATCTACCCGGCACTGGAGACTGAGCCCAGGCATGAAAATGAATGGGTCTGCGTCGGTTTTTCCGGTCCGGGCTTTCCCTGTATTGTGACTTTTGCAAAGGCCGGAGACTGAAGCTGTTGCCTGCCACTTCTCTCCAACTCTCCAAATTGAGCCGCCGCCACGGCGGCGGCTCGCTACCTCGCTACACCAGGGAGAGGATAAGGATGAGGCAGAGGGCGGCCAGGGTGACCGCCACCAGGCTGCCGGCGGGCGGGCGGTAGCGGTCGGGGGTATAGGTCTTGTCCCGGGTGGGGGGTGAAAAATGCAGCATGGGATTGCGTCCGAACGCCACCGCTTTGGCGATGATTCCCTGCAGGGTACGGTCGGATTGATCGAACAGGTGGGCCGGGGCGTTGACGAATACGTTGCGGAAAAAGGGTTTGCTGCGGCGGTAGAACCAGTCCAGGTCCAGGCTGATGCCTTCGTGGGGGGTCAGCCGGCGGCGCAGCAGCCAGAAGCCGACAAAGGTAAAGAGCAGCATCTGCACCGATTCTACCAGGTGGGCGGTGGTATAGGGTTCAAAATCGACCGGGAAGGGCAACATGCGGTAGAGCAGTCCCGGCATGACGCCGTAGAGAAAACACAATATCGCGGCCAGGCCCATGCCCAGGAACATGTTGATTGGAGGTTTGCGTACCTCGATTTCTGCGGGTTTTTCGCGGCTGAACCAGGTGAACCAGGGCAGCTTGATGCCCACGGAAAGAAAGGTGCCGACCGCGGCCAGGTTGAGCAGCAGCATGGCGGTGGGATAATGGGCGGCCCCGGCTGCGGAAACGACCATCGACTTACTGATGAAGCCGTTGAACAGCGGCACACCGGATATGGAGAAGGCCGCCACCATGTACAGGATCAAGGTGCGCGGCATGTACCTGGCCAGTCCGCCCAGGTCGGACAAACGGTGTTTGCCCGTGGCATGGATGACCGCGCCGGCCCCCATGAAGAGCAGCGCCTTGTAGAGGATATGGCTGAACGCGTGGGCCGCGGAACCGTTCAGGGCCATTTCCGTGCCGATGCCCACGCCGGCCACCATGTAGCCCACCTGGCTGATGATGTGATAGGCCAGGATACCGCGGATATCATTCGACAACACGGCGAAAACGACCCCATACAGGGTCATGATCACTCCGGCCCACAAGAGGATTTCCCAACCGGGAAACACGCGGATCAGCACGTAGACCGCTGATTTGGTGGTAAAGGCGCTCATGAATACCGCGCCGGTTACCGTGGCGCGTGGATAGGCGTCGCTGAGCCAGGTGTGCAGGGGGGGGATCGCCGCGTTGATCGCGACACCCAGCAGCATGATCCAGACTGCGGGACCCTGGCCGGGGGAGAGGCGCGAGACCGCCATGTCGCCGCCGCCGCCGAGGTACATGAGGATGCCCGCGAAAAGCAGGCCGCCGCCCAGCACGTGGTAGATGAGATAGCGGAAACCGGCTTTGCGTGACTCCGGCACCCGGCGGGCCCATACCAGAAAGACCGATGTAAACGCCATCAGTTCCCAGAACAGGAACAGGGTGAACAGGTCGCCGGCGAATGTGACTCCCAGGGCGCCCGCCGCGTACAGCAATGCGGCTGTCTGTTGCCCGGCGTCACGGATGTGAAAGGCGTAAATGCCGCCGCCAGCGGCGATGAGGGCGAAGATGGTGCCGAACACCCGGCTGAGGGCGTCCACTTTGACCAGGGTCAGGGTGTAGTCCATCAACGGTACCGTCAGGGTGGCTCCGTCGGAGAATGTCCATACACGTGCCAGGGCCAGTACGCAGGTCAGGACGAAAAGGGATGAACGCAGTCTGCGGGGAATGACCGGCAGCAGCAGGGCGCCGATGATCATGATCAGGGCGGGGGGGATGATCCATTCATTCAGCATCGTAATAATCCTCCCGCCGGTCCAGGATTTTTTCCCCCAGGGTCTTGGCAAACAGGATGATGATCACGCAACCGAAGAAGCCGAAGAGGATGAAAAATCCGGGAACGTGGTTCCACCAATGGGAATGGCCGGGTTCATGATGGGTGAAAAAGAGTTCGGTCACCAGGCTGGCGACGGCGACCAGGGCCGCGGCGACAGGCCAGAATCGCTTCATCATCATGCGCCTCCCAGGATGGCGGCGGCCACCCCCGCGGCCAGCCGGTAAAAGCGGAAAAACAGATCGGGGTAAATGCCGAAAACCACGGATAAAAATGCCGTCAGGCACAAGGGCACCACCATGAAGGGTGAGGCTTCACCATGCCCGGCCAGTTCGTCTCCTTTCGGGCTGCGGAAAAAGGCGCGGTGCGCGATGGGGAAGAAGTACGCTGCGTTCAGGATGCCGCTGGCGACCAGGATGAAGAGTGGAATCAATGTGTCCGCCTGCATGGAACCCATGCCCAGGTACCACTTGCTCATGAAACCGTTGATGGGCGGCAGGCCGCTCAAACCGATGGCGGCCACGGTGAAGGCGCCCATGCTCCAGGGCATGACTTTGCCGATGCCGTTGAGTTCACTGATGTTTTCCTTGTGCAGGTTGACGTAGATCGCTCCGGCCACGAAAAACATGGTGATTTTCATGGTGGCGTGAAAGGCGATATGCAGCATGGCCCCGGTCAGGGCCGCCGACGTGAGCATGCCCGCTCCCAGCACGATGTAGGAAAGGTGACCGACCGTGGAATAGGCCAGCCGCCGTTTCAGGTTGTCCTGTTTCAGGGCCAGCAGCGAGGCGGTGATGATGGTGAAACCGGCAAAAACCATCAGGATGCGTCCCAGCCCCATTTCTTTCATCAACGCCGGTCCGAACACGAATCCCACTACGCGGATCACACCGAACACGCCGGATTTGACCACGGCCACGGCATGAAGCAGGGCGCTGACCGGCGTGGGCGCGGCCATGGCTGTCGGCAACCAGGCGTGCAGGGGCATGATCGATGCCTTGACGCCGACGCCGCCCAGAAAGAGGAAAAAGAGCATGCGCGCCGCGGCGGGTGCCAGGGGGCGCTGGTTGAAGATGCCGCCGGCCATGAAGTCGAGGCTGCCGGTGATCTGCCAGGTCAGGGCCGCAGCAGCGATCAGGAACAGTCCGGCCGTCAGCGTGTAGGCCAGGTACTTGCGACCGGCACGGATCGCCTTGGGTGTTTCCTTGTGAATCACCAGGGGATAGGTGGCGATGGTCAGGATCTCGTAAAAGAGGATGAAGGTCAACAGGTTGGCGGAAAAGGCAATACCGATGGTGGCGGAGAGGCAGACGGCGAACGAGGCATAGTAGCGGGTCTGCTTGTGTTCATTCAGTCCGCGCACATAGCCGATGGAATAAAACGAGGTCAGGATCCACAGCCCGGAAGCGATCATGGCGAAGAATACCCCGAAGGGGTCGGCTTTGAGTGCGAGGCGGATTCCCGGGGCCAGTTCGAGCAGGGCGATGCCCGCGCTTTTCCCCGCCAGCGCCCCGGGCAGAAGCGACAAAACCAATGCAAACTTCACCACGCCCGCCCCCACGGTCCAGGATTCACGCAGGTTGGGGCGGCGGGATGAAAAAAGGATCAGGGGGACGGCCGCCAGGGAGACCAGTACGGCCAGCAACGGGATAATCGACTGGATGGTGTTGTCTGCTGCCATTGTTGTTTTTTACATGCCGGGAGGAACAATCGCCTGGATGATTCCGCTTACAATCACGGCGTTGAGCAGGCCCAGGATGATCAGGGCGGTGGCCAGGATCAGTGTGGGCGTCAGCATCGAGGCCGGCGCTTCTTCCCGCGCAGTGGCGTGATCGTCGGGTACCTCTCCCTGCATGGGCTTCATGTAGACCTTCTCGAGGATGCGGAAAAAGTAGATCGCGTTCAGCAGGCTGCTGACCAGCAGGGCGGCCAGGAACAGCCAGCGGTGGTTCTGGATGGTTCCCAATGCCAGGTACCACTTGCTGAAAAACCCCACAGTCGGTGGCACTCCCACCATGGAAAGCGCCCCCGCGGCAAAAGCCGCCGTGGTCCAGGGCATGCGTTTACGCACGCGGTGATCCAGCCGGGGAATGGTGGAATGGCCCAGTTTGATGCGGTAATTTCCCGCGACCAGGAAGAGGCAGGCCTTCATGACGGCGTGGTTCATGACGTGGAGCACGGCTCCGATGATGCCGTAGGCGTTGGCCAGGCCGATCCCCAAACCGATGTAACCGATCTGGGCCACGCTGCTGTAGGCCAGCATGCGTTTCATTTCTTTCTGGGCCATGGCCATTATGGAACCGTAAATGATGGCGATTGCTCCCAGCCAGGCCAGGATTTCCGTCAGCGGCAGGGAGTTGCGCACGAAGTCCACGCCGAATACGTAAAAAATCACGCGGATGATCGCGTATGCGCCGACCTTGGCTCCCACCGGCGCGATCAGGGCCGAAGACGCGGAAGGCGCGTAGGTATAGGCATCGGGCAGCCAGCCGTGGAGAGGGAAGATGGCCATTTTAATGCCCAGGCCCGTTACCATCAGGCCCAGGGCCGCCACCAGGGCGGGCTGGTGATACAGGGTGGGCGCGATCCGGGCCACGTCGGCCATGTTCAACGACCCGGTGGTCATGTACAGGAAACCGACTCCGAGAAGGTAGAAACTGCCGCCCACGGTGCCCATGATCAGGTAACGGAAAGCGGCCACGGGGGCCTTCCTGTTGCCCACGGCGATCATGCCGTACAGGGCCAGGGAACTGATCTCCAGGAAGACGTAGAGGTTGAAAAAGTCACCGGTCATGACGATGCCGTTGAATCCGGTCAGCATCAGCATGACAACGGCGTAGTAGGGCATGGACCGGTCGGGGAGTTCGGCGGCTACGCTGCGGTGGGCGTGCAGCAGCACCAGCAGACTGACCGCGTTGATTACCAGGGATACGAATGCGGACAAGGGGTCCAGCACGTATTCGATGCCGATGGGAGGGAGCCAACCGCCGAAATGGTAATGGATGGTCCCTTCTGCGAGCACGCGCACGACATTGACCACCGAAATAATCGTCGCGAAGGCTGACGCGCACAGTGCCAGGGGATAGGCCAGCCAGCGCTTGCGGAAAGCCACCATGGGGATGAGGATGGCCGCCAGCAGCAGGCTCAAGGGGGCGAGGGCGGGTGAATTACTCAGAATCATCGTCTTTTCTCATTTCTGCCAGCAGGCGGGTTTCGTCCAGGGTTTGGTAGCGTTTGAAAATCGTGATCACCAGCGCCAGCGCCACTCCCAGGGTGGCTACGCCGACAACGATGGCCGTCAGCATCAGGGTATGGGGAAGCGGATTGATGTAATGGGCGGGATCCAGGGGACCTTTGACGGCATCCAGCACCGGTACGGTCGCTCCCCACTTGTTGGCAGCGGCCACGTAAAAAAGGATGATGGAAACCTGGAAGATCGTCATGCCGATCAGTTTCTTGACCAGGTTGTTCTTGATCATCATGCCATAAAGGCCGATCGCCATCAGGATAAAGGCAAACCAGTAGGCGTAATGGCCGACAAAGAAATCAAGCATCCGGATCGCCCTCCAGCAGGTTGTCGTAGATGGATACCAGGATGGCCAGTACCGCCAGGCCGACACCGATCTCGACCAGCAGAATGCCATAGGAACGGCTCAATGGCTCATGGTGAGACAGGTGCAACGCCGCGTAATTCAGAAAACGGTCGCCCATGAGCAGGGCCGCCAGGCCGGTGCTGAAATAGATCAATACGCCCAGTGAACCCAGCGGCGTGGCCCAGGAGCGGGAAAACTGCAGTTGGGCCCTTTCACTGCCTTCGGACAGGCGTACCAGGATGATGGCCGCGGCGATCAGCGTGCCGCCCTGGAAGCCGCCGCCCGGACTGTAATGGCCGTGAAAAATCACGTACAGGGCGAACATCATGATAAACGGAGATACGGTGCGGCTGACCAGGGAAACAATCGGGTTGGGCCTATGCGTTTTCATCTTTTTTGTCTTTGCGCCGCCGCAGCAGCATGAAACAGATCAGTCCGGCGGTCATGATCACGGTTTCTTCACCCAGGGTGTCGTAGCCGCGGTAGTCGGCCAGGATCACGGTGACCATGTTGTCCGTATGCGCGTCACGTCGGGCGTTGCGGATGTAGTAAGCGGCGGCTCCGGGGGAGTGGACCGGGCTTTGGTCGAGGTGGATGGGGGCGTAAGGATCTCCCCGCTGGGGAAGTCCCAGCGAGGCGTAAATCATCAGCCCGGTAAACAGCAATAAGACAATGTAATTGGCGGTTTTCAATCGCTGCTCCTTCGCCAGGTCTTGAACAGGGCGACCAGCATGAGCACGCCGGATACGCCGGCGCCCACGACCGCTTCGGTAAAACCCACATCCACGGCGCCCATGGCCGCGTAGAGCAGGGCGGAAAAGAAGCTGAACACGCTCAGCACGATCACCGCGGAGACCAGGTTGCGTACCCATAACGCCATGGCGGCGGTGACGATCAGAAAGAGGAAGAGTACGATTTCCAGTTGCCAGTACATGGTCAGCCTTCCCCGGACCGGTTTTTGCGCCGCGGGTGGTCGCGTTTGAACCAGGGGCGCAGGCCGAAGCGGTATGCCGCGTTGGTCAGGGCGTTGGTTCCCGTGGGATTGGTCAGGGCCACGAACACGATAATGAGCAACAACTTGACGCTGGTAAGGGTGAAACCTTCATAAATCACCAGGCCCAGGATGATCAGGATCAGGGCCAGGGTGTCCACTTTGCCCTGGGCATGGGCGCGGCAGTAGAAATCGGGCAGGCGGATCAGGCCGATGCTGCCCACGGCCATGAAGAAGGTGCCCAGGCTGACCAGGATAATGGAGATAACCGTGCTAATTTCCATCTTTTTTCTTTGATTTCAGGGTGGACCCGAGGTATTTCGCGAAGGCGATGGTGCCGATGAAATTCAACCCGGCATACGCCATGGTGATGTCGACAAACATATCGAGACGGTTAAAGATCACCCCGACCAGCAGGATGATCACCATGGAGTTGGTGGCGATGGATCCGGCGCACAGCATGCGGTCGTAAAGGGTCGGGCCGGTGACCACGCGGTAAAAGGGCACGAAGATGATGATGGTCAGCAATACGGCAAAATAGATCAGGTAATGTTGCATCACATATCTCTTTTTGAACGGATGATGGCCGTGCTTCCGACCACCTGGCCCGGAGTTTTCGCATACAGGCGCGCCACCTGGCCGGGCAGGGATCCATCCAGGATACCCGATGCCGATACATCCATCAGGGCGTGCACCACGAATTCATCATCCTGAAGCTGGACCGTGATGGTTCCGGGAGTCAGGGTGATGGAGTTGCCCAGGATGACGCGCGAGCTGGTTCCCGGCAAGCGGGTCTTGAAGGTCACAATTGAGGGATCGATGGGCATGCGCGGACTCAGGACCGCGTAGGCCACCTGCAGGCTCGCCACCAGGATCTGCCACAACAGCCAGAAAACATAGTAGACAAAGCGAAGCGGGCGCAGACCGGCGGGGTATTGCTGTTTGATGCGGGCTTCGACCTGCTGCATCTCTTCGCGATAGAAGTGCAGGCGGCGCAGCCTGAGATGCAGGAGAACCACCGCGGTTGCGGATACCACGCCCATGGACACATGGAAGAGGTCGTAGTGCCCGCTCAGCAACAGCCAGAAGCCCAGCAGAAAAATAAACTGCAGAACTGTTTGTACCGTGAAAACGCGTTTCAACCGCAACCTCTGGGCCGGCCGTTCGGCGGCGGCCTTGGATTCGGGGATCGATTATGGGAAACCGGATTATAGTGTTTCACCCTTAACTTGTCAACCCGTTGTGCCGACGTTGACTTCTGTATGCGCCGTTGCTAGGCTGTATCTGTTGTCGCGCCTGGAGGTGATCATGAAATCGGATATCGAAATCGCCCGCGCGGTTGAACTGGAACCCATCGAGTCATTGCGGGAACGCCTGGGTATACTCGAAAGCGAGTTTTCCCCCTGCGGGCGTTTCAAGGGCAAAATCGACCTGTCCCTGCTGGAACGTTTCAAAGCCCGACCCGACGGGAAACTCATCGTGGTGACGGCCGTCACGCCGACCAAATACGGCGAGGGGAAAACCACTACTTCGATCGGCCTCACCATGGGCTTGAACCGCCTGGGCCATGCTTCGATCGTCACCTTGCGCGAACCGTCGCTGGGTCCGGTTTTCGGAGTAAAAGGCGGCGCCGCGGGCGGGGGTTATTCGCAGGTTCTGCCCATGGAGGATATCAACCTGCACTTTACCGGTGACATCCATGCGGTGACGACGGCCAACAACCTCTTGTCGGCGGTGATCGGCAACCACATGCACTTTTCCAACGACCTGCGCCTCGATACGCGCCGCATCCTGTGGAATCGCGCCATGGATATGAACGACCGCAGCCTGCGCCACATTGTCGTCGGCCTCGGAGGATCCAAGCACGGGTATCCGCGCGAGGACGAGGTGTTGATTACGGCCGCCTCCGAGGTGATGGCCGTGCTGACGCTTTCGGAAAACATCCGCGATTTGAAGGAGCGTTTGGGGCGCATCCTGGTGGGGTTTTCGCGCAACAACCAGCCGGCGTACGTCCGGGATTTCAAGGTCTGCGGCGCCATGGCCGCCGTGCTCAAGGATGCCATCAAGCCCAACCTGGTCCAGACCATGGAGCGCACCGCGGCGCTGATCCATTGCGGTCCGTTCGCAAATATCTCTTTCGGCACCAACTCGGTGCTGGCCAACCGCATGGCCTTGAAAATGGCCGATTACGTGGTGACCGAATGCGGGTTCGGTTCCGACCTGGGTTTTGAAAAATTCGTCAACCTGGTCAGTCGCACGGCGGGATACCGCATCCATGCCGTGGTTGTGGTGGCAACTGTACGTGCGCTGCGCTACCAGGGTAAGGGCAAGGGCATGGCGGCCTTGCGTGACGGCCTGGCCAACCTGGGACGGCATATCGCCAATGTGCGCGAGTTCGGCCTGCAACCGGTGGTGGCGATCAACGCGTTCCCGGATGACAGTACAGAAGAGCTGGAAACCATCAAGGCCTATGCCCGCGAGCAGGGCGCGCGTGCCGCGGTTTCCACGGCCCATGCCCACGGCGGCGCCGGAGCGGAAGAGATGGCGGCCGCCGTGGTGGAAGCGGCTTCC
>DBFQ01000088.1 GCA_002294665.1 Candidatus Aminicenantes bacterium UBA876
AACCAAGGTGTCAGGTATCAGGTGACAGGTCCTTCGGGCTCTGAATAAAGAATAAGGTAGAAAGAATAAAGAAACGGTTCCTTTCGCTTCGCTACAGGCATATGTTTTGAATTTTGAACATTGGAATTTTGAATTTGTTTGGGATTTAGAGATTGGGATTTGGGATTTTCTTCCCTTTTCAACTGTCTCAGCCGAACGGTGATGGGAAAACTTGAGGCTCGGTGATGAAAAAACCAAAACCGATAATGAATAAGGAATAAAGAAGAAGGAATAAGGCGCGATAATCAATATGAGCGCTGTTTTCTACCTTCTACCTTCTGCAGGGCGGCCAGGGGGGCCGCCCCTACGCCTGATACCTGTCACCTTCTCTCCAACTTTCCAACCCTCCANNTCCAACCCTCCAACTTTCCAACTTTTCAAATCAACTGCAGGCTCAGCGCCATCACCGCCATGCCGGCGACCAGGCCGTAGATTGCCACGTGGTGTTCGCCGTATTCCCGGGCCGCAGGCAGCAATTCGTCCAGTGAGATAAACACCATGATGCCGGCCACGGCGGCGAGAAGGAAGCCGAAGATGGTTTCGCTGAAGAAGGTCAGAAACAGGATGTAGCCCACGACCGCGCCCAGGGGCTCGGCCAGGCCGGACAAGAAGGACAGCCAGAAGGCCTTGCGGCGGTTGCCCGTGGCGTAATAGATGGGCACGGACACGGCGATGCCTTCGGGAATGTTGTGGATGGCGATGGCCAGGGTGATGGCGATTCCCAGTGAAACATCCGACAGGGCGCTGGCGAAGGTGGCGATACCTTCGGGAAAATTGTGCACGGCGATTGCCAGGGCGGTCATGAGGCCCATGCGCATTAACTGGGGGTTTTTGGGATGACGATCCGATTCGGGGTCGAGTTCTTCCACGCGGTGGACTTCATGCGGGTTTTCCACATCCGGAACCAGGCGGTCGATGATCGCGGCCAGCAGGATGCCGGAGAAGAAAGCGGCCATTGCCAGCCAGTTGCCCGCCCGTTGGTCCCATTCCCCGGTCAGGGTTTCGCGGGCTTCACCCAGGAGCTCAACAAACGAAACGTAGATCATGACGCCGGCGGAAAAACCCAGCGACGCGGAGAGGAAACGGGTGTTGGTGCGCTTGGCAACCAGGGCCATGGCGCTGCCGATGCCGGTGGAGAGGCCGGCCACCAGGGTCAGGCCGAAAGCGAAAAGCACCGTGCTGGTTGTCATCGATCCGCTCCTGTCACGCTTGGGGTCCATTGTACTCCAAGCGGCATCACGGGGGCAATATGCCGGCATTTCGGGCCCGTCGCCTCTCGCTTCGAGAATGGATTTACTCACTAGATATGGAAGTTTTTTTAAAAATGACCCCATATCTTGTGTCGGAATGTTGACAAACCCGGCTTTGCTGTGTAACATACACGGGTAGAAGGAGAGATTTTCCCCCTTTCAGGAGTGGGCACATGTCGCAGGAGAGGTCTATTCAAAAACGGGACGGGCGTTACCTTCCCTTTGATCAGCAGAAGATCAGCCGCGCCATCGCCAAGGCGTTTCGCGCCGTCGGCAACAAGGATCAGCCGTTGATTCAGCAGTTGAGCGACGCGGTGGTCGCGGCATTGGATAAGCGCTTTTTCCAGGCGCGGATTGTGCCGAACGTGGAAGAGATCCAGGACATCGTGGAACGTGTCCTGATCGACAGGCAGCAGGCCGAGGCGGCCAAAGCCTATATCCTCTACCGTGAAAAACGCGCGGAGATGCGCGACATCCGCCAGAATTTCCTGGACGGCATCCAGGTGATCGACGAGTACCTGAACATGCGTGACTGGCGCATCAAGGAAAACTCCAACATGTCCTATTCCCTCCAGGGGCTGAACCTGCACGTATCATCCAAGCTGGTGGCCAAGTACTGGTTGCGCAAGCTCTATCCGCTGGATATCCGCATGGCCCATGAGGAAGGCGATCTGCACATCCATGACCTGGGGGTCCTGGGGCCGTATTGCGTGGGCTGGGACCTGGAGGATTTGTTAAGCGTGGGCTTTACCGGCGCCAAGGGCAAGGTGGAGTCGCTGCCGGCCAAGCATTTCCGCACCGCCCTGGGCCAGGTGGTCAACTTTTTCTATACCCTGCAGGGTGAAGCCGCCGGTGCGCAGGCTTTTTCCAATTTCGACACCCTGCTGGCGCCGTTCATTCGCTATGACCGGCTGGATTATGCCGAAATCAAGCAATCGATCCAGGAATTCGTCTTCAACCTGAACGTGCCCACCCGCGTCGGTTTCCAGACTCCGTTCACCAACCTGACCATGGACCTCGTGGCCCCGGTCACCCTTCGGGACAAGCCGGTGGTGGTGGGCGGGGAACTGCGAGAAGAGACCTACGGCGATTTTCAGGCGGAAATGAACCTGATCAACCGCGCCTTTGCCGAGGTGATGATGGAGGGGGATGCCAAGGGACGCATTTTCACCTTCCCCATCCCCACCTACAACATCGCGGCCGATTTCGACTGGGAAAACGAGGAACTCGAACCGCTGTGGCGCATGACCGCGCGGTACGGTATCCCCTATTTCGCCAATTTCGTGAATTCCGATATGAATCCCGAGGACGCGCGCTCGATGTGCTGCCGCCTGCGTTTGGACAACCGTGAATTGTGGAAGCGCGGCGGCGGACTTTTCGGCGCCAACCCCCTGACCGGATCCATCGGCGTGGTCACGGTGAACCTGCCGCGGATCGGCTACCGCGCCCATGACCGGGAGACCTTTTTCAATCTGCTGGAACGACAGATCAACCTGGCCGTGGAAGCGCTGGAAATCAAGCGCAAGAACATCGAGCGTTTCACCGAAATCGGGCTGTACCCCTTCACCCGCTTTTACCTGCGCTCCCTGAAGGAACGCACCGGCGAGTTCTGGAAATTTCATTTCTCCACCATCGGTATCGTGGGCATGAACGAGTGCGTGCTGAATTTTCTCGGCGCCGACCTGGTGGATGGAAAATCACGCGCTTTCGCCCTGGAAGTGCTCGATTTCATGCGTGCACGGATCCAGGAGATCCAGGAAGAAACGGGCAACATGTACAACCTGGAAGCCACGCCCGCGGAGGGGGCTTCGTATCGCCTCGCCCGCGCGGATCGGGAACGCTACCCGGACCTGGTGAGCAGCGGCAAGAACGAGCCCTATTACACCAACTCGGTTCACCCCCCGGTGTCGGCGTTTGCCGATGTGTACGAGTTGCTGGAACACCAGGATGAGTTGCAGGGCAAATTCACCGGGGGGACGGTGGTGCACCTGTTTTTCGGTGAGCAGATCCGCGACTGGAAGGTCGTGCGCAGCCTGACGCGCAAGATCACCGAGCGTTTCCGGCTGCCTTATTTTTCCTTTACGCCCACTTTTTCGATTTCGCCGACATCGGGGTACATTCCGGGCATTCACTATTTCGATCCCCGCGAGCAGCGCCGCGAAGACCTGGAAGAATACGGCGTGGAAATCACCGTGGACCGGGATAAACTGGCGCAATTTCCCCAGGGGTCTTACCTGGTCGTGGACGAGGCCGCGGGCACGGGTGAAGGCGCCCCGGCCGCCGATGATTTTTATAACTAGGAGCCTTACATGCAGAGAGAGAACCGGCAGAACGTGCAGGCGGAAACCGACAAGGTCCGCATCAAGGTGATTCCCACCGAAGTCTATTCCCGCGTGGTGGGCTACTACCGCCCGGTGCAGAACTGGAACAAGGGCAAGATGGAAGAGTTCATAGAACGCAACCTGATTGACCCCGAATCTCCGGCGCCCTCGGTCAATTAAGCCGGAATCCCATGCGGATTTGCGGCTTTATCGGTACCACCCTGATCGATTTTCCCGGCCGGGTGGCGGCCGCGATCTTTGTGGCCGGCTGCAATTTCCGTTGCCCGTTCTGCCACAATCCCTCGCTGGTGCTGGAGGCCGCAAGCTGTGACGCGATCCCCGCGGCAGACATCCTGGACACATTGACGCGGCGCAGGGGTTTTCTGGACGGAGTGATCGTTTCCGGGGGAGAGCCCACGATCCAGCCGGGGATACTGGAGTTGCTGGGCGATCTTCGCGCCACCGGCCTGGAAATCAAGCTGGACACCAACGGATCCCGGCCCGATGTCCTGAACCGGGTGCTGGAGATGAAACTGGCCGACTACATCTCCATGGACATCAAGGCCGTTCCCGAACGCTACTCCCTGGCGGCGGGCGTGGCCGTCGACCCGGAAGCGATCGATCAATCGATTGACCGGATCATTCACAGCGGTTGTGCGCACGAGTTTCGCACCACCGTGGTGCCCGGAATCGTGTTTCCCGAAGATATTTCCCGGATCGCGGCCCGCCTGGCCGGCGCCGACCGCTTCGTGCTGCAGCAATTCCGTCCCGATGTCACGCTGGATCCGCAAATGAAAACCGTTACCCCCTATCCCGGCGACCTGCTGCGCCGGGCGGCCCGCGCCGTCAGCGGGGGATTTTCCGCGGTGGATACCCGCGGCGCGTGATTTCCCGCTTTGCCCTCAAACGCTTGCGCCAACGCGGGGTTTCGGATACAATGGCGCTTACATTCCGGCGAGGATAATGGCATGACTGATTCCGTTCGTGTTCGTTTCGCGCCGTCTCCCACGGGGTACATGCACGTGGGCGGCGCCCGTACCGCGCTGTTCAACTACCTGTTTGCCCGTCGTCACGGCGGACGATTCCTTTTGCGCATTGAAGACACCGACCGCGCCCGCTACCAGAAAGAGGCCCTGGACGAGATCCTCTCCAGCCTCGAATGGCTGGGCCTGGATTGGGACGAAGGCCCGGGTCGCGGCGGAGAAGCCGGCCCCTATATCCAGTCCGAGCGCGCGGAATTGTACCGTGACCACGCGCGGATACTGCTGGACTCCGGCCACGCTTATCCCTGTTTCTGCACCCCGGAGCGCCTGGCCGAGATGCGCCGGGAGCAGGAACGCGCCAGATTGCCCGGAGCCGGCGGTTACGATCGCCATTGCCGCGACCTGGATCCGGCCGCGGCGGCCGCGCGCATGGCCGCCGGCGAAGCCCATGTGATCCGGCTGAAAGTGCCCGATGACCGGCTGGTGTCGTTCCAGGACCGCATCCGCGGTGAGATCTCCACCCGCAGCGAACTGCTGGACGACCTGGTGCTGCTGAAATCCGACGGGCTGCCCACCTATCACCTGGCCAACGTGGTGGATGATCACTACATGGGAATTACCCACGTGCTGCGCGGCGACGAGTGGATCTCGTCCACCCCGCGCCACATCCTGATCTACGAGGCGTTTTCCTGGACCTTGCCCGTTTTCGCCCACCTGCCGGTGATCCTGGCCCCGGGCGGGGGCAAATTGTCCAAGCGTCACGGCGCGGCATCGGTGACGGATTACCGCAAGGCGGGCTTTCTGCCCGAGGCGCTGGTGAATTTTCTCGCCCTGCTGGGCTGGGCCCCGGGAGACGATCGCGAGATCATGAACCGCGACGAGATGATCGCGGCTTTTGACCTGGGCCGCGTGTCCGCCAAGGCCTCGGTGTTCGACGAACAGAAACTGGAATGGATGAACGGCCAATACCTGGCGCGTCGCGACGCCGCAACCCTGCTGGAAGCGGTGCAGTCGGACTGGGAGCGGAACGGCTGGCTCAAGGATCCGGCGCATCGCGAGCGGGAGTATAAGCTGGCGGTGATTCGCTTGCTGCAACCGCGCAGCCGCCGGCTCACGGAACTGGCGCAACAGGCGCAGTACTTTTTCTGCGATCCACATGAATACGAGGCCAAGCCGGCGCGCAAGTACATGCGCGGCGAAACCCGGCCCCTGCTCGAACGCCTCCTGGCGGAGATCGAGTTGCGGGAATCTTTCGTTGCCGTTGACCTGGAGGAGTTGTTCCGCGCCCTGTCCGAAGAGATGGAAGTGTCCGCCGGCAAACTGATCCATCCCGTGCGGCTGGCGGTCAGCGGCGTGGGGCACGGCCCGGGTTTGTTTGAGCTGCTGGAAACCCTGGGCCGGGAGGTTACGCTGCGGAGACTGCGCCGGGCGATCGACTGGATTTCGAGCCGTGAGGCGGCCGGGCCTGAAAACGGCTCGCCGGCGGCGGAAAAAGGAGAAGGTCAATGAACGGCGAGCGGGAAACCACCACCAACTTCATTCGTGAAATCATCAGCGCCGATATCCGCAGCGGCAAAAACGGCGGCCGCGTGCAGACGCGCTTTCCTCCCGAGCCCAACGGCTACCTGCATATCGGGCACGCCAAGTCGATCTGCCTCAACTTCGGACTGGCACGGGATTTCAACGGCTTGTGCAACCTGCGTTTCGACGACACCAATCCGCACAAGGAAAACGTGGAGTTTGTCGAGGCGATCAAGAAGGATGTGTCCTGGCTCGGTTACGAGTGGGGCGACAAGGTCTACTACGCTTCGGACTATTTTGAGCAGCTCTACAACTTTGCCGTGGAGCTCATCGAGAAGGGCAAGGCCTACGTCTG
>DBFQ01000080.1 GCA_002294665.1 Candidatus Aminicenantes bacterium UBA876
GTCACCTGATACCTGACACCTTCTTTCCAACTCTCCAGCTTCCTGAACTTTTCAACTTGTCACATAAATCTGCGAGTACTTGGTTTCCAGGTAATCCAGGTAGGGCTCGGCTGAAACCACGGCGCCGGTGAGGTCCGCCACCAGGTCGGCGCCGAACAGGCGGCTGCCGCGGCTGTGGACATGGCGGCGCAGCCATTGCGTCAATACGGTCAGGCGTCCTTCGGCCAGTGAGTTGTCCAGGTCGGGAAGATCCCGGCGCGCACGGTCCAGGAGCGCGGCCGCGTAAATGTTTCCCAACGCGTACGAAGGGAAATAGCCGAAGCCGCCGAACGCCCAGTGGACATCCTGCATCACCCCGTCCCTGTCATCGGGCGGGCGCAACTTCAAGTAGAATTCGCTGCGCGCGTTCCAGGCTTCAGGGAGTTCATCCACGTCCAGCCTGCCGTTGACCAGGTCTCTTTCCAGTTCAAAGCGCATGATGATGTGGAGCGTATAAGTGACTTCATCCGCTTCCACGCGGATCAGGCCCGGCTGCACACGGTTGACTCCCCGCAGCGCCGTATCCAGGTCGATGCCGTCCAGGCGCTGCGGAAACGCGCGGCGCAGGCGGGGGAGAAACCAGTTCCAGAACGGGCGGCCGCGCGCGACCTGGTTTTCCCATACCCGGGACTGGCTTTCATGCAATCCCATCGAAGCGGCTTCTTCCAGCGGGGAGCCGTAGGGTTCAAGCTTCAACCCCTGCTCATACAGCGCGTGTCCGCCTTCG
Organism: Candidatus Aminicenantes bacterium UBA876; assembly: GCA_002294665.1. Classification (GTDB taxonomy): domain Bacteria; phylum Acidobacteriota; class Aminicenantia; order UBA2199; family UBA2199; genus UBA876. The sequence goes on from DBFQ01000080.1 coordinate 767, forward strand.
TGCACGGCGGCGAAAAAGGCGGGCCGGAAATCGCCCGGATTGAAACGGGTAGTCAGGCGTACGTCCCGGGGGTTGATGCCGATGGTGAACGGATGGGCCGAGCGCGCCAGGCGGCTTGCCTGCATATCCAGCCCCATGGCGACAAGGACTTCCCGGCACAACGCCTCCTGGGTGTTTTCGGCATACGGCCCGGGCAGGAATGGATCGTCATCCCGGTAACGACTGGAACCCAGGATCCGCGCGATCAGGGGCACCAGCCGTGCGGCCAGGGTTGCAAAGATGCGCTCCAGTTGGGAAGCGGTCATACCCGGCTCAAACGCGTCGAGCAGACTGTCGTACAAGGTCGGCCCCAGGGAGATGGCCTCGGCTTCACGGCGTTTGAGATCCAGCATTTCTCTCAACAACGGGGCGAAGGTGGAATAGTCGTTGCGGGGGCGCAAATGGGTCCAGGCCTGCTGGGTCCGCGATTCATGTTCCGCGATGCGGGAAACCAGCTCGGCGCCCAGGGCGTTGTGGCGTTTCCAGCGCCGCCACGCCAGGTACAAGAGGCGGCGCTGCTCGGCGCTCGCCGCATCGTCATGGGCGGATCCGCTTTCCATATCCACGAGTTTTTCCAGCAGGTTGAAAAATGCGTGGCTGGTGTAGATGTCGTGTGATCTGCGTGACAACCATGCCAGTTGCCGTGCGCGCAACCCGCCCGCGGCCGGGGGCATGCCGGTTTCCTGGTCCCATTGCAGTACGGCGGTGACCGAATCCAGCAGGCGGATCTCCGCCAGCATTTCCATTAGGGCCTGCAAGCCTGCTTGCATTTCAACTCCTGTGTGTCAGCGCACGAAGTCAGCCTCAGGGAGTTTCCGGCCGCGGCCGCGTGTCCATGCGTTCCAGAACCGCCTGGGTCAATGTCTCCAGCATGGAGTCGCCGCCCGGATCACGGCTGATGATGTCGCAGCGGAAACCGGTGTTGTCCGCGTTGACCAGAACCACGATCCGCGCCCGCATGGCGTCCTTTTCCAGAAAAAGCATGTAGCCTTCAGCCGCGGCGAGTTGAATGGGCGAAGTGCGCGAAACCGCCGCGCCGGCATAGTCGGGTTCGAGCCCCTGGCGGATGCGCAGGATGTGTCGCTGGAGCTCCTGGCTGCTGCTCCACGCGTCCGTGCGCGGAGCAGCCTCTATCACGAGGCTGACATCGTTCGCGTATTCAAACCGCACCCGGCTGCGTGCGCCGGATGTCAAGGGGGCTTCGCTGAATCCCGGCGGCAATTCCAGTGAATAATATCCCGAAGCATCCTCGTAATCGACCCAGTTCCCCGAATAGGTGGAAACCGAGGCGGCCGGGCCGCTGTCCGCGACCCTGGGCATACGATTGACGGAGAAGTTGATCAGCAGGAAGTACAATGCGCCCAGAAACACCATGATGCCCAGGATCCAGATGACGGGGTGGGCGCGCCGGCGTTTCGGCGTCTTGCCGCCGACATAGGGCGATTGTGCCGGGCTCTTGACGGTCGCGGTCGTAACCGGAGCGGGGGACTCCGGCCGGGGTTCAGCCGGCTCCGGGTTTACATCGGAGGCGGCGGGATCCAGGTTCTCGGGGACGACTTCGCAGGCGGCGCCGGTTTCTTCGAAGATGCGACGGAAACGCTCCGCTTCCTCGCGGGTGAGCGCTGATTTGAGCACCATGCGTTGACCGGAAAACAACCGTTCGATCTGCTTGGGCGTGGTTTTATACAGGGAAGCCAGACGCTGTCTCACGGTGACACCGTCAAACCCGGCGCGGATTGTTCCGGCAAAAACGACCTTGTAACGGGAATCACTCATTGTCTTTACCCCCTGCAACGATGACAACGTCTTTTTTCGGGTCAACCGGCCTCATCTTCGCCTCAGAAAAAAGAGTTGCGGTTTTTGCGCGAGCGACGTGCGGCTGTTCCGGATATTTCACGCAACGCCTGACCCGCCTTGGTATGATCCATATTGATTTCCAATGCCTTGCGAAAATACTTTTCCGACATGCGGCGCAATCCCGCGGAACGGAACATGACGCCGAGATGGTAAACGGGTTCCGCGTTCCAAGGCTCCATTTCCGCGGCTTTCAGCAGGTTCTGCTCTGCGTTCTTGCGGAAGGCGGGCAGGTGCATCTGGCACAACCCCAACTGGAAATAGTACTTGGCCCGTTCCGGATCAAGGTGCACCGCCCGTTGCAGGCAATCGACCGCTTCCACATAGTTTTTGCGTGCCTTGTTTTCCAACGCTTCCTGGAAATACACCTGGGCGCGCTTGACGGGATTCTCGCTTTCCGCTTCCTGGATGGGTGGTGGAGGTGCGGGCGGCGGTGACGCGGCCAGGGTGTCGCGCGCCGCTTCCATCTGCGCCAGGATCTTCATGGCGACCGGGTGCAACTCGTTTTCCGGATCCAGTTCGAGGTGTCGCGGGTGGAAATCACGTGAGCGCTCATGGAACGCCTGTTCCACCTGTGCCGGCGTGGCCCCCTTCTCCAGCCCCAGCAGGTCGAAGGGGTCGATTTGCCCGGATTCCAGGTGATCGCGCCAGCGGATGATCATCTCGCGGCGTTTCTTGACATCGTCGCTGGTGTCGGATCCCGGGAAAACCACGCCTCCGAGCAGGAAAAACAGGATCAGGGTTTCCCAATAGTCCTGCTCTTCGATTTTCAGTTCGGCGCGGATCTGTTCATGCGAGCGTCCATCCAGGTGCTGCATGCGTGCGAACAGCGAGGATTGGCGTTCATACACCCGCGAGCGGGCATGGGGCGGAATCGCAACGAAACGGGGGTGGCTGCGGCTGAAAATTTCGCGGAAGTAATAGTGGGTTTCCACGCTGGATACCGCGTCGGACAGGATGTCGGCCAGATGGATCGCGGCGCCGAGAGACGATTCGGGCGTGGTTTTTTGCGCATGGAATGTCCATTCACCCTGCGTGATCGAGAACAGGGAGAGGGCGATGATACGCATGCGGTGCAGGCGTGCGAAATCCACTTCACCCCTTTGCAGCACGCCGCGGCTGACCAGCAGTTCGGCGAACTGTTCGTCGTCTTCTTCCAGCACGTCCCCGGAGATCAGGCCGCAATCCTGGAGGATGGTGGTCAATCCCTCCTGGGGCCGGGTGCTGTCCACCCGGGTCAATTTCCCCTGGAAGAAAACCAGCTCGCGCGTGCAGTCATCCGCGCGGACGGTCAGGGTGCCCGAAGCCTCCTCGCCCAGGATGCGTTTGAATTCCAGCAACAGGGGCGAACGATCCAGTGTGGGGCTCATCTCTTCTCCATGTTGATTATGCCACGCGTGAACGGGCGGAGTCAATGCGGACAGGGATCAGGGAAGGCCAAGTTGCGGTAGTTGAGATAGTTGAGGGAGGAACGGAAGTTTGCAGATTGAGCCGAAAGTTGAAAGCCGAAAGTAATCAATAAGTCTGGGGATTTTCTATTCATTATTCCTTATCACTACTGTCCTAAAAAAA
>DBFQ01000060.1 GCA_002294665.1 Candidatus Aminicenantes bacterium UBA876
TTATGCCCTGCGGGTACTCATCACAACAATTTCTCGCTCATCATCTATGCGGATTTACCCACACGAAACGTAATGGATCCCAACTTTCCAGCTTTTTTTTCAACTGGATTCCCTCAGCAGTTCGCAAAAACGGTCCAGGGCGGCGGGGAAATCGTCGCGGCCCAGGCCCACGCGGAAGAACTCGCTGCCCATCTGGAAAATTTCTCCGGGGATCATGAGCACACTGTGACGCCGGATCAGTTCATGGGCGAAGCGGCCGGCCCGGGTGCCGTCCACGAAGCGGGGAAAGAGGATGGGACCGCCATCGGGTTCAATGATTTCCACTCGTTCGCGAAAGTCCGCGAGTTTTGAGCGCAACAGCTCCAGGTGAGTGGTCACGCGTTCGCGGTTGCGTTGCAACAGTTTTTCGCCGTGGGCCAGGGCGATTCCGGCTAAACCTTCCGAGGGAGCGCTGCTGCAGATGGTGGTGTAATCCTTCATGGCGGCCGTCCGTTGCAGGAACTCCCGGTCTCGACAGGCCAGCCAGCCGATGCGCAGCCCGGGCAGGCCGTAGGCTTTGGACAGTCCGGACAAAGAGATGTGCCTGGTTTCCGGCGTGGCTGCGGCGGTGAGGCGGCGCGAGGGTTCATGTTCCAGTTGCCGATACATCTCGTCTGAAAACAGGCGGAATCCATGTTGATCCGCCAGTTGCAGCAGTTCGCTCCATTCCTGTTCAGAGGGGATGAATCCCGTGGGATTGTGGGGAAAATTGACGATCACCATGCGTGTGCGTGGTTGCAAATGGTCGCGCAGGAAGTCCAGGTCCAGGCGCCAGCGGCTGTCTTCGGGCCGCAACGGCCAGGGGGTGATGGCGGCTCCGGCGGCTGTCGCCACTTCCGCCAGGGACTGGTAGGCCGGCCAGGTGACCAGGGCATGGTCTCCCGGCTCCAGGGCGGCGTGGATGGCGAGCAGGATCAGTTCGGAGGGGGCGGCCACCAGGATATCATCGCTTTCAAGTCCCGGGTAGAGGGCGGCGATGGATCGGCGCAGGTGCGGATCACCCGGGGTTTCGGTATACCCCAGCCATTGATTGTGAAAGTTCTCGCGTTCATTTTCCCGGGCCATCTCGAGCAGGGCGGAAATGGAAAGCGACTCGCAGTCCGAGGCGCTGAACTGCATCTTCACCTTGAATTCCCATTGGGCAAAATAACGTTCCAAACGAAAAGGCGGCAGCTTTCGCATCTCTTCTTTGTATCGCCACGGCAAAAGCAAGTCAAATTGAAAGAGTGTTGGAGAGTTGGGGAGTTGGAGAGTTGGAGAGTTGGGGAGTCGGGGAGTTGGGGAGTTGGAGAGTNNAAGTTGGAAAGTTGGAGAGAAGGAGGGAGGTGTAGGGGAGGCCCCCCGTGGCCGCCCGGTAAAAGAGGGGAAGAAGAATCCCCTTTTCGCTCTGGTTGCCTGCCCGGGCTGATTCATCACCGAGCCGGCGGGTGTCTCATCACTGGAACCCTCGTAGTCTCCATCACCCGCACCAAGAGTCCCCATCACCAGGAAAAGGGCAAACCTGGCAAGTGGCGATTGGCAAGGGGCAGGGGACTATGTTGCTTTTGTTTGGAACATTGGTATTTGGATCATTTGGATTTGTTTCGGATTTTGAATTTCGGATTTGGGATTTGAATCAAGGTATCAGGAGGCAGGTGTAGGGGAGGCCCCCCGGCAACCATTGGGGACGGGGGGTATAAACGTATAAATAGAGCCGATAGAATATACCGCCTGACCCCCCACTACCCTCAACTGCCTCAACTTCTTTTTTCTTCTTCTCTCTTCTCCAGCCCTTCCAGGATGGCCGGCAGGGCCTTGCGGTTGGCTCCGGGCAGGGGCAATGACTCCAGTTCGGCGGGGGTGACCCAGCGCAGGTTTTCCCCGGTGGGAGGCAGAGGCGTTTCCGGAATGGCCCGATATACTGCCATCTGGATACGGAAGTGGGAGTAGGCGTGACGTACCAGGGCGATTTTTTCTTTTATCCTCAGGTCTACATTCAGTTCTTCACGACATTTTCGCAGGATGGCGTCCTTCCGGGTTTCGCCTGCCAGCAGCCTTCCCCCGGGGAACTCCCATAATCCATTCAGGTGGCCGTCGGAGCGGCGCCGTACCAGGATCTTTCCCAGGTGCGTCACCACGGCCACGGCCACATCGATCTGCGGCGGCGCTGTTCGCCTGGAGCGTACCGGAAGTTGTGTGGTCAGTCCCAGCCTGCGTGCACGACAGGCCGCGGCCAGGGGGCAGTGGCCGCAGTCCGGTTTGCGCGGCGTGCAGACCAGGGCGCCCAGTTCCATCAGGGCCTCGTTGAAGTCCCCCGGCCGCTCTGGTGGAATGACCCGGGCCAGTATGCGCCGCACCCGGTCACGCTGAGCGGTTTGGCGGGTATCCGCCCGGCTGCCGCGGTAGCGGGCAATGACACGCAGCACGTTGCCGTCAACCGCGGGCAGGGGATGTTTGAAGGATATGCTCATCACCGCCGCGGTAATGTACGGTCCCGCACCGGGGAGGAGTGTGAATTCGGCGGGGTTGCCGGGAACCTCTCCCCCGTATGACTCCACAACCAGAGTCGCCGCACGCTGCAGGTTGCGAATGCGCTGGTAGTATCCCAATCCTTCCCAGGCTTTCATCACGGTGTCATCCGCAGCGTCCGCCAGGCGCGCGGGCGCGGGGAAAAGAAGCATGAAACGTTGGAAATAGGGGATCACGGTTTCCACCCGGGTCTGTTGCAGCATGACTTCGGAAACCCAGGTGCGCCACGCGGAACGCTCCCGGCGCCAGGGCAGGGGGCGTCGGCCACGATCCCACCAGGACAAAAGTTCATCCAGGGGAAAACGGCGTTTGCGCGGCGGCATGCAGGCAGGCTTCATGGGCCGATATCCTAGCACAAGCCGGGGCGCGTGAAAACCCGGCTGGAACCTTTCGTGTCACGCTCTCGTTATTGCTGTATAACGCCATGCGCTTTCGAGGTGAGCATGAAAAAAATAATGCTTTACGGATTACTGGCTCTTATGGTCGTTGTGGCCGCGTGGGCTTTGCTGAGCGGTTCCAACGGAAAAGAGGGGGAAATCAAACTGGTGGCGGTTGAACGCGGCACCATTGCCGAGAAGGCGTTGGCGGTCGGTACCATCGAGCCGGAAAACGAAGTCAAGGTCAAATCGACCATTTCGGGGATTGTCAGCGAGATTTATTTCAAAATCGGCGATTCGGTTGAGAAAGGCAAACCGTTGTTCAAGATCTCGCCCAACCCCACGCCCCTGGAATACGCCGAGGCGCGGCGCAACATGGAGATGGCCCGGGTGACCTGGAACCAGGCCGCCCGCGAGCGGGATCGCCAGTTGAAACTTTTTGAAGCCAGCCTGATCTCCCGTTCCGACATGGAGCAATCGGAGTCCGCTTACCAGGAAGCGCGCATCCGCGCCCAGATCGCACGTGAACGCTTCGCCCTGCTGGAGAAAGGCAAGGTACGTATCGCCGGGCACAAGGATATTGATTCCGTGGTCAAATCGCCCATCACCGGCATGATCCTTTCCCAGAATGTTTTTGTCGGTGATCCCGTCGTGCCCCTGACCAATTTTCAGCCGGGAACGGAAATGTGCGCCATGGCCGATATGGGAAGCATCCTGTTCAAGGGCACGGTAGATGAGATCGACGTGGGCAAACTCTCCGCGGGCATGGCCGCTGAAATCCAGGTCGGCGCCCTGCCGGATGTCAAGGTGAACGGTAGGCTGGAGCGCATCTCGCCAAAAGCTCATAAAGACGGGAATTCCACTCTCTTCGACATTGAAATCGCCGTGCTTGCATCCGGTGAAGCTGTTCTGCGGGCGGGCTATTCAGCCACCGCGAATATCAAGGTGCGCGAGAAAACGGACGTGCTGATCCTGCCCGAGCGCCTGGTGACGTTTGACAACGGCAACCGCACAGTCGAAATCAAGGAAGGTGAAAACATCGTGACGCGCGAGGTCGAGACCGGACTCTCCGACAGCCTGAACGTGGAAATCGTGAAAGGCCTCACTGAAAAGGACCAGGTCGTGGAGCGCCCGCCCCGGGAGATCCAATGATCGCGGTTTTTTTCCGCAACCTTTTCCGCGACCTGGTGCGGCAGCCCCTGCGAACCCTGTTGACCCTGTCGGGGGTGATGTGGGGAACATTTGCCGTGGTGCTGTTGCTGGCCTTCGGTAATTCCGTGCAGCGCCAGTCGATGAAAAACATGCGTGGCATGGGCGACCGTCTGGTAGTGGTCTGGCCGGGCGTTACCACCATGACCCGGGGCGGGTTCACCAAAGGCCGGCGCGTACGCATGACCCCGGAACAGGTGATGGGGCTGAGGGATCACCTCCCGGGCATCGAAAACATCAGCCCGGAGTTCCGGCGCAATTCCCGCCTGCGCCACGGCCGCGAGGAGTTCATCATCACCATCCGCGGCGTGGGCCTGGAGTACGAGGCGATGCGCAACACCATCCCGGCCAAAGGACGTTTCCTCAACCGCCTGGACCTGGAACGCCGCCGCCGCGTCTGCTTTATCGGAGATACCCTGGCAAAAGACCTGTTCAAGGATGAGGAACCGGTGGGAGGGCGCATTGTGGTAGAGGGGGTACCGTTCACCGTGGTCGGGGTGATGCGGGAAAAGATTCAGCCCAGCAACTACGGGGGCAATCGTGATACCCAGACGCTGTTTCTGCCCTGGACCACCTTTACCGCCCTGTACGGCGACAAGTACGTCGGCAATTTTATATTCAGCGGATACGCGGGAGTCAATCCCGCCGCGCTGGAACAGAAACTGCGGCGTTTTCTCAGCCGGCGCCTGGAGTTTCACCCCGATGACAAGGACGCCCTTTTCATCTGGAACCAGTCGGAGATGCTCAAGCAGATCAATGTGTTTTTTACCGCTTTTACCATCTTCCTGGGGATTATCGGATCTTTCACCCTGCTTGTGGGCGGCGTGGGCGTGGCATCGATCATGATGGTGGTGGTGGAGGAACGCACGCGTGAGATCGGTATCAAGCTGGCGGTGGGGGCCAAGCGCCGCGGCATACTGGCGCAGTTCTTTTCGGAATCCCTGGTGATTATCCTGATGGGCGGCGTGGCGGGATTTTTTGCCGCGACCCTGCTCATCAATGTATTGCCGTCGGAGAAAATCCGCGATTACGTGGGTGTCCCACAGATCAACCCCACAGTGGGGATCGCCACGGTGTTGATCCTGATGGTGATCGGCGTCGTGGCCGGGATCGCGCCGGCGCGCAGAGCCGCGTCCACCAACCCCATCGAGGCATTGAGAAGTTAGATGAAAACCCACCTGTTGAGACTCTACTTGAGCGAGTTGCGCAAACGCCGCAAGAAAACGGCGCTGATCACCTTTGCCATCGGCTGGGGAGCGTTGTCCCTGCTGTTGCTGATGTCGTTCGGCCGTGGGCTGAGCGACAGTTTTTCGGCCAGCTTCAAGGGGCTGGGAGACAACATTTTGATCGTGTTCGGGGGCCAGACGGCAAAAATCCACCAGGGCCTGCCCAAGGGGCGGCGCATCCACCTCTACCCCGGAGATCTGGAACTGCTGAAATCGAGCATCCCGGAAATCGCCGCGATCAGTCCGGAATCGTACAGCCGTTTTGAATTGCGTTACGGCGACAAGGCGGCCAACCGCAATGTCAACGGCGTGAACCCGAGTTTCGGTGTGATGCGCAACCAGATCCCCCAGGCCGGCGGACGTTTTATCAACGAACCCGATATCAGCGAGAGCCGCCGCGTACTCTTTCTGGGCTGGAAGGTGGCCCAGGAGTTGTTCGGTACGGAAGATCCCGTGGGCAAAGTGGTCTCGATGCAACGCACGCCCTTTACCGTGATCGGGGTCATGAAACGCAAGTTGCAGAGTTCTTCGTACGAGGGCATGGATGCCGACCAGGTATACATCCCTTTTTCCACTTTTCTATCCCTATACTCCCAGCGTTTCGTGGACCGCATCCACTTGCAGCCCCGGCAACGCGAGCAGTCTTTGTGGCTGGAGCAGGAGATCCGCCGCGTGTTGGGGCGCAAGTACCGTTTTGACCCGGACGATGAGTACGCGCTGCAGGTCTGGAACACGGTGCGTGAAGCGGAAACGGCCGGCAAGGTGTTTAGCGGCATCGAAATCTTTCTGGGCGTGATCGGCGCCTTGACTTTGCTGATCGGTGCCGTGGGCGTGACCAACCTCATGTACGCCGTGGTCAAGGAACGCACGCGCGAGATCGGCGTCAAGATGGCCCTGGGTGCCAAACGTCGCCATATCGTTTTCCAATTCCTTCTTGAAGCCATGATGATTTTTGTCAAGGGAACGGTATGGGGTGGCCTGGCGGCGTTCAACATCGTGGCCCTGGTGCGCATGATTCCCGTGAGTTACGAGATGGAAGGAATCGCCGGATATCTGCTGCGCCCGCGTTTTTCCGCCGACATCCTGGTTTTCTTTCTGCTGGTCATGGGAGCGCTGGTGTTCATGTCGGGCATTTTCCCCGCTTTGCGGGCATCCCGCCTCAATCCCGTGGACGCCTTGAGGTACGAGTAATGAGTGAGAGGAGATGGAAATGATCCGACTGAGTGAGATTCGCAAGGAATACCGCATGGGCGAAGTGACATTCGCGGCGCTCAAGGGGATCGACCTGGAGATTGATGCGGGTGAATTCGTCGCCGTCATGGGCCCGTCGGGTTCGGGAAAGTCCACCTTGATGAATATCATCGGCTGCCTGGATACGGCCACATCGGGTGAATACCTGCTGGAAAAAGACAATGTCGCCGGCCTCTCCTTTGACCAGTTGTCCGGCATCCGCAACCGCAAGATCGGTTTCGTGTTTCAGAACTTCAACCTGCTGCCCTATGCCACGGCTTATGAGAATGTGGAACTGCCGTTGCTGTTCAACGGCAAATCGGCACGCGACCGGGCTGTGCGTGTAAAAGAGATGCTGACGCAGGTGGGCTTGTGGGACTGGTACCGCCACCGGCCCACGGAGTTGTCCGGCGGGCAGCAGCAGCGCGTGGCCATCGCCCGCGCCCTGGTCAACGATCCCCCCATCCTGCTGGCGGATGAACCCACGGGTAACCTGGATTCCGTCAGCGGCCGCGAGATCATGGAGATTTTCAAGCAATTGTGGCAGGCGGGAAAAACCGTTATCATGGTGACTCATGACCTTAACGTGGCCGCATACGCGCAACGCGTCATCCGCCTGCTGGACGGCCGCGTGGAGAACGGCAATTGACAAAAAGCGTCGTTGATCTGACCCATGTGATTCAAACCGGTATGCCCGTGTATCCGGGAACGCCGCCGGTCCGGGTGGCGCCCCTGGCCGTTCTGGACAAAGATGGATTCCGTGAAACCAGCCTGGTCTTTTCATCCCACTGCGGAACCCACGTGGACGCCCCGGCCCACATGCTTCCCGGCGGCCGCCGCCTCGATGATTTCGCGCCCGAAACCTTCATGGGTACCGCCCGCTGCCTGCATGTAGATGAAGCCGTTGTTTCCGCAGCGTGGCTGCAAAGCCGCCTCGCGGCAAAGCCGAATGTCGATTTTCTGCTCTTTTTTACCGGCTGGGACCGCTACTGGGGCAGGAAGGAGTACTTCCAAGGCTACCCGGCAATCGATGCCGCGGCCGCGGCGCGGCTGGCTGAATACGGCCTGAAAGGAATCGGGCTCGACTGCCCCTCACCCGATGCGCCGGAAGCCGTCGGCTACCCGGCCCACCAGGCCCTGTTCGCGGCGGACCTGTTGATCATCGAGAACCTGCGTGGATTGGACCGCCTGCCCGAAAGCATTTTCCAGCTGGCCTTGTTCCCCCTGCTTCACGCCGGCGGCGACGGCGCCCCCGCACGCGTTATCGCCCTTCAGGCTCTGAATAAGGAATAAGGAATAAGGAAGAAGGAATAAAAAAGCCCCATGGCCTGATGGCAATCGTAGAACGTAGAAGGTAGAACGTAGAAAAAAGAAGTTGAGGGAGTTGAGGGCGGAATACAAGTTAGTCAGGGAAAGTTTTTCGCGGTTTGTTTTTCACTTTTCACTCGTGTGTCCTCTGGGTATTTCACTTTCCACTTTCCACTTTTCACTTTTCACTTTTCACTTCACTATCCCCTCGTTGCCACAGGATGCCGGCCACGATCATGATCAGGCCGATAAAGGACGCGGGCAGGATATGCTCTTTTAGTACGAAGTGGATCAGCACCAGGGACAGGAAGGGGGCGATGTAGACCAGGATACTGATGCGCGCCGCCGATCGGGTCAGGCGCATGGCCTGCAGCCACAAAAAAAACGTAATGCCCATCTCGAACATTCCCACATAGGCGGCGCCGGCCCAGCCCGTGGGGTTTGCGGGCAGGGGCGCCCCCTGCAGCAGCCACCAGGCCAGGGTGAACATGAAGCCGAAACCGAAGTTCAGCAGCAGGCGCAGCAGGGGGTCGCAGCGGTCGCGGGTGTTGGCGATCCAGTACAGGGCCCAGAGGCAGGCGCTGGCCAGGGCCAAAGCCACTCCCAGGGGGCTGGTGAACTCCATGGTCCCCAGGCGTCCCTCCGTGGAAATCACCATCACGCCGGCCAGGGCCAGCAGCAGCGCTCCCAAACTGCGCAGGGTGAGGCGTTGTTTCAGGAAGGGAACAGACAACAGTGCCAGGATCACGCCCCAGGTCATGTTCAGCGGCTGCGCCTGCTGGGCGGGCAGGATATCATAGGCCCGGAAAAGAATCAGGTAATACACGAAAGGGTTGAGCATGCCCAGCCCGGCGGAAACCGCCAGGTCGCGGCGGGACAGGGATGCCAGTTCCCTCAGCCGCCCCGTTGCGGCCAGGATCGCAAGCAGGCTCAGGGCGGCGGTAAACGACGCGCCCAGAAGCAGTTGCAGGGGAGAGAGAACCCGCAAACTGAGTTTGAAGGCCGTGGCCACCGTGGACCAGCACAAAACGGCCGCGACCGCGTAGAAGGTGGCGCGGCGCTCAACGGGATCGCGGCTCATGAATGGGCCGAACCGCGGGCCGTGCGCTTGATGATTTCCCAGGCGGCAACCACGTGACGGCGTTCCTGACGGGTCTGCCCCACCACCAGGCGCAATGTCATTTTTCCGTTCAACTTCGTATGGGTGAGAAAGAGTTTGCCCGAGGTGTTCAATGCGTCCATCAGGCGCTGGTTGATTTGATCCAGTTTTTCCGCGTCGTCAACGCCCTGCGGGTGATAGCGGAAGCATACCGTGGCCAGCGGGGTGGGGGCCATGAGTTCGAAATCCGCTTCCCGGCGGATATCGTCCGCGACTTCGCCGGCCCAGCGGATGTGGTTGGCCACGGCTTCGCGCAGGCCCTGGACGCCGTATTCACGGATCACGAACCATAATTTCAGCGCGCGGAAACGCCGGCCCAACTGGATGCCCCAGTCGCGGTAATTCGTGACACTGCCGTCCACGCTGGTTTTCAGGTATTCGGGAAGCAACGTGAAGGTGTTGACCAGGGCGTTCGGGTCGCGCACGAAGTAGGCGGAACAGTCGAAGTTGGTAAACATCCACTTGTGGGGGTTGAACACGAAGCTGTCGACCGCTTCGATGCCTTTCAGCATCCAGCGCATGGAGGGAAGGATCAGCGCGGTGCCGGCATAGGCCGCGTCCACGTGCAGCCATAGCCCGTGGCGGCGGCACACGGCGGCGATCGCGTCCAGGGGGTCGATGGCGGTCGAACCCGTAGTGCCCAGGGCCGCCACCACGGCCAGCGGTTTGTAGCCTTCATCGATGTCCGCGTTCACCGCCGCTTCCAGCGCGGCTGGATCCATGGCGAAATCTTCATTCAAAGCGATGCGACGCAGCCGGTGACTGCCGATACCGGCGATGCGCACATCTTTTTCAATCGAGGAATGCGCTTCCCGGGAACAGTATACCGTGAATTGCTCCTTGCAGAAACCATGGCGGTTGATCGCCCATCCCGAGGCTTTTTCGCGCGCGGTGAGCAGGGCGCAGAGCGTGGCCGTGGAGGCGGAGTCCTGGATGACGCCGGTAAACTCCCGCGGCAGCCCGATCATTTCACGCAGCCACTCCATCACGCGTTCTTCCAACTCGGTGGCGGCGGGCGAAGTCACCCAGCTCATGCACTGGGCGCCGAGGGTTGCGGTCAGCATCTCGGCCAGGATGGAAGGGAAAGAATTGTTGGCGTTGAAATAGGCAAAGTAGTTGGGGCTTTGCCAATGGGTCATTCCCGGCATGATCACGGATTCGAAATCGGCCATGATGCGTTCGAACGGTTCGCCCTGTTCAGGCGGGGCGGAATCCAACCTGGACAGCGTCTCTCCCGGGGCTACCCCGGACATGACCGGAAGGTTCTCCACGTTTGCGGCGTAATCCGCCATCCAGTCCACCAATTCATGCGCATACCTGCGAAATGATTCCACATCCATTCCGGCCTCCTTGGCGAGCTTCACAATGATATGCTATTCGTTGTAGCCGATGCGGTCAAGGGGGTTGACAACCGAGGAGGCGATGTTGGTCAGGTGGGAAGCGATTCGTTTCAGGAAGCGCAGGTAAAGTGTCAGGGCAATGGCCTCACCCGGATTCAATCCGCCCACCCGGTTGGAGATCAGGCGGTGCAGCAGGCGCTCCACTTTGCACGTGATCGGCGCGTGGATGCGCATGGCTTTGCGCGCCGTATCCGGGTCATGGGTGCGCATGGCTTCAACGGTGCTTTCAAACAGCAGGGTCACGCTTTTCTCCAGGCCCTGGACGCTCTTGTCGATATCACCGCCCTTGAGCTTTCGTGGATGCGTGGAAGAGAGTTCGAGGATGTTCTTGAAGTAGTCGCCGATGCGTTCCACGTCGTTGAGGATGCACATCAGGATCAGGCCGGAATTGAGTTCCTGGGGGCCGGAAATCGCCAGGTGGGTAAAGATGGCGCGGCGGCTGTCCATCTGGAAGCGGTTGATCTTCTTGTCTTCGGCCTTGATGTCGATATCGTCATCGCAGCGATCGCAATAGCGCAGCGTCTGGGTCACCTGCTTGAACATTTTCAGTTCTTTTTCCAGCAGTTCGGTGGCCCGGGTGAAGATCTTGTCGATTTCGCTCTGTTTGCGGAAAATATGCAGCAGTTCTTTCATGGGTTATCTCCCGAAAAAAAGTATCGCCAGGGGCAGGATGAAAAACTGTCCCAGCACGAACAACAGGGGAATCAGGCGGTTGCGACCGGCAATCTGCGCCAGTCCGCGCGCCAGGTTGATGGGTATCCCGCGAACAGGGGTGATCAGGATGATTCCCGTGATGTTGAAAATCAGGTGGGCCAGGGCGATCTGCAGACCCACGGGCTGTCCCAGGCACAACGCCGCCAGCATTGTGGTCACCGTGGTACCGATGTTGGCGCCCAGGGTGAAGGGAAAAATCTGTTCCAGGGTCAGTACGCGGGCGGCGGCGAAAGGCACGACCAGGGAAGTGGTAACGGAACTGCTCTGGACAATGGCGGTGATCACGGTGCCCGAGAGCATGGCCCGTCCGTAGTTTTTAAAAAAATAGATGCCGAAGGCCTGGCGGATGCGGTCCAGCATCAATTGCTTGATGGAAACAACCATCTGGCGCAAAGCCAGGAACAGTATGATGGCGGCCGCAAGGCCGATCAGAAGGGGGTCGGCCCCCAGCACGCTCTGCACCAGGCGTATCCCCGGGTGAATGACCCAGTCCAGCGGCTTGAACAGGGCAATGCCGCCGAGGTGGCTGACCAGCCCGGACAGGGCTGCGGATATGCGTGTCAGGTAGCCGAAAAAATACTCCAGCGGGAAAATCAGGATCACCGAAATCAGGTTGAAAAAGTTCTGCACCACCGCGGCGGCGAAAGCGGGGCCGAACTCGTTGCGCCGCGTGATATGCGTCAACGACACCAGCACATTGGTGATGCAGGTACCGATGTTGGCGCCCATGACGATGTAGATCGCCAGGTGGAACGGCAGGGCCCCGGAAACGGTCAGGGCTACGGTCAGCGATGTGGTCGAGGAAGAGGATTGCACCAGTGAAGTGGAAAGCACACCGATCAGCAGTCCCATCAGGGGGGATCCGGCACGGGAGATCAGGGACCGGATGTGGCCTTCCGAGGCCAGCGTGAAGGAAACGGCGATCAATTTGACTGCCAGCAGAAATAAATACAGCGCCGCCAGCAGCTTCAGCCCGGCGATGATTTCCGGCATATATCGCTTGATTTGTGGTCTGAGCGTCATGTCTTAACCGAATCTTAACATTTCCGTGCCATATTGCCAATCGTTGACTTGGCCGGGAGGATGGGGTAAATTTCTTTTTCAAAACTCCAACCCGCGAGAGGAATGCCGTGGAATTCTATTTTTTCGCCGTTATCATCCTGATGGCTCTCGCTGTTTCCGACCTGATGGTCGGCGTCAGCAACGACGCGGTCAATTTCCTGAATTCTTCCATCGGTTCCCGGGTGGCGCCGCGCTGGTTCATCATGATTATCGCCAGCCTGGGGATGCTGGCCGGGGTTACCTTCTCTTCCGGCATGATGGAAGTGGCACGCAAGGGAATTTTCCATCCCCAGTATTTCACCATGCCGGAGTTGATGGTTGTCTTCCTGGCCGTAATGCTGACCGATGTCATCCTGCTGGACCTGTTCAACACCTTCGGACTGCCGACATCCACTACGGTGTCGATCGTGTTTGAACTCCTGGGCGCGGCCGTGGCCGTCTCCATCATCAAGGTGATGCAGGCCGGTCGAGGCTTGTCCGCGATGGTCGAGTACATCAACACCAGCAAGGCCCTGGCCATCATTACCGGGATCCTGTTCAGTGTGGCCATCGCCTTTATTTTCGGCGCGCTGATCCAGTTTCTCACCCGGCTCATTTTCACTTTCGATTTCCACACCCGCCTCAAGCGCTACGGCGCCCTGTGGGGCGGGGTCGCCCTGGCGGCCATCATCTATTTCATCCTCATCAAGGGATCCAAGGGGGCGTCATTCATTACTGATCAGACCCTGGCATGGATCCAGACGCATACGCTCACCATCCTGGGCATGGCCTTCCTGGTTTGCGCGCTGCTTCTGCAATTGCTCCAGAGTCTGTTCCGTGTACACGTGCTCAAAGTCGTCGTACTGGTGGGAACCTTCGCCCTGGCCATGGCTTTTGCCGCCAATGACCTGGTCAATTTCATCGGCGTGCCCCTGGCCGGCCTCAGCGCTTTTCGCGCCGCCGAAGCCGCGGCGGATCCCCTTTCCCAGCTCATGACCGCGCTGCAGCAGCCGGTGCGTTCCAACACCGGCCTGCTTCTGCTGGCGGGCATGATCATGGTGGCGACCCTGTGGCTTTCGCGCAAGGCCCAGACCGTAACGCGCACCGAAATCAGCCTGGGTCGCCAGGAGGAAGGGGTCGAACGCTTCGAAGCATCTTCGCTCAGCCGCGCCATCGTGCGCATGGGAACCGCCCTGGGCATGGGCGCACAGCGCATTCTGCCGGACAAAGTCCGGCATGTGCTGTCTCGACGATTTGATCCCGCCCGCTGCCGTCAAGCGGCCGTTGAAGAGTCGGAACGCCCGCATTTCGACCTGGTGCGTGCCGCGGTCAACCTGATGGTGGCTTCCGTACTCATTTCCCTGGGAACATCGCTGAAGCTGCCCCTTTCCACCACCTATGTGACTTTCATGGTGGCGATGGGTTCTTCCTTCGCCGATCGTGCCTGGGGCCGTGACAGCGCGGTCTACCGCATCACCGGTGTCCTGACCGTAATCGGCGGCTGGTTCTTTACCGCTTTCATGGCCTTCACCCTGGCGCTGCTGTCGGCCTTCGCCATTTTTTACTGGCGTGTTCCCGCGGTCGTGGGTTTGCTCGCCCTCGTGGGAACACTGATCCTGCGCAATCTCCGTATTCACCGCCGCCGCGAATCGGTTGAGTCGGAACTCGATGTGTTCAACCTGCGCAAAGTCAAGGACATGCGCTACGCCGTCGATACATCATTCAAGCATACGTCCATTTTCCTGGAACGCATCGCCCGCACCCTGGAGAAAGCTTACGCGGCCGTTTCCGCCTGCGATCGCTCCCAACTCAAGCTGCTGCGCAACGAAACCAAGAAACTGGAGTTGTGGGCCAACATCATCGTGGCCAACATCTTCAAGGCCCTGCGCCTGATGCAGCAGGCCGACATTGAAACCTCCCAGCACTATTCCCGGGTTGTCAGCGCCCTGCAGGAGAACGCCGAGTCCGTGCGCGATATCGTGCTGCGGGCGTATAACCATGTGTTGAACAACCACAAGCCCCTGCTGGCCGTGCAATTGGCGGAGTTGGGGCAGGTCAAGGAGTTGCTGGTCAACATGCTGGATGAAACCTCCGCCGCACTGGCGCGCCGCGGATCTTTGCCCACAGAGCCCGTTGAGCAGACCCGGCGTCGCATTCGCAAACTGGCAGCCGCCTTGAACCGGGCTCAGATCGAACGCGTCCGCAACGAGACCAGTAAAACCCGGTTGAGTATCCTCTATTACGGCTTCTTGCGGGATTCCATGCAGATTGCGGAACATACCCTGCAATTGCTGGATGTGTTCCGCCTGTTTCAGGAACGCGAAGAGCGGGAAAACTCCACGGCGGAGCGTTGAATCCTGAGCCGGGATGGCCGATAATGTTGTGGTGACGACAGACGTCCGCACTTATCTGACCGTAACCCGCGCCTGGGGTCCGGTAGAGATCCGCGAAAAAGGTTCCCGCTTTATCGCCTGGCTTTTCCCTGCCCCGGAGCGGCAGGTTGCGGAAACCCACCTTTCCGACCTGCGGCGACAATACCATGATTCCACCCATGTATGCTTTGCCTGGCGCCTGGGAAAAGGGGTTGAGCGTGAGCATCGCTACAACGATGACGGCGAGCCCGGCGGTACCGCCGGACTGCCCATTTTCAACGAAATCCTGCGCCGGGATTACCTGGATGTGGTGGTCGCCGTTGTGCGCTATTTCGGCGGAGTCAAACTGGGAACCGGCGGCCTGGCCCGCGCTTACGGTCGCGCCGCGCGCGCTGTGCTGGAGGTTTCGCAAGCCGCGGTCGTGCACCTGACCGATTCGGCCGTGTTGGAGTTTCCTTTCGATCTTACCGGCGAGGTCATGCAGGTTGCGCGGCGCCTGCAGGCGGAAATTGTCACGCAGGAACATGCGGCCACGGGAACCCGGATGACCCTGCTTGTTCCCCGCGGGAGCCTGGACGCGCTGCGCGCGGGCCTGCTCGAGGCCGGAGCCGGGAGAGTGACACTGACGCCAGGTAAAAGCACCAAGTGAAAAGTGATCAGCAAATGAACCGCAGTGACGCCCGCTTCCATCCGTTCCGCATCCGCAGCCGGCCCGGGGGGCGGCTGCCGCTGATTCTGTTGATCCTGATGATTTTAAACGGCTGTGCCCTGAAACACGGCGACCGGGGGCCGGCGCTGAATTACTTTGAGTACAACCGGGGTAAATCTTTTGCCACGCGTGCCGATCTGCAACTTGACTGGAACGGAAACTCATTGCTTTTCCACCAGGTCCGTTTCGAGGACGACTCTTTTTTCCCGGATAATTTCATCATTCCCAACGCTTTTTTGCGTCCGCTGGTTCAACTGCGTTTCGCGGATGCGTTGAAAGCCTTCACTGAACCGTATTACGGTTACCGCTTTGTGCGTTTCTTGCGGCGCAATCCGCATATCGGGCTGGGAATCGAATTCACCCACCACAAAATTTTTTTAAACCAGGCGGATCAGCAGGTGATTGTCAGCGGGTTTTTCCAGGGCCGGCCCGTGAACGCGCTTCTGCCCGTGAACCGGTTTGTGGAATACCTGAGCATTTCGCACGGAGTCAATCATTTGAACCTGGTATTCACCTACCGCTGGTTGCTGGCGCCGACAGCCGGCGTTCCGGAGGGGAGATGGCAGCCCTATGTCAGCGTGGGGGCCGGCCCGGCTTTTCCGCACCTGGAACTCAAGCTGCCGGGTGACGGCCCGAACTGGACAGAGTACGCCTTCAAGTCCGGTCCGGGAAACTTCAACTTCTCCGCCGGCACGGGCGTTCGCTATCAGTTCAGTCCCCATTTCGGCGCTTACCTGGAATACAAGTTTTCTTATTCCCATCTGTACGACCTGGATTTCTTTGATGGCGCGGGAAATTTGGAAATGGCGTTTCCCACCCATCACCTGATGTGGGGTATTTCGCTGATTTTCTAGCCCGGACAGGAGGCCTTCATGGAACGGAGTCGTGTACGAAAGCAAGCGCTGCGGGGAGTTTTCATGCTGTTTTTCGCCCTGACCCGGGCGCCGTTCCTGCCGGGCATGGATCCCATCACCCTGTCTCCCCAAACCAGCATGAAACTGGATCTGGATTTTCGTGCCTATGGATTGAACGATCAGCGCATCTACTGGAGCGGCCTGGAGTTTTCTTTCGGTGTGGAAGCGAATGTCGATGTTTCCATTACCCGCCGGTACCGGCGCGGATCTTTGACTGTTGAGGCGGAATTGTTTCTTAATCAGCCTTTCGGAAAGAATATCCTCCAGGATGAATTCCGCCGGGATTACCAGGCCAACTTCCAGGTGGAGCCCCTGCATCTGTCACGCTTGAACCTGCGTTTCGCGAGCGGTCAATTCTCGGTCGCCATCGGTAAGGGCGTCACGCCTTTCGGCCGTTTCCACTTTTCTTCGCCCTCCAATGACCTGGATTTCGCGGCCCCTTTTATTCGTTCCGAGGCCATCCTCTGGCGTGAGACGGGGATTTTCCTGCACTGGGCCAACCGTTTTCTCGAAGTGGATGTCGCGGCGGTCAACGGCGGCGATGAACGCGATACGAATTCAGGTAAAGCGGGAATCTTTCGCGTGGGGCTGCACGGCAAAGCCTGGGCCGTCGGGGCCTCGCACAAAATTCATGACGTCACCGGTTCGGAATGGCAAAAGCAGTACAATGGGCATACCGGCCTGGATTTCAATTGGCAGGCGGGCTGCTTCCGTTTCAGCGCGGAGTGGATCTGGGACCGCTACGGCTTTCATCGCCCTTTTGATTCAAACGAGATTTTCTGGCCGCGCAGCCTGTATTATCGGGATATATTCCTGGCGGAAAAAACCCCCGTCAAGGGCAGGGGCTGGTACGGGGATATCCGGTATCGCAAAGGCAGCCTGAGCATTGCCTTGAATTACGGCGAGTACTATCCCCAGAAGATTGGGAATCCCCTCCACGACTTGCTGATCCGCCGGATAATTCTACGCCTTGCCGTACTGCCGGCGCCCCAGCTGCGTTTTTATTTTACCGGACTGCTGGAAAACGACCGCGAGCGCGAACCCTGGAGCGAGGGCGCCAAACCCTTCGCGTTTCTGGCCGGAATGGAGTTTTCTTTGTAGCCTGTTTTTCATCTTTTCTCGAAAACGGGATTGATTAATGGGCATCGGAAAGCCCGCGCCATTTGAGGAGGAGCCATGCCGATCATTCAGGTTCACTTGCTGGAGGGGCGAACACCGGAAGTCAAAAAGAGACTGATCCGCGGCCTGACGGATGCGGTTTGTTCCACCCTGGGGGTCGGTGCGGAGAGTGTGCGCGTGATTCTGCAGGAGATGGCGCCGGACGATTTCGGTATTGCCGGAGAAACGGTATCCCGGCGGAAACACCCGCAGGTTTCCCGCGATTGATCCGCTGACCTGCCTCGGCTACCAGCAGGGGGAATCGAATGCTTCCTGGTGCATGTCCAGATGCCGCCAGCCCCAGCGCAGGGAAAAGTTCTTGTTGATCGCCGTCGGATTTTCCTTTGTCAGGTTCACCCAGATCATTTCCGGTTCGATCCGGTTGAAGCAGATGTGAAACTTGGAAGGATCGGTGGGATGGACGGGTTCGACGACCACACGGTACGTACCCGGAGCGTTGAAAATGATCAGGTTGTAATTGCAGCTGCCGTCACGCGTGAAGGTTCCCGTGTAGGTGCTGATGGTGCGTGAGCCGCTGATGAGCTTGAAGCGGAGTTGCATTCCTTCCAGCCAATCCACGTTCGCGCCGCCCGCGAAAACTCCGCCCGAAACCTTGTAGACCGTGCGTATCAATTGCACCTGGGGCAGGCAGGTCAGATCAAATTCGGCCTGGTTGGAAACCCGCGGATTCGGGGTCAGGATCTCGATCCGCGCCCACTGGTCTTTGAAACTCCCCATGGTCTTGCTTCCCAGTTCCCAGGAGTGGGTGACCGCCTGGGTCCCGGCCTGCCGGAAAAGCAGGGTATAGGTTTTTCGGGGGATATTGTCGCTTCGCACCCAGGTATAGTGTACCGTACCGGGGCGGTTGACCGTAATGCGACCGGTAAAGGTGAACTTGTGCGGGCAGAACCCGCGGTATTCCGGTTCAGAGACGGTAACCGAAACCGCTGTCACCTTGAATGCTTCAATGGGGAAGATTGTAAATCCAACCGCGAGGAACACCAGCATGAACAGAACCATCTTGGCGCGCATCAGAACCTCCATTATTTATCGGGTCACAATGATCCTGCAATCCCGCTAATATATGAGAGTTTCTGCATCTTATCTCAAAAAAACGTCGCGCGGCTTCAGGCTTGACGCGTTTTGCGATCGGCGGCGATGCGGGCAGCCGCGGATTGAAACAACCCGGGCATGTCCAGCTCGTAGGGACAACGGCTGACGCAGACCCCGCAGGCGGTACAGTCGCTGAAGGTCTTTGCCATGTCTGCCAGGCGCTCCAGGGCCCAGTCTTTCAGGTTGTAGCGGAAGTAGTAACCCTCCATGAGGTGGAGCAGGGGGATGTTGAGCCCCTCCGGACATGGCATGCAGTATTCACAACGGCGACAGAAATGATCTCCCAGGCTTTCTTTCTCGTTATCCAGTATTTGCCGTTCCTGAATGGACAGAAGAAGAGGCGCGTTGAGCACGGACAGGTTTTCATGCACCTGCTCGATTGCGTCCATACCCGGGATGGCGACATCCACTCCGGATGCCAGGATAAAACGCAGGTTGAGCTTGACGTTTTTCAGCGCGCCGCCGGCAACGGGTTTCATGGCGATGATGCCGATATCACGTGCGCGGGCATAGGGAATCAACTTGTCAAGGGAGGATTGCTCCACGATGTTGACCGGCACCTGGATCGTGGCGAAGTCGTAGGCTTGAAGGGCTTTTTCCAGGATCCAGGGTTTGTGGCCGGTGATGCCGATAAACCGTACCAGTCCCTGTTCACGGGCCCGGTCCAGCGCTTCCAGGGCGCCGCCGGAGCCGAGGACTCGTTCCAGGTCTGCTTCAGTTGAAACGTTGTGGAGCTGGTAGATATCCACGTGGTCGGTCTTTAATTCCCCGAGGCTGGATTCCAGGTCCGCGCGCGCCCTGGCGGCATCGCGGGAATAGCTCTTTGAGGCGATGACGGCCCGGTCGCGGCGGCCGGCCAGGGCGCGCCCCAGCTTGGCTTCGCTATCGGTGTAGATCCGCGAGGTGTCGAAGAAATCGATGCCCGCGTCCAGCGCGGCGGCGATCAGCTTCTCCGCCTCGGGAAAAGAGAGCCGTTGAATGGGGATGCCGCCGAAACCCATGCGGCAGACCTCGATTCCCGTTTTTCCCAGGACGGTGCGTGCGTCTCTATTGCGTGGTTCCAGCATTTCTTTTCCTCTTTATCTGCTCAGGCATTCGGTGATCCAACGATATCACGGGTCTGCCCATCGGGTCAACCGGAGCCATTGCCGGGGTTATTGGAATTGGGGGAGGCAGCGCAGTGAGGTCAACGAGAGTTCGCCGTCGTATTCCAGTTTGTGCGCCAAAGCGCGCATGAGCAGGGTGGCGGCATCGCTGGGAAGGGCCGGCGACATGGCGGGAGCCACAGACAAACCTTCAGCCAGGAAATGCAGGGCTTCCCTGTTCAGCCGGCGGGTTTCGCCTTCGCGACAGCCGCAACAAACCAGGCCGCGGAAGTTTGTGCTCACCCAGGCCTGATCGCCAAGCGGGCCGCCGCAACGGCAACATGTGCGGGCATTGAACATGGTGCCCTGAATGCGTAACAGCCAGGCCAGGAAATAGGCGGTCAGGGAAGGCGGATCCGCATCCGCCTGCGCCGCTTCCAGTACGGCGCCCAGCATGCGGTACACCCGCTCCTCGGGCTGGGCCATGGGCAGGAAGCGCACCAGCGATTCACTCATCAGGGAAAAGTAGAATATCCAGCGCGGCTGAGAAACCAGCTCAAAACGGTTGCTTACGGGATCGACGCGGGAGAGGGTGATCTGTCCCCGGTCTTCTTTGAAGTAGTAGATAAAATCGGCTTCACTGAACAATTCAAGGGCGGAGCCGAAGCGGTTTTTCAAGCGGCAGGCCCCGGGAGCCAGGGCCAGCATGCGACCGTTTTCGCGGCTGAGAAGATGGACGCGTTTGTCCTGTTCTCCACTGCGTTGCTGACCCAGCACGAATGCGCGGGTCCGGGCCTGGGGCATGGTCAGAGCAGAAAGAGCGCGGCCAGCCCCAGAAAACAGAAGTAGCCGAATACGTCGGTCAGCATGGTGACCATCATGCCGGATGCCAGCGCCGGGTCCATCCGCAACGTGCGCAGGGTCAGGGGGATCAGCGTCCCCAGCAACGTGGCGATGATGAGGTTCAAGAGAATGGCGGTACCGAAGATGGCACCGAACTTCCATTGGTGAACCAGGAGCATGGCTGCGCCTGAAGCCAGCAGGCCGATAATAATCCCGCTTCCGGTACTGACCAGCAATTCCTTGAAGAGAATCGAGCGCGAGCGTTTCCAATCCAGGTTGCCGAGTACGATTTCGCGCACCATGATGGCCACGGTCTGGTTGCCGACCACGCCGCCCAGGGCCGCCACCATGGGCATGAGCACGGCCAGGAGGACGAACTCACGGATGGTTCCCTGGAAAAGCGAAACCACAAGCGCCGACAAAGAGGTGGTTACCAGGCTGGTTAACAGCCAGGGGATGCGTTTCCCCAGGGATTTGCCCACACTCAGATCAATGCTGTAATCCTGCGTAACGCCGGCAAGTTTGTAGATGTCTTCCGTGGCTTCTTCCTGGATGATGTCGATGATGTCGTCGACGGTTACCACGCCGAGCAGGCAATTGTGCTCGTCCACCACGGGAACGGCCAGCAGGTTGTAATTGGCCACCACTTCAGCTACCTCTTCCTGGTCCGTGTAGGCGTCCACCTTATAGACGTCGGTGATCATGATTTCACCAAGGGTGGTCTTGGGGTTCACCAGGATGATCTGCTTGAGCGAAACCACGCCCTTGAGGTGGCGTTCATTATCGATTACATAAAGGTAGAAGGGGACTTCCACTTCATCCTGGGCCAGTTGAATCGCGGTGATTGCGTCACCGGCGGTGGTGTTTTCTTCGAGGGCGAGGAAATCGGATGACATGACGCGGCCGGCGGATTCCTCCGGATAGGCGAGCTGCTCCTGGACATCCACGGCGTCTTCTTTTTTCATGCGTTTGAGCAGGGCGTCCTGGAGCGGTTCATCAAACAGCGAGATCAGCGAGGCGGCGTCATCCGAAGACATTTCTTCCAAAATGGGGGTGATCTGGGGAGTTTCCAGTCCCGACAGCAACTCGACGGCGATCTCCGGACGGATTTCGCTGAAGATGGCGGCCAGCTGATCCGCTTCCATTTTGCGGTCCATGAAGAGTTTGACAATCACGCGCCGTTCCTGCGGCGACAGGTTTTCGATCAGCGAGGCCACATCCGCTTCATGCAACTTGATCAGTGCGTTCCAGAGGTGCCCCAGGGTGCGCAGGCGGATGAATTGCTTGGTAAAGCGCAGAAGTTTTTCCAGTGCAGGCTGTTTCATGTAATCTTCATTATACGCCGCTTTCCGGGCGGGTGCAAATGGAATGAGAGTTGGGGAGTTGGGGAGTTGGAGAGTTGGAGAG
>DBFQ01000105.1 GCA_002294665.1 Candidatus Aminicenantes bacterium UBA876
ATCACGCGGATTCCCCCCTCAACCATCAGGCTGGATATGCCCTCGCGGGCCAGCATGGATAAAAGGGTGACGATATCCAGGCGCCCGGTCGGACAGCGCCG
This sequence comes from Candidatus Aminicenantes bacterium UBA876, assembly GCA_002294665.1. GTDB lineage: Bacteria > Acidobacteriota > Aminicenantia > UBA2199 > UBA2199 > UBA876. The sequence continues at coordinate 102 of DBFQ01000105.1, forward strand.
GCAAAGGAGGATACGGGCCTTGCCGGCGGGAAAGTTTTCCAGTTTTTTCGCAGGCAGGTCATCCGCCGCCACCAGAATGGGGGTTCGGGACGGCTCGCTGAACATACGCGCGTTCGGTGATATGCGCAGGTTTGAATCCAGGATAACGGGAATGGGATGACGGCCCTCTACGCCCCGGCGCACGGTAATTAATGGGTCCTCACGCAAAGCGGTCTCACTGCCCAATAAAACCGCGTCATGTTTTGCACGCAGTTCATGCGTCAGATCCAATGACTTCTCCCCGCTCAGTTTCAATTTGCCGCGATCCCTGGATGAGATACTGCCGTCCAGGCTCTGTGCGTAACTCACCGTTATCAAGGGACGGTTGTTTCGGCGGCAAAAATCTTTTGCGTCTCCGAGTTCACAAAAAAATAGTTGTCGCACCTGTCTGGCTTTCATCTCCTCCTCCTCTCCGCAGATATCCTACTGCAACGAACAACCAGAATGCAAACCGGAACAGAGGTGCCGGNNACAAACGGCAATGTACAGGTGGTTCGCGAACCGCCCCTTGTTTCAACTCTTCAACTTTGCTCCGGCAAGTGGCTGGAGTTTCCTGTTTTCTCGCTTAACTTCCCGTAGTCGGGATCATGCAGAGGAATTTGAGCGGAGTTTTTCCGGTATTGCGGAATTGATGAACCTCTCCGGGCACGACCAACACGAAACTACCGGCGCTCACGGGCCGGGGGCCGTTTTCACTCATGGCTTCGCCTTCCCCCGCGAGCACGTAGACCTCGTGTTCCCAATCATGCTGATGCTTCGGAGTATAGCCGCCGGGTTGGACTTCAAAAAGACGCATCCAGAATCCGGGTGCCGGGGAATCCTTGCCGATCAGCCAACGGATCGTGACATCTCTGGCTTCCGGATGGTCCACTTTCTGAGCTGGTACATCGATATGGGATTTCACAATCATGTTTGTCGCCTCCAGGTAATCCGATTCTACCTGATGCGAGGCAGGCAGGCAAGCATGCGGTTGGTGGGTCATGGTATCTGGTGTATAATCGGCGTAAAGAGGATGCCATGACGGTGCGCGCGCCGCAAAGAGAACGGTTTTCACGCAGGGACGTGGAACGCCTGCTGCGACTCGACGGCAAGGTCCTCGACTATTGGGAGAAAGAGTTCGGCTGCCTGGAAACGCAAAAAGGCGTCAGCGGTGAAAAAGTATACTCACGCCGGGATGTGGAAACCCTGATGCGGATCAAGCAATGGCTGGTTGAAGAGCACCTGGGAAAGGAAGATGTGCGCCGTCGCCTGGAACAACCCCCTGCGGAAGACCCTCCGGATCCGCCCGGATCCAAAATCCCGCCCCCATCCCTGGGAGAAGTCCGGGCCCGCTTGCGTGAAATATTGACAATTCTGGACAAAGATGATACAAACTGAATTTGGCCGGGACGTGGCGCAGTCTGGTAGCGTACACGCTTGGGGTGCGTGTGGTCGGTGGTTCAAATCCACTCGTCCCGACCATTTCCTTTCCCTTTCTCGTTTTGTGCTTGTGATCACTGAAATCTTTTGAATGGAAACGGCATGCCTCTAACCCGAACCCTGTTGTTGACCAATGACGATGGTATCCGTGCACCCGGGTTGCGCATCCTCCGGGAACGGCTGATGCGCGAATACCGGGTGGTGACCGTTGCCCCTGACCGTGAGCGGAGTGCCGTCAGCATGGGCATCACCCTCACCCGCCCTTTGCGCATCCACGACGAGCATTCGGACCAGTATGCGGTAGACGGCACTCCGGCTGATTGCATCAACCTGGCTTTGCAAGCCGCAATGGACGAACCGCCGGACCTGGTGGTTTCCGGCATGAACCAGGGAGAGAACCTCAGTTACGATGTATTCTACTCCGGAACCGTGGGCGCGGCCTTTACCGCCCACCTCTACGGCTTGCCCGCACTGGCCGTCTCGATGATTCCCAAAATCGATCAAAACGGAGACCTGGTCTTTGACTATAACGGAGCCGCGGAACTGGCCACGGAAGTGATCCGCCGCCTGCTGCCCGTGGCCCGGAAAACCGTGGTTTACAACCTCAACATTCCCAGCGGGGCCCGCAAGGTCCGGATTACTTCCCTTGGCGACAAACGCTATCACCCCGAAGTGGTGGAGACCCGCGACCCGCGGGGGCGGCGTGCTTACTGGCTGGGTACGGGGCGTCCCGAATACCACGGAGACGGCCAATCAGACGTCGTAGCCGTTCAGGAAGGCGACGCCTCATTGAGCATATTGCTTTACGATTTGAATGCTCCGGATGAATTCAACCATCTCAAACAGGTGTTTTCTTGAAACCCAACCCCATGCGACGTTTGTACGACTGGGTCCTGGCCTGGTCTGAAAAACCCTCGGCCGCGGCGGCCCTGTTCACCCTCGCATTCGCGGAGAGCAGCTTTTTCCCCATCCCCCCGGACGTGCTCTTGATCCCACTGGTCCTGGGCGCAAGGCGGCGCTGGTTCCGCCTGGCGTTGATGACCACGATTGCTTCCGCCCTGGGCGGAATGTTCGGCTACCTGATCGGCTGGAAACTATGGTGGTCGGTTGCGGGCGAGTTCACTCCGGTTGCGGAGTTCTTTTTCCGCGTGATTCCGGGGTTTACCCGGGAGTTGTTTCACGCCATGCAGATCAAGTACGACCTGTACAATTTCTGGATCGTTTTCACCGCCGGGTTCACCCCCATCCCCTACAAGATCATCACCATCTCCGCGGGCGCATTCAAGGTTGGTTTTCCTGTTTTCCTGGCGGCTTCAATCATTTCCCGCGGCGCGCGTTTCTTTATCATCGCCTGGCTGGTTCACCATTTCGGTGAACCCATCCGCCGCGTGATCGACAAATACTTCAACTGGCTGGCCCTGGTTTTCACCGTGCTGCTGATTTTGGGATTCATCCTGCTCAAGCAGGTTTTTTAGAGTTGGAAAGTTGGAAAGTTGGAAAGTTGGAAAGTTGGAGAG
>DBFQ01000107.1 GCA_002294665.1 Candidatus Aminicenantes bacterium UBA876
CCTGTCACCTGTCACCTGTCACCTGCCACCTGATACCTGTCACCTGCCTTCCTGCCTTCCTGTCACCTGCCACCTGATACCTGTCACCTGATACCTTCTTTCCCCACTCTCCAACTTCTCCCGGTTGACATTGTGATTGCTTTTTCTACAATATACCTACATGGAATCAGTCGGAAGCGCCCTGCGCAGTATTCGCATCAGTCACGATTGCTCATTGGAGCAGCTTTCCCAGCGTACGCGAATCTCCGAGCGCGTGCTTTCGGAAATGGAACAGGGTGATTTCCGTTCCATCCGGGGGCAGTTTTATCGTCATCATTTTATTCGCGAGTACCTGCGGGCTTTGGGCGAAGATCCGCAGTTATTTTTCAAAAACCATAATATTCCGCCGGTGCCGCTTGCTGAACAGAACGGCCCTTCCGTCGGTGCAGTCGAGAAAATCCGGGTTTACCGGTTCCGCCGTCGCCGTGGCCTGGCGTGGTTCCTGGCCGCGTTGTTGCTGGTGGTAGCGGCGGTGGTTCTGTTCGCGAAACACGGAACCCGGGTCCTGGAGTGGTTTCAACCCGCGCAGGCGCCTTATCTCCAGTCGGCCGGCGCCGCTTTCGAGCCTGGATGGCCGCGGCTGCTTGCCGGTCATCGAGCCGATGAAAGCCTCTGCGCCTGGCTGGACCGGGAAACCCGTATCTGGGGGGCTGCCGCGTCTCCGGCTTCCGCCCGTGTCCGTTTCCTGGATCGTTGCTGGGCCCGGGTTCTGCGGTCCGGACAAACGCAGGTCGCGCGGATGTTTCATCCCGGAGAAGAATTGCTCGCCGCCGGATATGATCTGCAATTAAGCCTGGGGGATCCCTCCCGGGTGAACCTGATGCTCAACGGCAAAGTGGAAGCGCTGGATCAATCGCAGCGGAAGCCGGTTACGTTCAGCGTGCGTCGCGCTCCTCCCTTCCCGGTGGAATCCCATGAGTCCGATCCTCTCCCGTAATCCGCTGGTTGAGCAGGTGGTCTCCGGCAAAGCCGCGGCGGACCTGATTGCCATGCTGCTTTCCCGGCAACTGCCCCTGACCGAGGAAGAATACCTGGAGGCCCTGGTGTATCTGGCCAACAACCCCGAATACAGAGAACAGGCGCGCGGGTTGTTGGACGGATTGTCCGCGCCGACCAAATCTGCGTACGCGCGTAAACGTCAATGTGATCATCGAGTCGCCTACTTTGTGATGGTGGACGGCCTGAATCGCAAGGACATGGATTCCATTTCCGCGGTGGTTCACAATCAGTCATTGCCGGCGGAATTTCTGGAAAAGATCGCCAGGCACGGTGATCATGCCATGTTGGAATGCCTGCTGGAAAACCAGATCAAGTTGATCGCGTATCCGGAAATCATGAGTGTGATGGAGTCCAATCCGGTTGTCGATGCGTTTATCGGGGCGCGAATCCGCGAAATCCGCAACGATTACCTGAGTGAGGCGCCCGGCGAAGAAATTCCCGCGGAAGCGGTGGTTGAAGATCTCAGGCAGGTGATTGCCCGTGAGGAGTTGGAGGAGCCGCCGCCGGGGGAGGGTGAGGAGCCGGGGAACCTGATTGAGCAGCAAACCCAGACTGCGTTGCAACGCATCAACCAGATGCCGGTATCAGAGCGGATCAAGCTGGCTCTGACCGGTACCAAAACGGAACGCCTGATTCTGATCCGGGATGCCAACAAACTGGTTTCTCTGGCCGTGATCCAGAGTCCGAAGATCAGCGAAGACGAGGTGATGCTGGTCGTGCGCAATCGCAGTGTCTCGGGAGATATCATCCAGCACATCGCAGCCAATCGCGACTGGACGAAAAATTACAACCTGGTGGTGGAACTGCTGAACAATCCCAAGACTCCGGTCAAGGATGCGCTTGGCTTCATCAAGAAATTGCATGAACGCGACCTGCGGATGCTGCAGGCCAACAAAAACGCCAGTCCCGTAATCCGCGGACTGGCACTCAGTTTTATTCAGCAAAGGGCCAAGAAAAGAGACTGACCGGCGGGCGTTTCGTTTCACCCGCCGGTCCGGTGCTATACCTTATGCTTCCGACTTGAGATCTGCAAAGAGCGCCGCCAGGAGATCCCAGATTTTTCCGATGTCGCTGATACGCACTTTTTCGTCCGGGGAATGGGGATACCGCAGGGTGGGCCCGATTGAGATCATGTCCATGCCGGGGTATTTGTCCCCGATGATGCCGCACTCGAGGCCGGCGTGAATCACTTCAACCACGGGTTCCTTGTTGAACAATTTTTTGTACACTTTGATGCTGCGTTTCAACAACACGGAATCCATGTCGGGAGGCCAGGGAGGATAACCTTCACCGCTTTTGGCATGTCCTCCGGCCAACAGGGCGACGGACTCGATGCGGGCGGTATGCAGTTCGAGGCGGGACGGGACGGAGCTGCGCTGACTGCTCAGGATGCGCAGAATGTTTTCTTCGATGCGGATATTGGCGAAGTTGTTGGATGTTTCCACCAGGCCTTCAATGTCCGGGGACATGGCGGCGACGCCGTGGGGCATGGCCAGCATGACCTGGATGGCCCGCGTGGTGGACGCCGGCGAATACGCACCGGCAAGCGGCGAATCGCCTGCCGCCACGGCCAGGGAGAGGTCGGGATCGATGCCGTGGTATTCTTTTTTCACCACGGTTTCGAAATCCCTGACGATCCGGGTAACCGCTTCAAGGCTGTCCGCGGGCACCGCGATGACGGCTTCGCAGTCGCGCGGAATGGCGTTGTGGGCGCTTCCGCCCTTGATGTCAACCAGCAGAAGCTCCACTTTCTTGGCGACTTCGCGCAACATCCGTCCCATGACGATAATGGCGTTGGCTTTTCCCAGGCCGATGTCGATCCCGGAATGTCCGCCTTTCATGTTTCCGGCTTCCAGTTTCAGCGTCGTGTATTTCCCGGGCAGATCGACCGGAACCAGGGGAAGGCTGAGAGACGTGTTGATACCGCCGGCGCAGCCCACGGTGAAGACGCCTTCGTCCTCGGAATCGATGTTGATCAGAATTTTCCCCTTGACGAAGCCCGGCTTTAGGGCGTTGGCTCCGGTCAATCCGGTTTCTTCGTCCACCGTGAACAGCAGTTCCAGCGGCGGATGGGGGGTGCTTTTGTCCGTGGCCATCACCATCGCCATGGCGATGGCGATGCCGTTATCCGCTCCAAGCGTGGTTTCATCCGCGGTCAGCCAGTCGCCGTCGTAGATCAGGCGGATGGGATCCTTGGAGAAATCGTGTTTGGAAGTCTTGGTCTTTTCGCATACGATGTCCATGTGCCCCTGCAGGACCACGATGGGGACATCCTCATATCCCGGTGAAGCCGGAACCTCGATGACGATGTTGCCCACTTCATCCATGCGGGCGGAAAAGCCGTTTTCGGCCGCCCAGTCCATCAGCCAGCGACCGATTTTTTCTTCGTGTTTGGAACACCGGGGGATGGCCGTGATTTTTTCGAATGCGTCCAGTACTTCCCGGGTTTTGGCATGGGTTATGTTCATGTTTCTCTCCTTATGGCTCAACCATTGACTATAATGGAAAGCCTGAAATAAAGTCAAGGCAACACGAGGCGGGGAGGTTGAACCTTCGCGTTCGATCGTGCATATTGAGTCCTGTGAGCCTGTATCGATGAAGCGGCCGGGGAGGAAAGGAGGCGGCATGCATCTGGAGGAAGTTCTGAAATCGAGGCGTTCGCTGCGGGCGCTCAAACCCGTGGCCATCAGCCGGGCTGATGTCGAAACCCTGGCGCGGGCGGCTTCGTTGGCGCCGTCCTGTTTCAACAATCAGCCCTGGCGATTCGTGTTTGTGCGCGATCAAGGGCAATTGGAAAAACTGAAAAAAGCCTTTTCCTCTGGGAACGAGTGGGCGCAGCGGGCATCCATGGTGATTGCGGTGTGCGCCCGCAGAGAGGATGATTGCACGGTCAAGGGCCGGGAGTATTTCCAGTTTGACACGGGAATGGCTGTGGCCATGCTCATGTTGAAAGCTACGGAACTGGGACTGGTGGCTCACGCCATCGCCGGATTCAAGGCCGGTTCCGCCCGCGAGGTTCTGGACATTCCCGATGACCAGAGCCTGATCACGCTGATTATCTGCGGGGCCGGGGCGGAAAATCCACGGGAACTGCTGAATGATTCCCAGCTCGCAAGAGAACTGGAACGGCCGCCGCGCCTGGACCTGGAACGGATCATGATGCTGGAGCGTTTCCTGCCGCAAGCGGCGGGTCAATAGTCTTCCAAATCCAGGTTTTCCAGCTCGGTGGTGTAGATGGTGGTGCGGTTGCGCCCGGTTTCCTTGGAAACGTACATGGCTCGGTCGGCGCGGTCCAGCACGATATCTTCCGTATCGCCGTGTTCAGGGAAACTGGAAATCCCCAGCGAAACGGTGACGCGGCCCTGGGGCTGGAATTCTCCACCCGCGAAAGTCTCTTTTTCAACGCGCTCTCTCAGGCGTTCAGCCGCCAGGTATGCGCCGACTTTGTCCGTTCCCGGCAGGATCACGACGAATTCATCGCCTCCGTACTTGGCCAGGATATCGCTCTTGCGGAAGACACCCTTCATGATTTTGCCCATGCGTTGAAGGGCGAGCGACCCGCGGATATGCCCGTTGCGGTCATTGTAATTCTTGAAGTTGTCCACATCGAAGATCAGCAGCGAAAAGCTGCGGGCGCGTGAGCGCGATTCTTCAATCTGTTGAGACAGCAGGTGAAAGAAATGGGTCTGGTTGAACAGGCCGGTCAACCCGTCTGTCACGGAGAGTTCCCGCGTTTTTTCCAGCAGGTCCTGGAACAGTTTTTCTTTGCGGAACGCGTGTCTGGCTGTGCCAAAGGCGAGAAAGAAGGCCAGAAGAAAGGTCAGGTTGATCAGAATCAGACGGGTCAATCGGGCTTGCGAAAGCACCAGGCCGTCACTCAACAGCACAAAGGATGTAACCAGAAAGATGGCGGCCAAAGTGTTGCGCAAAGCTTTTTCATAGACCAGGAAAAACACCGAAACCACGATGTGAAAAATCAGCAATACCCAGAATGGATTCCGGATGTGGCCGGTGAGGTAAACCACAATCGCGAGCACGGCCAGGTCGAAATCGAGTTGCAGCGAGACCAGTTGGTACAGGCGGCGGTAGGTGTTGCCGGCAATGGATGCCGGCCGGCGCAACCACCACAGAAACATCAGGTTGCCCGTAATCAGAAGCGCGACAACCAGGAGGAGTTGATGCGCGCGCGGAAAATCCGCTTGGGGAAAAATCGCCAATACTCCCCACAACAAGGCGATGATTCCACACAGAATCCAGCGCAGATGAACCAGCCAGCGATTTTTATCGCGAATCTGCAACTCCGCCAGTTTCCCCGGATCCAGGGGTTCGTCCGGCGCAACAGGCATTTCGCCGATCATGGTCATAAAATATTTTTTTCTTCTCTGAATGTCAAACCGATTGCACCTTTTCTCGCGGCATTATAGCATTAAGGAATAAACGGAAATTTTCCCCGGGAACGGGAAATGATTCAGGAGGTGTTGATTGTACAAGCAACGCAAACCCTATGATCTGTCCTACACGCATTTTGTCGGTTCCTGGGCCTGGATTCTGCATCGTCTGTCCGGGCTGGCGCTGATCTTCTATCTCTGCCTGCATATCTGGGTGATTCACACCCTTACGCTGGGTCCGGAATCCTTCAACAGGTTGATGGCGTTCCTGACATCCCCCCTGTTCCGCATGCTGGAAATCGGCTTGTGGGGCGTCATCCTCTACCATGCCTTTAATGGTGTGCGGGTGATCATCGTGGATTTTTTCGGCGGCGCTGCGACTCAGAAAAAGTGGTTTTTTGGCTTGATTGCCGCGGCCTTCCTGTTGTGGGTCGCCGGCGGCGTAGTGATTGTGGGACATCTTCACTGAACGGAGAAAAGAATGCCGGAAAAGAACTATCGCGAAACTTCACGCCGGGGTGGAATGCTCTGGCTGTTGCAACGGGTCTCGGCCGTGGTGATCTTTGTGTTGCTCATGATCCACTACGTGACCTATCATTTTATCGGGGACGGGACCATCACCTATGACCGTATTGTCGCCAAGATGGCCTCCCCCTGGTTCAACCTGACGCAGATCCTGTTTTTGGCCGCCGCGCTGTTTCACGGGCTGAACGGCGTGTGGATGGTAACGGAAGACTACATCCACCAGCGGGGACTCCGCCTGATGCTGGCCGCGATCCTGTTGTTGCTGGGGTTGCTCCTGCTTTACGGCGGGACTTCCACGGTATTGAATGCGGGGTATCCCGGGAGAGTGTCACAATGAAACCTGATGAAGCCAGACATTCGCACCAGATTGACGCTTTGGTTGTGGGCTCCGGGCTGGCCGGCATGCGCGCGGCTTTGGAACTGGCCCGCAACGGCATCGAGGTGGCGGTATTGACCAAGGTCTATCCGACCCGTTCACATTCCGGAGCGGCCCAGGGTGGTATCGCCGCCGCCCTGGCCAACGTGGCCGAGGATTCCCTGGAACTGCACATGTTTGACACGGTCAAAGGCAGCGATTACCTGGGAGACCAGAATGTGATCGAGCTGTTCGTACAGGAAGCGCGTAAAACCGTGTACGATTTTGAGCATATGGGTGTTCCTTTCTCGCGAACCGAGGACGGACGCATCAACCAGCGGCCCTTCGGCGGCCACAGTTCCCCGCGGGCGTGTTTTTCCGCGGACATCACCGGTCATGTGTTGTTGCATACCTTGTACGAACAATGCGTGCGTCACCGCGTCCATTTTTACAACGAATTCCAGGTGGTCTCGCTGCTGATCGAGGATCATGTGTGCCGCGGAGTCGTGGCCTGGGATATCCGTCACGGGGGCCTGCATGTATTTCAGGCCAAGGCCGTGCTGCTGGCTACCGGCGGGTACGGCCGGGCATTTAAAATCACGTCGAACGCCCACGCCAACACCGGGGACAGCCTTTCGCTGATTCTGGAAGCCGGTTTGCCGCTGGAGGACATGGAATTCGTTCAATTTCATCCCACCGGCCTGTTCAAGCACGGCATCCTGTTGTCTGAAGCGGCCCGGGGAGAAGGCGCTTACATCCTGAACGGGAAGGGTGAGCGGTTCATGGCGAATTACGCCCGGGAGAAAATGGAGCTGGCCCCGCGCGACCTGGTTTCGCGGGCCGAACAGACCGAGATCAACGAGGGCCGTGGTATCGACGGCAAGGATTACGTTTACCTTGACCTGCGCCATCTGGGCCGGGAAAAGATCATGGATCGCCTGCCCCAGGTCTGGGAACTCGCCCTCAATTACCTTAAGGTGGACGCGGTCGAGGCCCCGGTTCCCATCCAGCCCACGGCACATTACTCCATGGGCGGTGTTCCGGCCAATATCCACACCGAGGTGATTTACAATGCCGCCGGAGATACGGTCACCGGCCTGTACGCGGCCGGCGAGGCATCCTGCCTCTCGCTTCACGGTGCCAACCGCCTGGGCACCAACTCCCTGCAGGATGCCGCCACTTTCGGACGCCTTGCGGGTCGGAGCATGGCGGATTTCATTCGTCGCAGCACGTTTTCTCCCCTGCCGCCATCTCCCCTGGATCGACCGCGCGCCTGCATCGATCGCCTGATTTCCGGCGGCAACGGCAAGGAAAGACACGCGCGGCTCCGCGAAGAACTTCAGGAAAACATGACCCGTTACGCCGGCGTGTTCCGCAACGCGGAAGGGCTTTCCAGGCTGCGTGAGGTGGTCCGTGAACTTCAGGAACGCTATCAGAATGTCCGCGTCGATGACCCGGGCCTGCCGTTCAACCTGGACCTGATGGAAGCCATGGAGGTGGGGCACCTGCTGAATTTTTCCGAAGTCATTGTTGAAGGAGCGTTGACGCGCACCGAATCCCGCGGCGCGCATTTTCGCACCGATTATCCCAAGCGGGACGATCAGAACTGGCTGGCGCATACCCTTGCCTGGAAGACAGATTCAGGTGTGCGTTTGAGTCATGACAAGAAGGTGGTTATTTACATGGACCGCTTCCCGCCCCAGGAACGGAAATACTAGGAGGCCATCATGAACGAATCGATTACAGTCAAAATACTGCGCTACCAGCCGGAAAAGGATAGAAAACCCCATTGGCGGACATACCACCTGGATGTACCCGGGGACTCCACCATTCTGGATGTACTGAACGAGATCCACTGGCATCACGACGGCACCCTGGCTTATCGACGCTCCTGCCGCAGCGCCATCTGCGGTTCGTGCGCCATGAAGGTTAATGGACGCAACGTACTGGCCTGTGAAACCCCGATGCACCAGTTCCGGGGAAAGACCTTGAAGATCGAGCCGTTGCCGGGTTTTCCGATCATCAAGGACCTGGTTGTGGACATGGAAGGATTTTTCGACAAGCTGCAGCGGGTGAAACCCTACATGATTGTCAACAAACCGGTGCCGGACAAGGAGTTCCTGCAGAGTCCCGAGGAGTTTTCGCAAATCCGCGAATCCGCCTATTGCATTCTCTGCGGCGCCTGTACCTCGTCCTGTCCCAGCCTCTGGGCCAATGAGAATTACCTCGGTCCCGCGGCCCTGTTGAAGGCGTACCGCTTCATTTTTGACAGCCGTGATGACGGCACGGACGAACGCCTGGATATCATCAACGATCGCAACGGTTTGTGGCGTTGTCATACGATTTTCAACTGCATGGAGGCGTGTCCGAAACATATCAACATCACCGGTTGCATTTCGCGGTTGAAAAACCGGGTGGTGGACAACTCCCTGTGAGGGCAGATCCGTTCGACCGCCCGGGAGCAGGAAAACAATGAGAGGTGATAAAGATGTCCCATGATCGTGGCCGCGTACTGGTTGCCGGCGGCGCGGGATACATCGGCAGCCACGTATGCCTGGCCCTGGCCACGGCGGGGTATCAACCCGTGGTCCTGGACAACCTGACTACCGGTAACGCCGACCATGTGGCTGGATTTCCCCTGGTTCAGGCGGATATCGCCGACCATGAACAGGTGGCCGCACTCTTGAAAGAAGGGGATATCCGGGCTGTGCTGCATTTCGCCGCCCTGATCCAGGTGGAAGAATCGGTGCGCAACCCCCAGAAATACTATGACAACAACGTGTGTCGCACGCTGCAATTGCTGGAGACCTGCATCAAGAACGGCGTGCGCGCGCTGGTGTTTTCTTCCACGGCGGCGGTGTACGGGAGTCCGCAGCGATTGCCGATATCCGAGCAGGCCCCGCTTATCCCGATCAACCCTTACGGGCGTTCCAAGTTAATGGTGGAAACGATCTTACGGGACATGGCATCGGCATTTCCGGACTTTCACTACGCGGCCCTGCGGTATTTCAATGTGGCCGGAGCTGATCGCAAAGGTCGCATCGGCCAACGCTATCCCCGGGCCACGCACCTGATCACCCTGGCATTGCGCACCGCTCTGGGCCTGCGTCCGGAACTGGCGGTTTTCGGCAACGACTATCCCACTGCGGATGGAACCGCGGTACGCGATTATATCGATATCGAGGATATCGCCGCCTTGCACGTTCTGGCGCTCAATGAGTTGCTGGACCGCCCCCGGGACCTGGTGCTGAACTGCGGTTACGGTCATGGTTTTTCGGTGAAGGATGTTGTGGAAACCGTCAGGCGTGTTACGGGAGTGGATTTTCCCGTGCGCGAAACCGGCCGCCGCGCCGGAGATCCACCGGTTCTGGTGGCGGACTCCACTCGGGCGCGAAGTGAGCTGGCCTGGTCTCCCGCTCACGACAACCTGGAAGAGATCATTCGCGCGGCCTGGCAATGGGAGCAAAAGCTCCATCTGGAAACGGCGGAAACATGAAACGTAGATCGATTATGGTTGCCATGCTTGTCATGGCCGTGATGCGGTGGCCTGTTGCCGCGACGGCGGAAACGGTCGCCGCGGATAAGGACCCGTCTCTGACTGCCGCAGCAATCGTGGAATACGCCATCGATGCCCGCTTGCTGTCGGCCGGGCGGAAACTCGATGCCACTCAGGTGCTCACCTGGCGCAATACGACGCAGCAGGCGGCAAAGGCACTGCGTTTTCATCTGTATTACAATGCGTTTCGCGGCCCGGATACCACTTTTATGCGCGAAAGGGGATCAACCCGGTTCAGCGGCAGCAAAGCTTCTCAAGCAAGACGCTATGGCGGCATTGATATTCTGGAGCTGAGCCGGATCGGGGGCGCAGACCTGACGAAAGCGATCCAATTCATCGCTCCGGATGATCAGAACGACAACGACCGCACGGTTATCGAGGTGCCATTGTCGACGCCCGTGGAACCGGGTGATGCCATTCGCCTGCGTTTCCGTTTCCAATTGCAGATTCCGGAAATATTTGCGCGTACAGGCTCGTGGAGGGACTTCTTTTTCCTGGGGCAATGGTTTCCCAAAATCGGCGTGTTCCAGGCGGATGGAACCTGGCATTGCCACCAATTCCATGCCAATTCCGAATTTTTCGCGGATTTCGGCCGCTACCGGGTCGCGATTACCCTGCCGGAGAAATTCGTGGTCGGTGCCACGGGCCATGCCGTATCCGCAACCCCACATGCAGATGGCACGGTGACGCATGTCTTTGAACAGGACCGCGTGCATGATTTCGCCTGGACGGCCTGGCCCGAATTCCGCCGCCTTGTCCGCCCGGTCAACATCCCCGGCCGTGAACATCCGGTGGAGGTGATTCTCCTACTGGATCCACGGCACGAGGACGCCGTGGAACGGTATTTCAAGTCCGTTTCTTTCGCCATGCGTTATCTGTCGGAAAAACTCTTTCCCTATCCATACGATCGCCTCACGGTCGTGGACCCGCCCCTGGGAGCGGCGGCGGCGATGGGCATGGAGTATCCCACCCTGATTACCGGTGGTCATGTGTCGTTTCTGCCGGAGGGAATGCACTTTACCGAGATGGTGACCATTCATGAATTCGGTCACCAGTACTGGTATGGCTTGATCGCCAGCGACGAATTCCGTGAAGCCTGGCTGGATGAAGGGGTCAATACTTTTTTCGAAGGC
>DBFQ01000083.1 GCA_002294665.1 Candidatus Aminicenantes bacterium UBA876
GGGCCTGCCCGACACCGGCACCGTGGCGGTCGAACTGGCTCCGGATTGGAACCGGGTGGAGCAGCGCAGAGATAATGTGGCCTACTTTACCCGGCGCGCGGATTCCCGTGTCGAATTTCTAAACCGGGAACGCGAAACCCGTAAGGTCCGGCTTTCATTTCTGCTCAAACTGCATCTGGCCCCGCGATCCGCCAAGGCCCTGTACCGGGAGGAGATGGTGTACCTGGACCGGGAATTCGGCCGGTTCATCGATTTCCTGAAAAGCGAAGGCCTTTACCAGGACTCGGTTTTCCTGGTCATGGGGGATCACGGCGAAGGCCTCGGCGAGATCAAGAACGCGCACGTGGGCCACATTCATTACCTGAACCGTGTGTATTCGCATGTGCCTCTTTTTATCGCGGGCAAGGGAGTCCGCCGCGCCGCGCCGCGCAGGGAAAGCGTATCAAACCTGGATGTCGCACCCACCATCCTGGAACTTGCCGGTGAAAAAAAGGCTCCACACATGCTGGGTATTTCGTTGCTGCGGGAAAAACTGCCGCAGCGAAGGCTGCTGCTGGCTTCTTATGCACCGGAAGCTTTTCGTGATACGTTTTCCCTGGTCGATTTTCCTTACCAGTTGATTTTTACGCCGGGCCTGCCGGACGGAGAGCGCCTGGAGTTTCTGAACCTGGAAAATGATGCCTTCGGAGGACGCAACCTGTTTGCTGATCCCGAAGCTGCACCAAAACTGAAAGCCGAGCTGGTCAACGCATTGAAGGAGTTGGCGCGGACGATCGCCGAAGGCAAGCAGAAGCCGGGGAGTTATTCCAAGCGCCAGCAGGAGATCCTGAAGTCCCTGGGATACCTGTAACCAACCTGGCCTGCATTTCATTCAAAGACCTGCTGCAATGGCGGATAAGCCCGCATTGACGGAGTTGTGCCCGGTCATTCTTTTCAACCATAACGCGGCAAGCGCTCGACGGCTACGGCAGAAATTTTTTGTTAAGAATGGTTGGATGCTGTCTCAAAGGGGGGATGGTAGCGGGGGTTGGATTTGAACCAACGACCTTTGGGTTATGAGCCCAATGAGCTACCAGACTGCTCCACCCCGCGGTACCGATTAAAAGTATACTCCGCTTGTGCTCGTCTGTCAAGGGTGTCTGTCACGGATTTCTGCCGCAGGCAGTCGCAGAGATATGGAAACGGGGTAGGGGAAAGACGGGGGACTGGGCGAAATTTTAAATGAACAATTCTGAATTTTGAATAACGAAGTGGTTGCAGCGAAGAATTTTTCGCCCGTAGCACTTTGGTGATTATCGCTCCATATTCCTTTTTCTATATTCCTTGTTCAGAACCCGTCTTTGCGTTTTCATCACCGAGCCGGAGGGTGCGCCTCATCACTTGGGCTCCCGCCCTCTCCGTCACACGTGCTTGAGGGTCCATTCATCGGTGTCCCAAGCTTCCCCGGAAGAACTTTCCTAGCGGGGCTGGACTTTGGGGCGACCCGGGGGTGGCGGCAGTTCGCTTTTTCCGGGAAGCAGGGTGAAGTGCAACTTGGCGGGCAGCCAGACCACTTCATCGCCGATGCGCAGGTAACTGCCTTCGGGGACCGGAGCTCCCTGGCGAACCCAGGTGACATCATCGTCAATCGCCACCAGCCGCACGGAAGGGTCCAGCACCACCAGTTTCTCAATTGAAGGCTGTACAAAATGAGCCCGTCCTCCCTGCAAAAGCGTACCGCCCTGGGGACCCTTTACCACGCATTGTTGAAAAAACCCGGCTGCGCTGTTTCCACCGGTCAATTCCAGGCGCTTGCCATCGGGCAAGAGGAAAACCAGCTGGTCCGGGGAAGAGTCGATGCGTTTTGTTCCCAATGGCAATTCAACCTCTTTCTCCACGGCGTCCGCATACACGGGCATTACCAGAAACGCAACCAATACCGCGAATATAGCCAGATTTGATTTCATTTGATTGCCTCCCGCATGAATATAGGAATTGGGGGAAAAATATCACAATAAAACTGGAAAACTTGCCGGCGAAACCATGCCATTGTTTCCCGCATGCCGCGGATTTCAAAGAAAATGAGCCGGTAGTGAGATATTCCGGCTGGTATTTGCATTCTACAACTGAAAGTCCATTTGAGGAGGAAGATCAATGCACAAACTCAAAATCGCACTCATCGTTATGGTGGTTCTGTTCTCAGTCGGGTTGACTGCTCAAAGCATTACCGTGACCAGCCCCAATGGCGGAGAGAATTTGGTGATGGGCCATCGCTACGACATCACCTGGAATACGACCGGCATTACGTCCGGTACGTACCAGGTGACCGTCTGGCGGGGCGACTCCAACCTGGGGGTTGTCGCCAGCGGGTTGCCCGCCGGCCAGCATTCGTTCAGCTGGACGGTTGGCCGGCTGGATTCAGGAGAGGATGTTCCCGTGGGTACGGGATACACCATCAAAGTCCGGCTTCAGGAAGAAACGGCCAACGATTTCAGCGACCGGCCGTTTGCGATTACCCAGAGCGAATTCGCCACGGGAACGCTTATTCCCCTGACCCCGGCGGACTACGCGGTTGAATCCCTGGATTTTCGTGATTTCAACGGCCGCAACGTATTCCAGGTAAACGGTGTCTGGGAGTTCCCCTACAGCGGCGACCGCACGCAGGGGGCCGCCGTGGTTCAGGTGCGCCGCCGGCCCGGCCTGCAGGTGGGGGTCTGTCGTCCGCAGCTCGTGGTGGCGCTGCGGGGG
>DBFQ01000006.1 GCA_002294665.1 Candidatus Aminicenantes bacterium UBA876
ATTTCGGTCATTTGAATTTGTTTGGAATTTCGGATTTTGTGCTTCGGATTTGAAACAAGGCGACAAGAGGCTAATGGCCAAGGAAAATGAGGTAACAGGCGTACGGGCGGGTTTGAAACCGGCCCCTACCAATGTTTTTACTGTCACCTGTCTTCCTGTCTCCTGCTACCTTTTTCAACTTTGTGGATGTTTTTAACGTTAATGCTGGACAAAACGCGTTCTTTACGTTATATTTCAAACTGTTAACGATATATGAGGCCATCATGAAACGCAAAGTCAGTTTACGGGTTATCCGTCGCATTTCTTTCTATTATGAAGCGTTGTTGAAACTGGACCTTCCGGAAGATTCCTACGTGTCTTCCAAGAAGCTGGAAGAGATCACCGGGGTTTCCTGCAATCAGGTACGCCAGGACTTCTTTTACCTGGGAATCTCGATCGGCAAGCAGAAGAAAGGCTACCAGGTCAAGAAATTGTTCACCGAACTGCGGCGCGTGCTTTCGATTGATCGCGGTGCGGACGTGGTGGTGATCGGAGCCGGCCGCCTGGGTTGCGCCCTGGCCCAGTACAAGATCTTCAAGGTTCGCAACATCAATGTCAAAGCCCTGTTCGATATCGATCCCAACCTGGTTGGGCGGGAGTTGCAGGCCAAGGGCAAGAGCCTGCCGATCCTGCACATGGATGAGTTGAAAGGCTATCTGAAAAAGCATCCCGAGATCCGCATCGCCGTGCTCGCCGTGCCCGAGGATGCGGCCCAGGCAACCCTCGATCATTTGATCGAACTGGGATTCAAGGGGATCGTCAATTTCGCGCCCCGGATCCTCAAGCTTCCCAGGGGAGCCGAGGACGTTCAATTGGTGAATGACTGCATCGGGGCCTCTCTATACAAAATCATTTACCAGATTTACCACGAGGATGCCGCCGAATGACGGCGCTGCCGGCGGAAGCTGTTTAGACCATGCCCCTGTTGTATCTGTTGTTGTTTATATTGCTGGTGTTGTTTTCCGGCTTTTTCTCTTCCGCGGAAACCGCCCTGCTGTCCCTCAACCGCATCCGCCTGGGGTTAAGGGCCCGCCGCGGCAGCCACCGGGCCCGCCTGCTGGAGAGTACCCTCAAGAATCCCGATGAGTTTCTGTCCACCATCCTGATCGGCAACAACCTGGTCAACATCGCTTCCGCCTCGATCGCCACCCTGGTGTTTTCCCGCTACATTGTTGCGGATGAGCACTTGACGGTGCTGCTGTCAACCGCATTCACCACCGCGGTGGTACTGATTTTTGCGGAAGTGCTGCCCAAGTCGTACGCCTTTCGTTACAGCGAACGCTTGTCCTATACCTACGCTTACCCGCTGCGCTTCTTTAAATACCTGTTTTTCCCCCTGGTCCGCGTCATCGCCTGGTTCCAGCGCATGGTTTTCCGCAAGCCGGTACAGGTGCGCGGGTTTACTCCGGGAGAGGTCAAGCATTTCCTGGAAACCCAGACCCAGCTTTTCCACCAGAGCCCGGACAATCTGCGCATGATCAACGAGATCATCGATATCGCCCGCAAAGACATCAAGAGCATCATGACGCCGAGGGTCAGCGTCCGCGCGTTGGATGAAAACGCCGATTTCGAGGCGCTGAAACGCATGATCATCGAAGAACGCGTATCCAAGGTTCCGCTGTACCGGGGCAACCTGGACCAGATCACCGGGATTGTCCATGCCCGGGATGTTCTGGCTGCCGTGATGAACGGGCGGCTGACCGAGATGCCGCTTAAGAACCTGGCCCGGGAGCCGCTTTTTATTTCCGAGTATTCTTCCCTGAATTACGTGATTGACCGCTTCCGCGAACGCCGCGAACAGATGGCGGTGATTCTCGATGAATACGGTATTACCATCGGCATCCTGACGTTGAACGATATCTTTACGGAGATTTTCGGTGATATGGATATGCCCCGTCACCATGTCCGTCGCGTCGCGGACGGAGTGTACCGTGTTCCCGGCAACATGCCGGTGGAGGAGTTGAACGAATACCTGGGGTTGCAGTTGCCCGTGCGCAAGGACTATACCACCATAAACGGATTGTTTACCTTTCACTGCGGCCGCATGCCCCGGCCGGGAACCCTGATCCGCCTGGGGCCGGTACAGCTCCAGGCTTTGCGCATGGGACGGCGCAGGATCGAAGAGATCCGCCTCAGGGTATTGCCGGGACCGGGCTGCTGACATCGCGCCGCTGAGACCGATTCCGGCGTGATGTGGCCGCTGATGCTATCTTTTCCGGCGCGAATCCCGTATAATGGAGGTCCGGCGAGGGGCTTTCCGCCGGGGTTTTCCGGAGTGATGCCGTCCGCTATTTCCCAGAGACAAAATGAGCAAGGAAGATAAAAACAGCCGTGTTATCACGATAAACCGCAAAGCCTTCCATGATTATGAGATCCTTTCCAAGCATGAAGCCGGAATCGTCCTGGTCGGCACTGAGGTCAAGGCGATCCGTGAAGGCAGGGTGAATCTCAAGGATTCCCATGTTGAGATCCGCGCCGGTGAAGCCTTCCTGGTCAATTGCCACATCGGTCCCTATTCAGCGGCTTCGATCAACAACCATGAACCCGAACGGCCACGCAAACTGTTATTGCATGCCCGGGAGTTGCGCAAGTTCGATCAACGCGTCACGGTCAAGGGGGTGACGATCGTCCCCCTGCGTATGTACTTCAACGCCCGGGGCCGGGTAAAACTCGAAGTGGGTCTGGTAAAGGGTCGCCGCAGTTATGACAAGAAAGAAAAGATCAAGGAGCGGGACATCCGCCGCGAAGTGGACCGCGAACTCAAGCGTTACAACTAGCCGGCCTGTCTGCGGGCTATCCCAGTTGTGAAGCGATGTGTTCGGTCAGCTTCCCCAGGCAGTTCACGTAACTGCCGTATTCATTGTCATACCAGCCCATGATCTTGGCGTGGGTCACCGGGATATGGATGTCCCGCATATCCTGTATGCCCGCCTGGGACAGGATTTCGGCCGGTACTTTCAAGAATCCCGTCCGCGTATGAATCTCATTGCCTTCAATCACGACGGCGGCGGGAAAGCCCAGCATATCCAGCGACACGTTCTGCCGCTTTGAAAAGAAGAGCAATCCCTTCTGAGAACCGTTTTCCGCTGTCCGGTAGATGTTTTTGATGTAGTCGGCGTTGATGATGGGCGCCCGGTTTTCGTGCAGGCGTGAATGGAAGGTGATGTTGAGCGCGATCAGCGACACGGAGGTGGTGGGGATGCGGATGGAATCGGCCATGAAGCCGAAATTGATAATCTCGGGCAGTACCTTTTCCAGCGTCTGGGCGGCGCCGGTGGAGGATAGAATGATGTTGTTGATGACCGAGCGGTTTTTTCTCAGGTCGGACGCCCCGGCTCCCGGGACGGCATCCAGAACGCTCTGCGTGTTTGTGGCCGCGTGGACCGTGGACATCGAGGCGGTCAGGATCTTGTTGGTCTCGGGGTCTTCCAGCAACGGGTTGATCATGTGGGCCAGCCCGGTTGTGGTGCAGGATGCGGCGGAGATCACGTGGTGTTTCAGGGGATTGTATGTCAGATGGTTGATTCCGTAGATCAGTGTCGGGAAATCCCCGGAATCGGCCAGGGCCTTGTTCTTGATCGAGAAGGGGGCGCTGACGATCACCTTGTGGGCGCCCGCGCTCAGGTGCCCCGTCACGCTGCCCTTGGGGTCGTCTTCCGGCAGGAACGGATCGCGGAACCTGCCGGTGCAGTCGACCACGATGCGGACGCCCTCACTTTTCCAGTTGATGTTCCTGGGATTCCGCTCGGTGTTGAGGATCTTTACGGGGAACCCGTCGATCTCAAAAATGATTTTTGCGGAATCGGCAACGCGGATGTCGCATTTCCTGCCGCTGTAACCATACAGAAAACGGTCCAGGGATCCGTAAGTGGAATCGGCGGTCAGTGAATGCAAAAGGTCGTCCAGGTTCTTGCCCACATCTCGGCCGATGTTCACCACTGCGCCGCCGAATTTTCCGGACATGATGTGATGCCAGAGGGTCAATTTACCGATCCGGCCCAGACCATTGATACCCAACAACTCTTTTCCACCGGCTCTGGTTTTCATGCTGAGGTCCACCTTCCGTTTTTATAGTTCTTTGACTTTTATGGGATAATTGCCTTTGTACACGATCCCGTTGTTGCCGTCGATGGCAATCGGATCGAAAGCCGCGAATGTGTTGTCGTTGATTGTGCAAGTTTTCTGCTGTTCATTGACAACCATGTCTTCACAGTTTACCACACAAATCTTGCCGAGTGTAGCCGCGGTAACGGCGGCATGAGATGTGGCCCCGCCCCTGGCGGTCAACAGTCCCTCGCACTCGAAGATGATCTCAATGTCATCCGGAACCGTGTCCGGCCGGACCAGGATGGCTTTGGTTTTCTTGTGTTTCCGTTTCAGGATTTCCAGGTCCTGATGATCGAAAACCATGACTCCGTTCAACACATCGTTGCCGATCCCGATTCCGCAGCCGACCGGCTTCATTTTGTTTTTGGGGGTATTGAAGATGCGCATGCGGCTTTGTTGCATTACCGACATGTCCCGGGTCTGCAGGATATACAGGTCTTCCGGAGCGGCGGTCTCAAAAGTGAACTCGATCTCCTGGTGCCCGAATCCGTGAATTTCAAGCAGCTCAAGCGCGATCTCTTTCAATCGCGAGTAGATTCTGGGGAAGGCGGTCTCAAGCGAAAATGGGCTTTTCTGATAGTGCTGACTGCGTTGCTTCTCGCTGATCGGCAACGTTTTCACCAGTCCGGACACAATGTCTTCCCCCTGGCTCAGGAAAGAGAAATCACCCGTCAGGTTGATGCCGTGCGAGTTGTCGTGGACATCCCGGGTAAACAGCACGCCGGTGCCCGACTCATCATGCAGGTTTCCGAAAACCATCTGTTGCACGCTCACCGCCGTGCCCCATTCATCCGCGATCTGCAGGTGTTCGCGGTAGAATTTTGCCCGCGGCGTATTCCAGGAGTGGAACACCGACAATACGGCCTGCTTTAATTGCAGGAACGGGTCGGGCTCCAGAAAGATGTTGTGGTCGTTGAGGATTTGTTTGTAGGCGTGCGCGATCTCTTTCATGACGGCTGGAGGGAAATCGACTTTCTGGGCGATGCCGTGTTTGCGCTTGTAATCGAGCATGATCTGGTCGAAGTCGTTTCGATCCATGCCGTGGGATTGGCCCCATGTCTGCAGCAGGCGGCGGTAGCAATCCCACGAGGTCCAGCCGAAATTGGGCTTTTTGCTGATCAGTGCGGTGATTTCGTCATTCAGACCGACATTCAGGAATGTGCTCATGGCGCCGGGCATGGATATCGTCGATCCGGAACGCACGCTGAGCAACAAGGGATTCCGTGGGTTGGCGAATCTTTTTTTTGTGAGCAGTTCAAGCTTTTTGATGTGGCCTTTGATCAGGTTGTCGATATCGTTGTTCAACGGCGGCAGCTTGCTGATGGAATTCACGCGGCGGAAGATCTCCGTGGTAATCACAAAGCCCGGGGGGACGGGATAGTGGTTCAGGTACAACTTTTTCTGAAAGTAGGCTTTTGATCCCAGAAACACCTGGTTGTCCATTCCGGGTGTCGCCTGGTAAATCGGACTGATCGCCTGGTCCGGTTCGTAAGTCATGATGTTCTGGATTTCTCTTTCAGACAGGTCGCTGCTCATTTTGCGCAGGCTGTTCAGGGTCCTGCCGATGAAATTGTCCAGGAACTGGATCAGGAAGGCCGAAGAAAGCAGTTCGCGGTAGAAAGTCTCGGATTGCATGGCGATGATCTTGTGGATCGCGTGGGGGTTTTTTTTCTCTTCCGTACCGATATGCTGCGGAATAATCAAGCGTAACAATTTCTCGTATGGGTGAATGAAGTATTTGGCGATGATTTCCTTTACGCTGGCTTCCATGAACTGAAAAATATTGATGTATTGCGTGATGGTGAAACTTCCGGAGGTCAGGCTGTATTGATACATCTTCAGGTTGCTGTCGAATCCCTGGCTGTAGATGCCGTCCAGGCTCAGGCCTTCGCGCAGGAGTTCGATCACGGAGAAAATCTCTTTCAGGGTCTTGGCGGTACAATATTCGGCGTTCATTTCCTTGATGATGCGGGTGACCAGGATGGAGGCGACTCTTTCCAGGCGGAACGTCAGGCCCAACGCTTCGAACTTGGTTTCCCGGTACTGTCCGTACATGGAAGGGATGCCGAAAGCGATATGTCTTTTGTAATAGATGCTTTCCCAGCCCTCGCTGACGGCCGGGTCGAAGATGATCTGATTCAGCTTGACCATCAGGGAAAGGGTCAGTTTCAAGGCCTCCACATGCCGTTTGTTCTTCATGCATGCCTGGAGCCGCCTGATCTTTTCTTTCTCAATGAAGGGATAGCGTTCCAGTATGCCCGCGATATCCTTGGTTTCAAAGGAGTATTTTTCTTTCAGCAACTGGAACAATTCGATCAACAGGCCGACCCGCCTGATATCGTTGTGATCGGCGTGATTGGTTTTTGACAGGCGTTCGGACAGGCCGTTCTTGTCCATTTCCAGCAGTTCATCAAGTGAGCAGCGGTTGATCCTGCAGGCCCTCCTGAGGACCTGGTGCACCCCCCTGACCCAGGGACCGTTCACGTCGACCGTGTCCAGTACATTCCGCGGAACGATGTTCACCAGTCTTTTCCTGTCGAGGTCATACCAGAAACGGATGATTTCCAGGGTGATCCGGATATGCGAATTGTTTCCCTCGGTGTGAACCTGCTTGCGCAGAAAATGGATCAGCTTGTCGTTCCGCTGTGAGATTTCGTCCGCGCTGGTGGTGACTTCACGCAATGTCCCTTCCGCGCCGATCTCGTTGAAGTAAACGGGAAAGATGCGGGTAAGTTGTTTGATCTGCTTGTATATCGGCGATATGTTGGAATTAAGCAGTTGCGTGACATCTTTCTGAAACAGGTCGGTGTCGTAAATGAATATCCCCCCCAGGCGCAGGTTGATGATCAACGCCGAAAGGAGTTTTTTCAGCATTTCCGGGTTGTATTCAATCAGTTCGAGCCAGACGCGGATATTCTTCACGTGATTGGGGTTGACTTTCAATTGCCAGTTGTCGGTGAGATAGGCCACTCCCGGAGTGACAAATCCGAAGCGGATCACGTGGTCTTCGAAATAGTGGATCAACCTGGTTTTTTTCGTGTTGATGATTTCTTTTCCCAAGCTGAGGATGGAATCGAGAACCAGGTCCGTGTAAGTCTGTTTGAAGTCGGAAAACAGGCTGAACAACTCCTCCATGGACGGCACAATCTGATCTTCATTGAGTTCGCTGCTGATGCCCTTGATGACCTTGTTCAGGTCGATCAGCAGGTAGTTGCGATGGTAAAGCATTCCGGGCAGGTGAATCAGGTAAATGATGTAGCAGAATTTTTCCGTGGTTTTGTCGAATTCCGAAATCCGGTTGCGAAAGGCGTCAATGATATCAGGGAAGGTGGATACGTTGCGGACGAGCTCGTCCCAGTTGCGGGCGCTTTTGAGCGTTTCGCGCTGGGCTTGAAAGAACTCCCGTCCCAAAGGCCGGATGACGGCGGTATAATCGCGTGAAAAGCGATTCCTGTTTTTCGCGTACCATTTTTCGATCGCGGTCGATTTTTCCCAGAATTCGATGTTGCTGGCGATCAGCCGGCGCATGAACAGGAACGCGGATTCGCCGGTTTCTTCTGCGGCGGCGGCTCCGGCAAGGCTCTTGACGAAGCCGCCCAGGTTGCTGATAAAGCTGAAGCGGTTTTTCTCGAAGTTTTTTTCCAGGACTTCGATGATCGCCCGGGATAATCCCCGGTGAGCCGATATCATTTCATGGTTTGCGGTTGAAAAAGAGAGGAAGATGTACACCAGTTGCTTGGACAGGTCGTCGGCCAGGTCCTCCTGAAACAGGTTGTCGAAAATGTCCACCACGATCCGGATGGCTCGCTCGCGCCCGGTGATTTCCCGGTAGATCCAGAAATCGCTGGTTGCGAGAGTGTTCAGAGCCGCGATCACTTCCTTGCGGTTCGAGTAGGGGTGGTGCAGTTCCGTCATGAATTCACGGGTGCGGTTATGGATTCCCCAGTAGGTTTCGGACAGTGATAAAAACCAGGCGTGATCTTCGGGAATCTGTACTTCGATGTTCCGGGTCTGGGCGAGGTTGGCTTTCAACGCTTCGGAGACGATCTGTTTTTCCATGGTTGCGTCGTTGCTTTTTCTGCGCCGGCTTGCGGACCCGGCGCCGGCTCAACAACCATGATAGATCAACCCGATGGGAATGGCAATCACGCCGCAGGGTTGAAAACAGGCCCGACGGGGACGCTGACCCGGCTCAACCATTTCCCGGTCAACAATGGAAGAGGGCTTGCCCGGTTTATCCTGTCAGCATGCGCGAACCGAAATAGCCCAGCAACCCCAGTACCACGGATTTGAACACCAGGTACCCGACCGCTACGCCGACACTGCGACGAAGGCGGATACCCGACCAGGCGTGCACCCCCAGCGAGATGACAATCACGAACCAGAGGGTGAACAGGTCCATCTGGCCCAGGATCGATACCAGTGCGCCGGACAATCCGGCCTGCCGGGCCCACTCTCCGGGGCTGATCCAGGAAAACAGCGGCCAGCCCAGGGCGATACCCAGGGTTAACAGGATTCGCGGCAGCACGGTGCCGATCAGGGCGGCATTGATGGTGAGCGCGAAAAAATGGCTGTATTGCCCCTCCACCCCCGCGACTCCGTAGAACAGATAGAGCAGGAAGGCGACGATCACCACCGCCAGCAGGGACATCAACGCGGCCCAGGCGGAAACGGCCGCGCGCTGCCAGCCGCGGATGGAAAGGTTGATGCCGTCCCCGTCCAGGTATTGGCTGAGCGGGGAATCTTCCAGAATGACGCGACTGCGCTCCATCTGCATGGGGGCGGAAATCCAGGTGCAGACCGCCACCACCAGCAAAAGGATCAGCATGGCGGTCGTAAAACGCTTCTCTCGCGCGGCCGCGGCCAGGGTCGACCCGGGCCGGCTGAATACACCGCTGACGGTATTGAACACGTTACGAAAATTCCGGGTCATGGCTTTCTCCCTGAAACGGTCTTCATTGGTTGTATACGCAGATGTTGCCAAACGGGTTTTTTAGTGAAAAGAAGGTGCCAGGTAACAGTCGCATGGCGGTTTGTGAACCGTCCGGGAACAGAGAAGTTGAGAGAGTTGAGGGTGGAACGGAAGTTGAGGAAAGTTTTTTGCGATTTAGTACTTTCGGATCCATTACGTTTCGTGTGGGTAAANNACTTTTCACTCTTTGTGCCCGAACGGGTATTCGACGGGTTTTCCCGCTCCCCTTCCTGCATTTATCTTTGTTCCCGAATGCGTTATAATTCAACGTGTACAGCCACATAGAGATCGATGCGGCGCCAATGGGGCGTTTGCTGGTGGGTATGCAAAACGATCTTGTGGTGTTTTCCCACCTGGTACGCCGCCGGCCGGATGTCAAAGCCATCCTGGCGCGAGAGGCGGAAGGTTTCCCCGGCATTCACGCTTTACAAAATGATCACCCGCTGGCCGCTCAATTGCGTCGCTATCTGGACGGGGACCCGGTGGACCCGGTGGATGTCCCCGTGCTCTGGACCCGGGGTACGGATTTCCAGCAACGGGTCTGGCGCGCGTTGCGCGGCGTGCGCCGCGGGAATGTCGTGACCTATGCGCAGTTG
>DBFQ01000086.1 GCA_002294665.1 Candidatus Aminicenantes bacterium UBA876
CCAACTCTCCAACTTTAAATATTCAAGTCCCCGTAGCCAGGTGCTTGACCAGGATGCGCACGCCGATCAGGATCAGGATGACTCCCCCCAGGGCTTCGATTCTCCGGGCGAAGAGCCGGCCCACCCGTTGCCCCAGGTAAACTCCGCCGAAAGACATCATGAATGTTACCAGTCCGATAATCAGGATGGGCAGAAGAATCCGGACTCCCAGTAGGGCGAATGCCAGGCCGACGGCCAGGGCATCGATACTGGTGGCCACACCCAGCATGATCAGGCGGCCGAAACCGTCGTTGATTTTGCGGCAATCTCCGGGTTTCAAGGCGGACAGGATCATGTGCAGGCCGATGAACAGCAGGAGTCCGAAAGCGATCCAATGATCGAGAGGCGCCAGGATGTGGCGGAACCCGATTCCTCCCCACCATCCCAGGATAAACATCCCCGCCTGGAAAATCCCGAACACAAAGCCTTTCTGCAATGCGTGGGGGAAACAATTGCGTTCCAGCGAGAGTCCGGAGACCACGGAAACGGCGAATGCGTCCATGGACAGACCGAGGGCGATGAGTACGATTTCTGCTAACGGCATGATCGGTCGACAATTATACCATGTCGGTCAGGTAGAGTGAAAGCCGGTCAGGGTTTCGCCGCTTTTTCAAGTCGCGGTCCCATTTGACTTGAAAGGCCTCTTTGTGATATAAGGGGGTGTATTTTTGAATAGGAGTCAGAACCCATGTTTGCGATTCTTGAAACCGGCGGAAAGCAGTATAGAGTGGCCGAGGGTGAAGTCCTGGAAGTGGAGCGGATCGACGCGGCCAGAATTGACAAAGATAATCGTGTTGTTTTCGACAGCGTGTTGCTGATCCAGGATGATACGCTGCACCTGGGACAGCCTTTTGTGGAGAACGGCCTGATTCATGCCCGGGTTGTGGATGAGTTCAAGTCTCCCAAGGTGATTGTGTTCAAGAAAAAGTCAAAGAAAGGCTACAAGCGCACCAAGGGTCATCGCCAGCAATTGCACCGCATTGAAATCGAAAAAATCGAGATCAACGCCGCCGGCGCCAAGGCTTTCGCCGCTGCGAAAACTTCAGCGCAGAAACCGGTGGATCAACCCGCCCCCGCGGAAGTTTCAAAGCCGGAGCCGACGGAAACGAAAACTGTGACAAAGAAATCACCCGCGGCAAAAAAAACCGCATCCGCCAAGAAAGCTGCGGGTAAACCCGCTGCCGGCAAAACCTCCTCCGCCGCCAAGACGGCGCCCAAAAAAGCGGTAGCGGCAAAGAAGCCCGCCGCAGCCAAGGCTTCGGCGGATAAACCCGCTGCCGCCAAGGCTTCCGCCTCCGCAGGAACTTCAGCCGAAAAACCGGCCAAAAAGACGGCGACAGCGAAGAAGACCGCCACTGCCAAACCGGCGGGTAAAAAAGATTCAGGTAAGGAGAATAACTGATGGCGCATAAAAAATCCGGCGGCAGTGCCAGGAACGGACGCGACAGCGAATCCAAACGTCTCGGAGTCAAGTGTTTCGGCGGGGAAAACATTCCCGCGGGATCGATTATCGTGCGCCAGCGGGGAACCCGGATCAAGCCTGGCGAGAACGTGGGTGTGGGCCGTGATGACACCCTGTTCGCCCTGGTGACGGGCACGGTGCGATTCGTGACCCGTAACAAACGCAAATTTGTCGAGGTGGTCCCCAATTAATCCATCCTCCCGAGAGTCCCTGAGTGACCCGGGATTGATCATCCAGCCTGATTCCGGTCTGGATTTCTTTACCGTTTTCTTTTCAACATGTTCGTCGATCGCGCGATAATCACTTTCCATGCCGGCAATGGCGGAAACGGCTGTGTCAGTTTCCGGCGCGAAAAGTACGTTCCCCGGGGAGGACCGGACGGCGGGGACGGCGGCAGGGGGGGAAGCATTGTGTTGGTCAGTGATCCGGAAGTCAGGTCGCTGGTGGATTTCGCCCGCAGGCATTCGATTCGCGCGGGCAACGGCGCTCCCGGCAGCGGCAGCCGCCGAACGGGGCGGAGCGGAGCGGATGAGCGCATTGCCGTTCCACCGGGAACCGTTGTCAAGACCCATCCCGAGGAGCGCCTGATCGTGGATTTCTCCGCTCCGGGGATGGAGTTTGAGCTGGCGCGGGGTGGACGGGGAGGGCGTGGCAATTATCGGTTCAAGTCCTCGGTCAACCAGGCTCCGCGGCGCGCGGACAAAGGCATGCCGGGCGAATCGGTCACCGTGGTGCTTGAGTTGAAATTGATCGCTTTTGCCGGCCTGGTCGGCCTTCCCAACGCGGGTAAATCCACGTTGATTTCCCGCATCAGCAGCGCGCGCCCACGGATTGCCGATTATCCCTTCACGACGCTGACGCCGAACCTGGGCGTTGTCTATCACGGATATGACAGCCTGGTCGTGGCCGATATTCCGGGAATCATTTCCGGGGCCCACCGCGGCGAAGGCATGGGGCTCAGCTTCCTGCGCCATATTGAACGAAACCGGGTTTTGCTGTACCTTATCGATGTGTCCCCCTCGAACATGGTCGAGCCGGTCGAAACGCTGCGCATGCTGCAGGGAGAACTGGAAGCGCACGACCCCCGTTTGCTGAAAAAACGGGCCATCGTGGTCGGGAACAAGGCTGATCTGCTCGAGCCGCAAACCGGACGTGCCGGCGCTGACCATCTGCGGGATTATTGTGAGCGCCAGGGTTTACCCTATATGGAGATATCCGCTTTGCGCGAGTGGAACCTGGAGGAATTGAAAGCCAGGTTGTTTGCGTTATACCATGAGTCTTGATATCGGTTTGTTGGGGGGGACTTTCAATCCCGTTCATCGGGGGCATGTGGAGTTGGGCATCCGGGTTGGAAACACTTTTCACCTGGACCGGATCCTGTATGTTCTCAGCGCGCGCCCGCCGCACAAGAGCCTGGAAGAACTGGCGCCGGTGCGTGACCGGCTGGAGATGCTGCAGGTTGCCCTGGCTCCCTATCCGCGGCTTGAAGCGTGCGACATGGAAATGCATCGTCATGGGCGCTCCTATTCCATTGATACGGTAGAAAGCCTGAAACGCCGGTTTCCCCGGAACCGTTTCTTTTTCATTTCCGGCAGTGAGGGGTTTTTGCAGATTCCCACCTGGAAAGAGTGGCGGCGCCTGTTGCAGGCCCTGGTATTTATCGTTGTATTGCGCGAGCCCGCGCACCTGGATGAACTGCGTTGCCTGCTGCGTCCGGAAAAGGTTCCCATACGACTTTATCCCTTGCGGTTTGATCAGCCGCCGGGAGTCAATATCCTGGCTTACGATTCGGAAACCTTGCCGTTTTCTTCGACGCGGATTCGCCGACGGCGAAGCGGCGGCGGGGAAGCGCCTGATATGCTGGACCCGCATGTTGAAAGCATAATGGAGGAAAAAGGCCTATATGGAGAGTGAAGCCTATCAAGCTGTTCTGGAAGACCTGAAGCGTCGGCGCATCCCGGCTGAAGTCAAGGAAGTGGTCCGCGCCATGCTGGACAAGCAGGCTCAGGATGTCGTTGTTCTCAAGATCAAGGACATCAGTGATGTCACCGATTACATGGTGATTGCTCACGGTAACAGTACGCGTCAGAACCTGGCCGTTGCCGATGAGGTCAAGCGCCGGTTGCGCCGCGTTCATCGCCTGAAAACCACCAACGTGGAAGGTGAAGCCGCGGCCGAGTGGATCCTGCTGGATTATTTTGATTTCGTGGTGCATGTGTTTACCCGCGAAAACCGGCGCAAGTTTGCGCTGGAAAAACTCTGGATGGATGCCAAACAATACCATTTCAGCCCGAATTGATCTGCTGGCCGATCCCGGCTCTCTGCAGTTGAAGGACCGGCTGGATCGCATCGCCGCCCTGAATACCCCCGTACTGCTGATCGGGGAGACCGGGAGCGGCAAGGATGTGTGGGCGGAGTACCTTCATGCGGCCAGCGGCAGAGAACCCTTTTTGAACCTGCATTGCGGGGATGTGCCGGAAACCCTTTTGGAAAGTGAGTGGTTCGGTTACCGTCGCGGGGCATTCACCGGCGCGGAGCGCGATTTTGACGGAAAATGGAGCGTCGCGGGAAACGGCACGCTGTTCTTGAACCGCATCGACCTGTTGGGGCCGGGAATTCAGGCCAAGCTGTTGCGCATCATTGAACGGAGACGCTATTATCCCCTTGGTGATGTCCGCGAGCTCAATGTCAGCGCGCGTTTTCTTTTCAGCGCGGATGCCGATATCGAGGCGCAGGTGCACCGGGGCGAGTTCCGCGCCGACCTGTTCTATCGCATATCCACTCTGAGCGTATCCATTCTGCCTTTGCGCGAGCGCCCGGAAGACATCCGTTCCCTGCTTGCCCACTTCGCATGGCGTTTCGGTGTGGACGTGCAATTAAGCGCGGCGGGACATCGGCGCCTGCTGGATTACCCCTGGCCCGGCAATATCCGCGAATTGGAAAACCTGGTTGAATCCGCGCGGATTTTCGGCGGCGTGCTCACGGATGAGCGGGTTGAGCATCTGGTTCGTGACGGCGCGACGCTGCTGGAGATGGCCCGCGCCCGGGAATGGACGCTGGAAGAAATGGAAAAAGCCTACATTCTCCACCTGATGCGCCGCTATGGCCGGCGGACAACCGTGGCGCGGATTCTGGGGATCTCACGTAAATCATTGTATAACCGCTTGAAGAAGTATGAATCAAATTGAATTCCTCGTACCGGGGCGGCAGAAATTCAAGGAATTGGCCGCAATGGAAGAAAAGTATTTACAACGGATTGAATTTTATGTAAAATTCTCACTCAAAAATTTACGGGAACAGAAATCCGCGGATGACCAATTGCTGCGGAAAAGAGAAGGGGAACAGATGTTGCAAAACCTGGCTCGCCAGGATCACGTGATTTGCCTGGATGCTGCCGGCCGGACCCTGGATTCAGAGGGTTTCGCGGAACTCCTGAAAAACTGCATGAGCCGCGTCAGCGGTAAGCTGGTCTTTATCATGGGTGGAAGGGCCGGATTGGCCGGTGAGGTCAGCCGGCGCGCGGATGACTGCATCTCTTTTTCCCCGATGACTTTTCCGCATGATTTTTTTCGTGTGATGTTCCTGGAGCAGTTGTATCGCGCCCTGTCGATCATCAGGGGCCATGCGTACCACCGCTAAGGCGAGGAAGAAATGGATGAACGGGATCAAAAGCGTTTTGAACGCAGATTGCTTGGGCTTCGCGACGAACTGAACCGATTGATCCGGGCTGAGAACGGTGAAGTCGAAAGCGGGCGTGACAGCATGGACGAGGTAGACCAGGCTACGGAATTGATTGAGCGGGAATTTGGATCTCTGATTGCAACCAATGCCAGGGCCAGTCTGGAAAAGGTCAATGCGGCACTGGAAAGGCTGGCGTCCGGCGAATACGGCAAATGTCAGGAATGTGGCGTGGATATCCCGGTAAAGCGGCTCGAGGCATTGCCGTTTGCCCTGTATTGCGTGAATTGTCAGCAGGCCCTGGAAGAAGATTCCCAGTAAGGCGCCGGAGTCACCGGTTGCGCTGAAAATCAATTTGGTTTACCCTGTATTCAGGTTTTCATGCAGGAGGCATAACCATGTTTGCTGAATCCGTATACAAAGAGCGCAGGGAGGGTCTGCGCCGTCGCATGGGGTCCGGGTTGCTGTTGTTCCCCGGGAACAATGAAAGCCCGATGAATTATCGGGCCAACACCTATCCATTCCGGCAGGACAGCAGCTTTCTGTATTATTTCGGCGTGGATTCCCCCGGATTTGTCGGCCTGATCGATGTGGATGAAGATCGTGATTACCTGTACGGCAATGATTTTGATCTGGATGATATCATCTGGATGGGGCCCCAGCCGCTGGTGCGTGAACTGGCCGCGCGGGTGGGGATCGAGGCTACGGGCAGCCTGGGGCAGTTGGCGGATCGGCTCAATGCCGCCGTGAATGCCAGCAGGCGCGTTCATTTTCTTCCGCCGTATCGGGTCGATGAGCGGGAGCGCATTGCTGAATGGCTGGGGCTCGGAATGGCGGCTGTCGCTCGCCATGCTTCCCGGGCGCTGGTTCAGGCGGTCGTCGCCCAGCGTTCCGAGAAAAGCGATGCCGAGGTCAGTGAGATCGAAAAGGCTCTCGACATATCTGCGCGCATGTATGAAACGGTCATGTCCCTGACCCGTCCGGGAATCAACGAGGGCGAAGTGGCCGGAGCGCTCCTCGGCGTTGTGGGCCGGGTCAACAGTTGCACCTCTTTTCCCACCATCCTCTCCGTTCATGGCGAGACCTTGCACAATCATTACCATGGCAACCGCATGTCGAATGGCGATTTGCTGGTTGTGGATTCGGGCGCCGAGTCGCCGGAGCATTACGCTTCGGATATCACGCGGACTTTTCCGGTAGGTGGGCGCTTTACCCCGCTTCAAGGCCAGGTGTACGAGATTGTGCTCCGGGCCCAGGAAACCGCCATCCAGGCCATGTGCCCCGGGATTCGCTTTCTTGATGTCCACCTGGCGGCTGCGCGTAAAATCGCGGTTGGACTCAAGGAGATGGGCCTGATGAAGGGAGACCCGGATGAGGCCGTCCAGGTGGGCGCCCACGCGCTCTTTTTCCCTCATGGCCTGGGGCATATGCTGGGGTTGGATGTGCACGACATGGAGAACCTGGGCGAAGATCTGGTGGGCTACGATGAAACCGTCAGTCGCAGCCGGCAGTTCGGGTTGTCGGCGTTGCGTATGGCCAGGGAATTGCGCCCCGGTTTCGTGCTGACGGTTGAACCGGGAATCTATTTTATTCCCGCCTTGATCGACCAATGGCAACGTGAGGACACGCATGGCGATTTCATCAACTACGAGGCGATCGAGGCGTTTCGGAAATTCGGCGGTATCCGTATCGAGGACGACGTGCTGGTGACAAAAGACGGCCATCGCGTACTGGGTCCGGGTATTCCCAAAGCCGTGGCGGACATTGAATCCGGCATGAAGGGGTAGGGGCAATCCGCGAATTGGCCCCCTTGGCGAGTGGCTAGGGGTGAGTGGTTTTTGCCGTCCATCCGGCAGGCAAGGACGCTTGCTCCCCATCGCCCTTTGCCTCTAGACCTTGGCCGATTACAGTCTTTCCGTGACGGTATGACAATCTTGGATTGATTTTTGTGGTGTTCTAATCTTTAAAAATACGCTGTGCCCCGGCCGGCAGGGTAAAAGCGGCGCGGTGGATCTCGGCTGAATAGTAGCGCATTGGACCCAAAGCGGTGATGCGTTCCAGATCAACTTCATGCAGCGGATCCGGTCCCAGCGAACAGAAACTGAAACCGATCAGGCCGCTTGGATAAGTGGGGACCAGCGTGTAGTAGTAGCGGTAAAGGGGAAACAGGGTGCGGCAGAAGGCGGCGATTTCCCCGATCAATTCGGCATGATACAGCATCGACTCAGACTGGGTGACCACGATTCCACCGGGCTTCAACGCGTTTCTCATCGAGGAATAAAACTCCTTGCGGAACAGCACTTCAGCCGGGCCCACGGGGTCGGAAGAATCCACGATGATCAGGTCGAATGCGGCGGTATGTCGCCGGATGAATTCGGCCCCGTCTTCGAAATGCAGCGTCACCCGGGGATCGTTGAAACCGGATGCCAGCCCGGGAAAATGCCTGCGGCAAACCTCGACCACCATGGGGTCGATTTCGCACAGGCGCGCGTTGCGCACCTGCGCATGGCGCAACACTTCGCGCAGGGTTCCACCGTCGCCGCCGCCGATCACCAGCACGTCGCGGGGATCCGGATGAGTGATGAGTGCGACATGGGCGATCATTTCGTGATAGTGGGCTTCGTCGAATTCAGTCAGCATGATGACACCGTCGTGAACCAGCATGCGGCCGAAAGCATCGGTGTCATAGACTTCGATTTCCTGGAAATCCGACCGGGTTTTTTCCAGAAGCCTGCGGGTACGAATGCGCAGGGCGCGTCCTTTCGCAATATCCAGTTGTTCTTCGAACCAGTGGGACATGATGGTGCCTCCCGGGGTATTGAGGCGGGGCGCCCCGCAGGCGGGGCGCCCCGAAGGGTTATTTTCTGATTACAACGTTCTGGTTGGCAATGCGTCCGCCGAAGAAGTCGGCGCTGAACCGAGCCGCGACTTCCGGGTCGTAGTACTTGCAGCTGAAGATGTCCAGGTAGACGGCATTGCTGGCATTGGCGAAATGAGCCGAAATGAGGGACGTTTCGATCAACTGGGTCAAGGAATACCCGCTGACGCGCGGATCCTCGCCGAAATCGACGATCAGGGGTTCACCGAAACGCTTCATTTCGATCAGGTCGCACAATTCAATGACAAACCGGCGGATGGCTTCCGGATCGCGGATGGTTTCGGAGTTGCAATCGTGGATGTCCAGGCTGGTGAGCAATCCCCATGCTTCGCGCCGTTCATATTCCTGCTTGAAATCAGGAGTTGACTGTTTCATGTTGTTTCTCCGCCGCTTCGGGCTTGTGCAGGAGTTTGACCGGCAGGTCCAGAATCCCGCGTTTAACTTCACTGACCGAGATGTGTTCCGACTGAAACGCGCCTTTCAGGTAATCCAGGGCGGTATAGTAATCCACTTCTGTCCCGCACGTGAAGATGTCCAGCGCACAATAGCCGTACTCCGGCCATGTGTGCACTGAAAAGTGTGACTCCTCAATCACGATAACCCCACTGACTCCGTGGGGGTTGAAGTGGTGGATCACCGACTGCACCATGTGCGCGCCGGAGAGCTTTACCGCCTGTTGCAGGCACGATTCCACCCGTTCGGCATCGTTGATGATGACCGGGCAGCAGTCGTACATCTCGACAATCAAGTGGTTTCCCAGATTCTGAACCATTTTTTGGGTATGTTCAACCTCCTTTGATAAAATAAACAACCCCTTATATCACTTTTTGTTCCGGGTGTAAATAGAACGGTTTGTTTTATCCATAAAATCAACGGCAATGGCGTGACTTGTCAAAGAGAATGATCCGCAACCCTGAAAATATCTGATAGAGTTACACTAAGATTTTTTTGACATAATTATCATGAAACTGTTGACAGGTTGCCGGATTGAATGTATAATTCTGCTGGAATTCAGATACAGAGGAGTGAACGACATGGGAAAAATAATTGGAATTGATCTGGGAACCACAAACTCCGCGGTTTGTGTGATGGAAAAAGGCGAGGCCAAAACCATACAGAACGCCGAAGGAGGTCGCACTACACCTTCAGTCGTGGCTTTCACAAAGGATGGTGAAAAACTGGTCGGCCAGGTGGCCAAGCGCCAGTCGATCACCAATCCGGAAAACACCGTTTATTCGATCAAGCGCTTCATGGGAAGGCGTTTCTCTGAAGTCGCCGAAGAGATCAAAATGGTCCCGTATAAAGTGGTCAAGGGGCCCAAGGATGACGCGCGCGTCGAAATCAGTGGCAAGCAGTATTCGCCTCCGGAGATCTCCGCTTTGATCCTGCAGAAACTGAAGCAGTCCGCGGAAGATTACCTGGGGGAGAAGGTCACCGAAGCGGTCATCACCGTTCCCGCATATTTCAACGATTCACAGCGTCAGGCGACCAAGGATGCCGGGCGCATTGCCGGCCTGGAAGTCAAACGCATCATCAACGAACCCACGGCGGCGGCGCTTGCCTACGGGCTGGATAAGAAAAAGGACCAGTTAATCGCCGTGTATGATTTCGGTGGCGGTACATTCGATATTTCCATCCTCGAGATCGGCGAAAACATCGTTGAAGTCAAGTCCACCAACGGTGATACCCATCTGGGCGGCGATAACATTGATCAGCGCCTGATCGACTGGATCATCAATGAATTCAAGAAAGACCAGGGGATCGACCTGGCGGTGGATAAAATGGCGCTGCAACGCTTGAAGGAAGCCGCCGAGAAGGCCAAGATCGAGTTGTCCACCGCCATGGAGACGGAGATCAACCTGCCCTTCATCAGCGCCGATTCATCCGGCCCCAAGCACCTGGTCATGAAGCTGACCCGCTCACGCTTTGAGCAATTGGTGGAAGACCTGCTGCGCAGGTCGCTGGAGCCGTGCAAGGTGGCGGTAAAGGACGCCGGAATCACCGTATCCGAAATCAACGAAGTCATCCTGGTCGGCGGCTCGACCCGCATCCCCATGGTACAGAAACTGGTGGCCGACTTTTTTGGCAAAGAGCCCAACAAGACGGTCAACCCCGACGAGGTGGTGGCTGCCGGCGCAGCGGTCCAGGGAGGCGTGCTGGGAGGCGAAGCCAAGGACATCCTGCTGCTGGATGTGACCCCGCTTTCGCTGGGAATCGAGACCCTCGGCGGCATCGCGCACAAGTTGATCGAGAAAAACACCACCATACCCACAAAGAAGACCGATGTGTTTACGACCGCTGAAGACAACCAGGGCACAGTAGAGATCCATGTGGTTCAGGGTGAGCGTGAAATGGCGCGGGACAACCGCACCCTGGGAAAATTCCATCTGACGGGTATTCCACCCGCGCCGCGGGGCATTCCCCAGGTCGAGGTGACCTTTGATATCGATGCCAATGGCATACTCAACGTATCCGCCAAGGACAAGGCCACCAACAAGCAGCAGGCGATCACCATCACGTCCTCCAGCGGTCTTTCCGAAGAAGAGATCAACAAGATGGTCAAGGAAGCGGAAAGCCACCGTGATGAGGACCGCAAGCACAAGGAAGTCATTGAAAGGCGCAATCAACTGGATCAATTGGCCTATGCGCTGGATAAACTGGTAACCGAGAACAAGGACAAGGTGCCGGCGGATCAGATCACGGAAGTGGAAAACGCCGTCAAACAGGCCAAGGAAGCGGTACAGAGCGGAGACGACGCCCGTATCAGCAAGGAAATTGAGAACATCAATCAGTTGACCTCCAGGATTTCCACCCAGATGTACCAGGGTGCCGGCGGAACCGCGCAACAGGATCCGGGCCAGGCGGATACCGGCTCCGAGACCGGCGGAACCGCGGATGGCGGGGCTGAAGATGGTGAAGTGATCGACGCTGAATACGAAGATATGGATAAGAAATAAACAGCTGATATCCTGGCTGTTCCCATCCGTGCGGGCGGCCCCTCCCCAGGGGGCCGCCCGTTTGTTTTATTGATTTGAGCGCATGATTGTGGTAAATTATCGCTGATTCTGCTTATCCTTTTGATAACAGACAGGGAGGTAGCATGCGGATAAAGACTTTTTGCCTGCTGATACTGATGGCTGTCGGGTTCTGGTCTTGCGGCAAAGGGTCCGAACCCCGGGGTTTGGATTTCAACCTGACCATTCAGCCGGACATGTTGACCGATTTCCTCTACATAAAGATGGATTACAACTATCACCTTTCCGAGGATTTCAAGGGCCTGGGCAAGGATTACGCGGTTTTCGTCCATTTCTGGCGCACGCGCAGCAAAGAGATGCTGGTCCAGGATGATCATGTACCGGAAGTCCTTACCACTCAATGGCGCCCGGGTCAGAAATTGGAGTATTCCCGCACCCTGTTCATCCCCAAGTTCCTGGATGAGATCGACATCGACTTTGAGGGTTACGAAGAGATCCGCATTACCGTAGGGCTCTGGGATCCCGATTCTTCCGAGGATGAAAAGATTCTATTGTATCGCAAGAATGTCAAGATTCATCCCGCCTCCGTGGTGGCTCCGGAGATCGTGTATGCCGAGGGTTGGAACAACGTAGAAACCGATCCGGGTATCGAGAATCCCAAAGAGCAGCATTGGCAATGGACCACCAAGAAGGCGGTATGCGTGATTGAAAACCCCAAAAGGGAGTCCACGCTGATCATCCGCGGCGGGGTCGATAAAGCCAAGATAGCGGACCAGAAGGTGATTTTCCGTGTCAACGACCAGTTGCTCGAGGAGTTTATTCCCGAGACCGCCAAGTTCGAGAAACGCTATACATTGACCCCGGAACAGATGGGCAACGATTACGAGTTCCGCTTTACCATTGAGACGGACAAGGCGTTTGTGCCCGCCATGTTGAATCCGCAGAATTCCGACAAGCGCGAATTGGGCGTGCAGATTTACTTCCTCTATTTCCGCGAGGCTCTGAAATGAAGCGGGTACGCATTCTCGGTACCGGCTCCTATCTTCCCGAACGCGTAATGACCAACGCGGACTGGGCCCGGATCGTGGATACAAGCGACGAATGGATCACCACGCGTACAGGGATCAAGGAACGTCATTTCGCCGCGGACAACGAGGCGACTTCGGACCTGGTGGCCCGCGCCTGTCTGCGTGCCGTGGATGACGCCGGTTTGAAACCAACCGATATCGATACCCTGATTGTAGCCACCGTCACACCGGATACGGCTTATCCGTCAACTGCGAACTGGACGCAGAAGAAAATGGGAATTCCCCCCATTCCCTCTTTTGACCTCGGCGCCGGTTGCACGGGTTTTCTTTACGGCCTGATCGTGGCCCAGGGTCTTTTGCTGTCCGGCATGTCGCAAAAGATGCTTGTGGCCGGGGCAGAAGTGCTTTCACGCATGATCAATTGGGAAGACCGCAACACCTGCGTGCTCTTCGGCGACGGCGCCGGAGCCGCGGTACTGACCGCTGAAGAAGGGGAACGGGGGATTCTCTCGACATTCTGGGGGGCCGACGGCAACCTGGGGGACTTGTTGCTGCAGCCGGCGGGCGGCAGCGCCATGCCCGCCAGCGAGGAAACCGTGCGCCGGAAAAAGCACACGGTTCACATGGCGGGAAACGAGATTTTCAAGCATGCCGTGCTGCGCATGCAGGAGTCGGCGATGGAGGCGTTGAGCCGGGCCGGCCTCAGCGCTGAGGACGTGGATCTTTACATTCCCCATCAAGCCAACACGCGCATCATCGAAGCCACGATCAAGCGTGCCGGTATTCCCCGGGAAAAAACCTATATCAACATCGATCGCATCGCCAATATCTCGGCCGGAACCATTCCCATCGCCCTGGATGAAGCCCGCCGGGAAGGCCGTTTGAAAGAGAACGACAACCTGCTGATGACCGCTTTCGGCGCCGGCCTGACCTGGGCCGGTATCACGGTGCGCATGTAGGTCCCCATGTCCGACGACCTGGCTGAGTTGATCGTGGTCGACGGCTTGATGGAGGCGGAAATCATCCGCGCCAAGCTGGAAAACTTTTCCATTCCCTGTATGCTCAAGTTCGAGTCCGTGGGCCGCCTGCTGGCGATTTCCATGAACGGCCTGGGCAAGGTGCGCATCATGGTCCCTCCGGACCGTCTGGACGAAGCCCGCGAATTGATGGCAGCCGATACCGGCGGCCCGGACGAAAACACCGATTCCGTACAAGACGGTTGATTCGCGGCTTTTGTTTCCGTAAACTGGAAGCGAAACTTCCATGTCATCCAACCGCGTCATCCTGGTCGAAGCCTCCGCCGGCTCAGGCAAAACCTTCCGCCTGACCCGCCAGTACCTGGCGCGCCTCTTTACCGCCTTCAAGGGTATCGACAAAAAAGCGATCCCGCCGGATCAGGTCTCACGCATCCTGGGAAGCCTGCTGGCGATCACCTTCACCAACAAGGCCGCCGGCGAAATGCGCCAGCGCATCATCCGCACCCTCAAGCACCTCGCGTTTTCCACCGGCGCTTCAACCGGCCCGGGCGGGGAAGGCAGGGCCCTGGCGGCGGCGCTGGAAGAGGATACGGGCATTTCCCGCGGGCAGCTCGCCCGCGTGGCCCTGCCGCTTCTGGAAAGAATCATCACCCATTTCGGGGAGTTCAACGTCAAAACCATCGATTCACTGATGAGCCAGGTCGTGCGGGTGATCGCCCCGGATCTGAATCTGCCCCCCGAGTTCGAAATCGAGATCAATGCCGACCCCTGGGTGAGGGGCAAGGGCTTGGAGTTCATGGATGACTTCTTTCAACGCGACTGGGAGGAAGCCCGCAATTTCCTGGAAGGGCTTGCCGGCCTGGAACCCCTGCGTTCCTGGCGGGTGGAAGAGCCGGTGGTGGATCTGCTCAGTCGCATCCGGCGGTTTTCACTCAATACCCCCCTGGCGCCGGTGACCGGCGATGATCTGGAGGATTGCGGTCGCAACCGCGAAGCCATGCTTCCGGTTTTTTCCCGGCAGGCCCGCGATCTGCATACCCTGATGACCGCCGCGCCATTGAATGGTTACCTGAACGCGTCTTTGAACAGGGGCAGGGTGAAAACCCAGGCCCTGGCGGATCTGGAAGCAGCCGGCCGCGACCCGAAACCCGCGGTCCTGAAATCACTGGCCGGCAAATCGTTGTTTAAAAGCGCCGCTGAAGATCTGCTGCTGAACCGGGCGGATCCCGCTTTCGCTACGCGTTTTATCCGCTTGCACGGCAAAGTCCGGAGCGAATTCGGGGCCATCCTGCGCCGCAATGCCCGTTGCCGCGTGATGCACGTGCAGCGGTTCCTGCCCGATTTTGAAGCGCTTTTGGCAAGGGACCGGGACAGGCTGTTCGTGGAGGAGTTTTCCCGCCTGATCCGGGGTCGTCTGACCGCCTGGGAACACGAGGCCATGCCCTACGTCTACCTCAAGCTGTCCGACCGCTTTCGTCATTTTCTGTTCGATGAATTCCAGGACACCAGCCGGCTGCAGTTCCAGGCCCTGGCGCCGCTGATCGATGAGACCCTGTCCTCGGATCGCAAGGCCTCCTTTTTTCTGGTGGGGGATCGCAAGCAGGCCATCTACCGCTGGCGCGGGGGAAACCCCGACCTGATGCATGAACCAGAGCTGCGCAAGGAAATGGAGACGCTGAACCTGGTGGCGCCCGGTCCCATCAGTGACAGCCTGAATGCCAACTGGCGCAGCCTGCACAATATCGTGACCTTTAACAACCGTTTCTGGGAGCCGGCCACCCTGGATGAGGCCCTGCCCGGAGATGCTCCCGGGGACGTGCAAACACATTTCACGCGTGTGCGCCAGGAGGTCGGACTGGAAGCAGCCGCGGGGGGCTGCGTGAACGTACGCTTGCGGCTGCATCCCCGGGATGCGGAAAACGAGGAAAAACTTTCCGGCGCCATGCTGGAAGACTGCGTGAACGCCGTTGCCGAACTGAAACACGCCGGATTCCGCTACGGAGAGATGGCCGTCCTCTTGCGCACCAATCTTCAGGGCCGGCGCATGATGCAGCGACTGGCCGCCGCGGGCGTTCCCGCGGTTTCCGGAGAATCGATGCTGCTGGGCAGCTCTCCCGAACTTTGCCAGCTCCTTGCCTGCCTGAGGTTCCTGGAGTTTCCTCCGGACAACCTGAGTTTTTATGCGCTGGTCACCGGCGAGGTGTTCGTTCGCCGTGCCCGCGAGGTGAGTCCGGAAGAGGCCGACGGTATCGCCGGCTGCGAACTGCTGCGCCGGCGCTGTCCCGGGCCCCTGTACCCGCTTTTCCGTGACGCCTTTCCCCGTTTGTGGGAAGAATTGCTGGATCCCCTGTTTCGTTCCATCGGTTTCCTGGCGGCTTACGATCTTTTTCAGGATATGTGCGCCGGCCTGCGCGTCCACGAACATTTTCCGGAAGCATCCGCTTTCGTATTGCGCTTCGCTGAATTCCTGCACGTGGCAGAACAACGCGGCCTGGTCTCGGTGGCCCACGCCCTGGAGGAATGGGACCGCCTGGAGACGGACGGCCAGGGACAATGGTCGCTGGCCGCGGTGGACGAAGGGGACCGGGTGCGCGTGATGACGCTGCACGGCGCCAAGGGGTTGGAATTTCCCTGCGTCATTCTGCCTGTACTGGACGGGGCTTCCGGCCGGGAAGCGCCCCTCTACGAGGACGCCGGCCGGCTGCTGCAACTGGATGCCGACGCGGCCGCCGTGGATGATGAACTGGGGCGGGTGTACGCCAACGAATTGCGCCACCGCCTGGTGGACCTGCTGAACCTCTATTACGTGGGTTTTACCCGCGCCTGCCGGGCCCTGTCCATCATCATGGGCAAAACGAAACTGGAACTCAATGAGAAAAAAAAGCGTAAAACCAGGCTGAACCACTCTTTCAGCGACATCCTGCTTCATCACCCCCTGCTGCAGCCGGGCCTGGCGGCGGTGAATGAGGCGGCCGGGCTGTTCACCCTGTTTCAGGAAGGAGAAGCCGGCTTTGCCCCGAGGCGGGAAACCGGCTCTTCGGCCGTGTCTCCCCAGGTGCCCGGAGAAAAGCGCCTGATGACGGCGCACTGGCAGCGGCGTTTCCTGGTATTTTCCGCCGCCGGGAAAACGCCGGAAACTCCCGAGACCCGCCGCGGCGACCGTGTTCACCAGGTCGTGGCCGCATTGGGAGTGTATAGAAATGTCGAGTCTCTGGCGGCGGACCTGCGCACCCGGGCAAAGGACCTCCTGGAAAAAGACCATATCGAGGCGCTGGCCGCTTTCCTGGCCGCGCCCGCGGCGGCGCGCTTTTTCGTGGGAGACATCACGGCACGCCGGGAAATCGACGTAGCCGGCCGTCACGAAGGCGGAATACGGGTATTGCGCCTGGACCGGCTGGTGCTGGATGCGGACACGGCCTGGGTGGTGGATTTCAAGACCGGCGCCGAGTACGCGGCCGCCCATCGCCAACAGGTGGCCGGGTATATGCAGTTGGTGGCGCCCTTGTTTCCGGACAAACGGGTGTGTGGTGCCCTGCTGTATACCGACCTGGCCCGGGTGGAGGAAGTGCCTTGATCCACCTGGTGCCGTTAA
This sequence comes from Candidatus Aminicenantes bacterium UBA876, assembly GCA_002294665.1. Taxonomy (GTDB): domain Bacteria; phylum Acidobacteriota; class Aminicenantia; order UBA2199; family UBA2199; genus UBA876. The sequence continues at coordinate 16,630 of DBFQ01000086.1, forward strand.
ACGAGTCCCTGGTCGATGCGGTGGCCCGATTCCTGGCCGGAAAAGGCCTGGACCTGTCATCCACCCTGGTGGTTTATCCTTCGCGCCGCCTGCGCGTTTTCCTGCTGGACGCCCTGGGCCGGCATTTTCCCGGAGCGTTCTTCCCGCCACACCTGCTGACCGTGGATGGGTTTTTCCAAGCCCTGCATACCCGGATGGAACCGGCCGCCTTGGAAGCATCGGAGCTGGATGCCGTGCTGGTCCTGGACGCCGTCTTGAAAGACCTGTTTCCCGCGGGGACGTACGGCCTGACGCCGGGAAACGATTTCCTTGACCGTTATCCACGCCTGCTCCAGTTCATGGGCGCGGTCGAGGAATGCCTTGTGGAGGGCGCCCGCCTGGAAGAGATCGATCGCAACGTGTATTCCCGTTTTGTCGAGTTGGGAGAATACCACCGCGAATACAAGGATTTCCTGGCCCGGCTGCCCCGGGTGGTGGAAGGGTACACAATCGGGCTGGCGCGCATGAACCGGGCGTCCCGGGGCATGATCTACAGCCGTGTGGCCGCCGCCGCGGAGGCCGGTGAGATTGCGCTTCCCGACGGCGTGGAGCGGGTGGTGTTCATGGGGTTGAGCGCCCTGAACCGCAGCGAACAACGGCTGTTGCAGCGGATCTTCAGTGATCACGCGGTCGAGTTGTTCATGCGCACCGACGCGGACGCGCTGGCCGATGACGATTCCCCCTTCGCCCTGCAGCGACAGACCCTCGACCTGCTGGGAGGGGAGCGTGGCCCTGCCGGGGAAAGCCGGACCCGCTGGAACGCTTTTGCCGGCCGGGTGAAGCTGCATCCCTGCGGTGACCGCGAAACCATGATGGCCGCCCTGTACAGGGAGTTGTCCGCCGCGGTGGCGGCCTGCAGGACTCCCGCGGAGCTGCTGCGGATCGGTGTGGTGCTTCCCGACGCCGGCGCACCGGTGCCATTTGTCCAGGGCGTGGTGTCCCGTTTTGACATGAGCGCGCGTGAAGTTCCATTCAACATCACCCTGGGGTACCCCTTTTCCCGTACCCCCCTGTTCCAGCTCATGGACGGCATGCTCAACCTGGCCAGGCAACGGCGCGGTGATCTGTTCCCGGCTCGCCTC
>DBFQ01000044.1 GCA_002294665.1 Candidatus Aminicenantes bacterium UBA876
GAGTCGGAGGATTCCGAGGATTTCCTGGTGGAGCCGCGATCCCTGGTGGTGGATGAACGCGGGCATATCTTTGCCTGGGATGCGGCCCAGGCAAAAATCTTTCAGTACGATCCGGACCTGAACCTGGTGCGCACGTTCTGCCGCAGGGGCCAGGGGCCGGGCGAGTTCGGAACTCTTGGTCATGTGTTGGTAAATCTGTTTATCCGGGGGAAAGAGATTTATCTGCCCGACAGCTATAACCGTAAGGTCATCGGTTTCAGTACTGCCGGCGAAGTGGTCAAGGAAATCCCCTTCGAGCCCAAAGGATTGCAGAACGTGTCCGTGGCCCTGGATCAAGCCGGTCGCATCTATTTTCTCAGTGACAACAATGCCGGCAATCCCCATTGCATCGACTGCCTGGATGCCGATGGTGGTTTTATGCGCGGATATTTGAACCGGTCGGAGTTACTGGTTGGGCTGTACAAGAAGATTGAGAATAATGTGTTGGCGGTAAGGATGCCCCCTGGACTGAAGTCTAAAATTCCCAAGGAAGTCGCCAATCGCAATTGTTATAACATGGTAATGGAAGGCAATCTCCTTTTCAGCGTGAATCGTGATGATAGGTTGCTGGTTTATTCAGCCATTTCCGGACGATTGTGGGTGTTTGATCAGGGCAAGCTTACAAGTGCCTCGTGGTTATGGCCGAAAAGGGCGCTCGAAGATTTCCGGGAAAGAAACTTGAATATTCACAGAGGATATTTTCCTCTTTTTCAGAGTCTTGTTCTGGATGGGGACAATGCCGACCGGTTCTTACTCAACTATGGCAGTTTTCGTGAGGGTGACGAAAACTACCTGTATCAATTTGACCTTTCCGGAAAAGTGATCCGGGTTTTTTGTGTACCCAATCCCGAGCGCTCTTTTGTGCGGGTGTATTTTAAGAGGAATGGTCAATTTTATGCCATACAACGAAATCAATTTGAAAACCTGACAATCGCTGTCTATAAGGAGGAAAAACATGAATAAGATTCGGCTTGGCGTAATGGTTTACGGTATCGTAGTTATTCTGGTCTTCGGACTGTCATTGCATCACTTTGCCGCTATTCCTTATAACTGTGAAGGCTTGATGTGTCAATCTTATGCCAGGAGTCATTGTGATAGTGAGTGCAATAAAATGGGTTGGATGTGCATGGGCGATCCTGTGAAGGCATATGGGGCTTGCATTGGAAATTATCCTGTCCCCTTTTGTCACTCAATTTGGAATCTGCGTTGCGAAAATGGAATGGATATGGGGCAGATCGATTGTGGTGATTTTGATCCCAGGTGTTATTGATCAGGGATTGAAGGGAAAAGTGTATTCCCTGAATCTGGCGGTGGGCAGACTGGCCTGCTGCCCGGCAAGCCTGGGGAGTTCTTGTGCGACAAGGGAGTCTCTGCTTTTGTAACGGGGATCATCAGATCTGACCCGCCTTTCCGGATATAACCCAAGTCTTTGCCGATTCTGGCATCTGAATTGCTTTTTCATGACATCCGTGCCGGCCCACGTTTGCAAGTACATGGAGTGTGCCGGGTGCGGAAACCCATCCCAAGGGGGGAAAGATGAAAAACGTGATGAAAACGGCGGCGTTGCTGGCGCTGTTGGGTATGCTGCTGGCCGCGGTATTTCTGCCGCTGCCCATGGAAGGCAAATCCGCTTCGTATCCACCGGGATTGTATCCCGGCAGAATGGGGGGCAGTGAGTTCGGCCCGACATGTGGATGTCCCATGTTCCCTTTTAATTGCGGTTGCTACCTGCGTTGATCACAAACGCTTCGGGAGTTGAAACAGAATGCATGTGCGGCGGGTCCGGTAATGAAGGCCGGGCCCGCCGGTTATCAAGTGAGCTCGGAGGTGAATGATGAGAACGGGAATCATGATTGTCATGCTGATGGCATCGCTTTTCAAAATAACTGACGGAGCGGACAAGCAGTTCCGGGTACAGGAAACCTGGAGCCATGACCTGGAAATTACAGGAAGAATCGGCGATTCCATCGTGTTGAAGGGCGGAAACCTGGTGACGAGTTTTTATAAAATGGGGCCGGTGTTCATGGGTATGCATGCAGCGAAAATGGTTTGCGTAAGGGGACAGGGGCCCGATGAACTCCAGGACCTGTTCGCGATCTGCGCGCACCCCCTGGGGCCGGCTTTTGTTGAACTGCCCTTTCGCATCAAGATCTTCAGCCGGGAAAAAGGTGAAAATTTTCGCTGCCAACGATCGGTCTGGCTGGAGAAAAGCCGGTTCTACACGGCGGTGTCCGCCGCGCTCTTTTTCCGGGGGCGCTGGTTTCTGGCGGGATATTTCCTGGAAAATTTCTCACGCAAGAACGTATTCAAAAAAGTGTTTGTAAAAATTTACAACGCAGAGGGGAAATATCTGAAAGGATTGATCCGCAAAACGGATCATGAACCGGATCAACGCCACCTGATGGATTATTACCTGGTGGAAGGAGGGGGCCGGGTATATTTTCTTGTGGAGGACCGCATGCGGGTCACGGTGATTGATCCCGACAGCCTCGAGGTCATGGAAACAGCGGACCTGGACCCCCCGGAAGCATACCTCTCCATGCCGAAGGAGTTCTACGTGTTTAAACGTTACGATGACCCCTATTCCGGAATCGAGCGCGACATGGATACCTGGCGCACCGGTTATTCCCGTATTGTGAGTGCGGCTTATGATCAGGGGGTATTGATTCTGCAGATCCGGGTGTTTGAACCAAGCGCTCATTACATGGTTCTATTTTACAACAGCCATACTTTCCAGCCGGCGGGGCGGGTCCTGACCAACGACCGCCTGCTGGGTGTGCGTGAAGGGCGCTTTTATTTTTACGCCGGCGGCGACCCCCGTTATGAAGATGAAGCGGACCGGAGCCGAATCAAGGTCTGTACCCTTGAGAACAAAAGTAAATGAAACGGCTGTACAAAGTGGTGGTGGCTTTCCTGGCCGGGGCCCTGG
>DBFQ01000021.1 GCA_002294665.1 Candidatus Aminicenantes bacterium UBA876
CGGTGCCGGTGTCGGGCAGGCCCTCCAACGCAAAATTCAGAAAGGCGATGTTGTTGATCTTCAACGGCTTCCCGGACTGGTCGATTTCCGGGAGCTTGACGTTCAGATCAAGAATATTGCGGCCCGGTGCCAGGTCAAGCTCCAGGTCAACGAGCATCTGGTCCGTGCTGCGGCTCGAAAAAATTTCGACATCGTTGAAAATTATCCGGAAGCGTTCCCGGTACTCCGGGGAAAAATAGGGCCCATGGGGGTCCGAGTAGTGGATCCAGAAAAAAGCGGGCTGACCCTTGAATTCACGCACCAGTTTCATGGCGTCGGCATTGACTTCATCCGCGGTACGATACCACAGGCCCGGCCTGAAATTTTCCAGGTATTGATCGAAACCGGTGTTCAACCCCGCTTCCGCCCTCAGCACGCCCAGAGATACCACGGCCCCGGTGCGGAAACCCTCTTTTTGCAGGAGTTGGCTGAGCGAAGGTTCCTGGGCGCGATTGATGTTGCCGTTGTTGTAGACTTTCAACAGATGCGGGGGCAGCGAATAGAGCATCGATGCGTGGGAAGGCAGCGTGATGGGGATCAGCGTGCAGGCGTTTTCGAACACTACGCCCTCGGAAGCCAGGCGGGCGAAGTTGGGCGTGAGGTCGTTGTTTTCCAGCGCGGTGTTCAAAAAATCGGCGCGCGCGGTATCCAGGGTGATCAGAAAAATATTCTGCGGCCGTGAAGCGGCGGAGCCTTTACAGCCCGCCAGCACCAACATGGCGATGGAAATAACCACGACAACCAGGCTTATGTGTTTTTTCATGATGTTCCTCTCACCCATCCGGGACCACCCCTGCGTGACGCATCCGTACGCAGGACCCAAACCGCTCAATCCAGTATTTTTATCATAAAAGCGCTGAGATCTCAACTTCACCCAACGATCCCGCCGGATCCGCCACGCATGCATCAAAAATGCGAAAACCGCCGTTTCCCGGTCTCTAATGGAGCGAGCCGGGGGGTCACATCTAATCCGTTTCCGCAGCCCGGCCCGTCGCGTAGGTCTTTTCCAGCAGATACCGCAGCAACGGCCACAATCCCAGTATCAGGCCATATCCAAGGATGAAGGGAGTCAGCCGATCCAGGCTGAAATCAAAAACCACCGGATTCGCGAAGAGGAAGGGGAAAAACTGCCAGAACTCCATCCAGAAAACCGCCTGCACAATCAAACACAGCGCACACCACTTGCCGACCTTGAACGCCTGGTAGCTCACCGAAAAAATCGTATAGGGCAGGGTCAACAGGTTGAGCAGCCCCAGCCATACAACCTGATAATAAAACCCGGGCGAGAACGCCGTAAACACCAGCACCAGCAGGGAACCGCCGAAATACAGCACCCCCAGATCCGCGGTGTGGATCAAGCCGAAAACCGTTCCCGCCGGCGAGTCAATGACCCGCTGACAATCGAAAACCGGGCTTTTGGGGCAGAAACGCTTGAAAAAGGGGACCCGCAACGATCCCAGCAGCAACAGCCACGAAGCCGTCAGGCCCACAACCTTGAGCAGCAGGATCAGCAGGCAGAGGCGCTCGTTACCCCCGTAAAGATACAGGCGTACAAAAAAGAAACCCAGCAGCGAGCCGCAGATGACGGCGGCGACACGAAAACGCAGGCGGGTCGGATTGGATGCGATCATCCTGCATTGTACCACATCAAAGCGCCGTTGCTGATGGGAAACCCTTCGGCCGGCTTCAGGCGGTTGGATTTTTCAACAACGAAAATTTCGGGTCGATTCAGCTCTCAAAATGGTAAAGGAGCAGAATGGTTCCCGTAAACACGGGGGCTTTTGCGTTTTCCACTTCCATGATCACGCCGATGCGCACCCGGGTTATGCCCCGCAGGTCCTTGACTTCCTGCACCTCGGCCCGCAGACGGACCCGCGCACCCGCAGGAACCGCCTGGCGGAAGCGCAGGTTTTCCACCCCGTAGTTCACGGTCATGCGCGAATTGCGCGTTTCAACGAGTTGAGCCAGTAACGGCGGCAGCAAGGAAAGCGTCAGGTAGCCGTGGGCGATGGTGGTTCCAAACGGGGATTCCCGTTTCGCGCGCTCCACGTCCGTATGAATCCACTGGAAATCACCCGTGGCGGCCGCGAAGCGATCAATGCGCTCCTGGTCAATCACCATGTAGTCGGAAACACCGAATTCACCGCCCTCTAGCGCCTTCCATTCCGCGAAACTGGAAACCTGCTTCTGTGCCATAACTCAACTCCCCAAACCAGGTGTATTGAATCCATGATACACATTAAGCCGGGAAATGCAACTCCCGACGAAAGTGATTCAAGCCTCAAAATCCTGCCTGCCGCCGGATGCACTTGACAATCCGTCCGCTCGCGGATACTTTGAACCTCTGGAGGAAACACGCAGTGCCTTCTGAACCCCCCATTCCCGCCGGCGGGGACACGCTGGCAACCTGCCGGGACCTTCTCAATCAACACCTTGGTTTCATTGAAGCCCAATGCCGCCGGGCAGTCCGGCGCTTGGCCGCGGCCGGGCAGAGGCCGGACAGCCTGCAACTCGAAAACGACAGCCTGGAATTGAGCAACCGGGTCATCGACCGCTGCCGTGAAAATGACTACGCCCTGATCCGCCGCTTTGACCACAGGTCGCGGTTCACCACTTACCTGACCACGGTGATCGCCCGCCAGGCGGTCGAGCGCATGCGCAAAAGCCGGGGCAGAACCCGCGCGCGGGAAAGGGCGACAGCGCTGGGAAAGATCGGATTGCAGCTGTTCGAGAAAATTGTACCCCAGGGCCTGGCACCCCGGAACGCGGTGCTTGAACTGTTGCGCGAACCCGCCATTGGCGCAAGCGAACAGCAACTGACGCAGATGGCGGACCACATCCTGGGGCGGCAACGTTCACCTGCCGCGGTGGTCATCTCCATGAATGACTGGGATCAACTCCATGCATCCGCGGAGAATCCCGAGGCCACTGCGCTGGCAAAAGAGCGGCGGGAACGGATTCGCGCCGCGATTTCTCTGTTACGCGGCCACCTGTCCGGAAGCGATTGGCTGCTCCTGCGCCTGCGCTTTCCCGCGGATCAGCAATCCCCCGGGCGCAAAGCGTCCGAAATCGCCGACCTGTTGGGGATCAGCCGTAAAGCCGTGTACCGCCGGCTGGACCGGTTGCTGCCCCACTGCCGCCGGTTGCTGCAAAAGGCGGGAATCGAATACGCCGACCTGATTGCTCCGCAAGCGGGGAATTCCCGCCCCCAAGTCCGACCCAGAACAGGGGGTATGGCATGATACGGAAAGCATCGAACCCCGCCGCTTCCATGGAGCACTCCATCGAGGATGAAGCCCTGCGGGAATTGAACCGCGAAAGGGTAAAACTCGCGCCCTCGTCTCCGTGCCCCGGCGATTCGCAACTGGCCACTCTGGCGGAAGGGCGCCTGGATCGGGCGCAGAGGGAAGTCCTGTTTCTTCACCTGGCGGAATGTGAAGCCTGCCTGGACGCATACTCTCTGATCCGCGAGATGCAGCGCGACAGGTCGTCCCCCCGGGCGCATTGGCTGTCATGGAAGCCGCTGGCTGTTGCCGCATCACTGGTACTGGTCGCCACTTCCCTCTTTATTGTGACCCCCCGCGGCCGCGGGACGACACCGCTGCCGCATGCCGCGGTTGGTGAAGAATTGCCTGAACCCGGCGCAAAGCGGAGCGACCGCGTCTCTGACAGAACATTCGCCGCCACGCGGCATGAAGAAAAGGTCGCCGCTCAACCGGCTCCGGCAGCGCCGCCGCCCGCGCCGGAAAAATCCGCGGCTTCCCGCCCGGCACCTGCCGAAGCGAAGGGCCGCGTTTCGCAGCAGTTGAACCCACAGGCAGAAGAAAGACAGAACCCCCCGATGGAAAAGCGCGCAATGGATGAAAGCACGCAGATGGTACCGGCCCGGTCCGCCCGACCCGCCATGGCGGAAACCTTCGGAGACCGGCACACGGAGATCCACATTCCCGTGCCCGGGGAGAGCCTGGCGGCGGGACGCGTCGATGCGTGGCTGGTGATCGACCGCGGGGGACGGGTGAGCCGGATCCGCCTGAACCCCGCGGAATCTGCTCTGGGCCCGCTCGTGTCGCGGGCATTGCGCAACCACCGCTTTCCTGCGGGCGATACGGATTCCAGGTCGCTGCACCTGGTTGTGGAGTGGAACGGCGAGTCCTGGCGGATTCAGCCTTCCACGTCGTCAAACCCCGGAGAATCCGTCAATGACGGCGGAACTTCATCTTGAGGCGCGGTCGCATCGGCCGTTTTTGCTTCGTTCAGTTTCCGCTCCAGGTCCTGCACCAATTTGCGACACGCCTTTAATTCGCGCCGTTCCCTGATCGCCGGGACAATCAGGAACAGAATCGCGATTCCGGCGCCGAGGGCCAGCGCGATCACCAGCAGCAGCGCCAGGGGGACATTTACCGTGAAACCAACCAGGTACAAAGGAGTCGGAGCCGTGTTGTTCAACGTGAACAAAACAATCAGCACGATGACCAGCAAACCCAGAATCAAGCGTTTGACCATTTCATTTCTCCTTTGACGAAACGCGGGCCGCATGGCCCATCGCGTCCAGGCAGCGTGCCACCCGGCGCACATGATCCGTTGACAGGATCTGGGCCCCTTGCTGGAACAACTCGCGGTATATCCGGTCTCCCCGCCGTCTGGCCCGGCGATCCAGGTGATTCATGGTCCCGAGTATGGCGGGGATGCCGCGCGCGCGCAACATCCGGTACACCTCGGGATCCGGTTCCCGGGTACCCACAAAAGCGACCAGGCGCGAGGCGGGGATTTTCAGGCGCAACAGGTGCGTTAAAGAGGCGGGGCTGCCGGCGGACGCGGATATCACCGCCCGCGGGTCCCGGGTGTGAATCCACTCGGCCCGGGTATGCGAATAGGTGATCACCACGGCATAGCCCCAGGCGCGGTGACGCGCCAGCGCCTCCAGAACCCGGGAATAAACCCGGCTCGACTTGACATCCAGCGTCAGAACGCATCTTCCCCGGGCCCACTCCAGGGTCTCTCCCAGAGTGGGGATGCGAAATGAAGTCAACTTTCCGGAAGGATCCCGCAAACGCAAGCCCCGCAGGCCGGAAAGATCTCTGGCTGTTACCGGACCCTTTCCATCAGTGGTTCGATCGAGCGTATCGTCGTGCATCAGTACGGCTACGCCGTCGCGGGAAAGCCGCACATCGCACTCGATGATGCACGGGGCCAGCTCCAGGGAGCGGGCAAAGGTTTCAAGCGCGTTTTCCGGCAAACCGGGACCCGGGCCGCCGCGGTGTGCGCTGATCAGGCGCGCGTTGCCCCCGCTTCCCCACAGGTAGGCATGCAACTGGTCCGGGTCGCTGAATCCGCGATACGCGGGCACGCGTTCCCGCGGTTGAGCAGAGCAGGCTCCGAGTGCCAGGATCAGGCTCGACACACCCAGCCGAAACAAGCATTTCATCGTCATGGTTTTGCTGAAATCCGCCATTCCAGACTAGCAAAGCCGGCGGCAAAGATCAAGCGGGATCGAATCCGGGCGGTTGACAGCAACCCCGGGAAAGAGTAAAATTCCCAGTGCGGAAGCAACTGCGGTAAAGCCCGTATTGCCCGCCGGATGAGCCATTCAACCCCACGATAAAGGAGGTGGACATGAAAGTTCAACCTTTGGATGACCGCGTGCTGGTAAAGCCCGTTGAGGAGGAGCAGCAGAGCGGCTCCATCATTATCCCCGACACGGCCAAGGAAAAACCGATTGTCGGTGAAGTCAAGGCCGTTGGTACGGACGAAGAGATTCAGAAACTCATCAAGGTCGGTGACCGGGTGATCTTCGGCAAGTACGCCGGCGAAGAGATCAAGCTTGAAGGCGAGAAACACCTGATCATTTCCCGTTCCGACCTGTTGGGGAAAATCGAATAATTCCCCGCGTCCGTAAGCGCTTCATGACGCGCGGATGGGAACAGCCTTTCCTTCAAGGCCCAAAGCCTTGATTCAAGGGGTTCCGCTGCTGGGGAGCGGTTCCCCTTTCAGGTGTCTTTGCCGCCGAATCTCAAACAAAAGGATACCGGCGGCGACCGATACGTTGAGTGATTCGACTTCCGGACAGATCGGGATCCCGACCTGTTGATCCACCTGCCGCAACACCGTCGGGGAGATTCCGCCCGCTTCACTTCCCACAACCAGCACAAGGGGTACGGTGAAATCGGCCTGTGCGTAATTGCGCGCGCCGGACACGGCCCCGAATATCCAGTACCCCGATCGTTTCATCAGATCCAGGTCGTCGGTCAATTTTCTGGAAACCACGATCCGGCTCTGCAGCAACGCACCGGCGGAAGCGTGGAGAACGGCCTCGTTCAAGGGAGCGCTGCGCCGACGGGGAAGGATCACCCCGTCCACGCCCGCGGCCGCCGCCGAACGCAGCAATGCCCCCATGTTGCCGGTATCGGTCACTCCGTCCAGCAAAACAAAAAGACGGTTCCGTGCAGCCTGCAGCGCCGCCTGCAGCGGGATCGGTTCCACCGCGGCGATCTCGGCGCATACCCCCTGGTTGACGCCGCCGGCGCGGCGGTCCAGCGCTTCGCGGGGAACAAACTGATACAGTATTTCCCGCTCCCGGCACAGGTTCTTCAACTGCTGCACGCGGTGATCGCGCTGATTGCGGCTGATCCAGACTTTCTGCACCGGCCGGCCGGCGCGCAGCGCTTCAATAAGGGCGTTCATCGAGGTGATCATCATGTTGAGATCATTATACATCGCCGGCCTCAGCGCTGCAAAACCATGCCCGCGCTTGTTGCCGCACCCCGGTTGTGTTACACTGCAAGCGGCTCTTCCAGTGCCGTTTTCCCGAACCGGTGCAACAGCGATGATTGAATTCTACAGTCTCGGCAGCAGCTCGCGGGGCAATGCGTTTCTGATCCGCACCGGGACCGATCACTGGCTGATCGACGCCGGCCTGAGCGCCGCTGAAATCACCCGCGAACTGCATGGCTACAACCTGACTCCCGACCGCCTGGCGGGCATCTGGATTACCCATGAGCACATCGACCATGTCCGCGGACTGGGCGCGTTGCTGCGCCGGGCCCCCGTTCCGGTTTTCATTTCACCCCGATGCCTCGCGGCCTCCGGCATGCGGCTTCCCCGGGAGCTGGTGATTCCCATCCAGGCTGGTGAGGTCGTGAGCGCGGGGGCGGCAGAAATCCGCGTCCGGGCCAAATATCATGATGCCGCAGATCCGCTGTTTTTTACCTTCGTTTACGCGCAGCGGGCGGTCAGCATCATCACCGACCTGGGGTTCGCCTGTGACAACGTGCTCGCGGCGGTCGCCGAATCAGATGGCCTGATTCTGGAAGCCAATCACGACCCGGCCATGTTAATCCGGGGACCCTACCCGTTGTTTTTGCAGCGTCGCGTCAGCGGAGACCACGGTCATCTCTCCAATTATCAGGCCGCCGACCTGCTGATCCGGGCAGCGACACCGCGGCTGCGCCATGTCCTGCTGGCGCATATTTCACGCACCAACAACACGGATGCCACCGCCTTGAAAACGATTCTGGACGCCCTGTCCGCCAGGCCCGGCGCGTCCTTACCGCGCCTGTACACCGCCCCCCATTGCGGCGGAACCACTCCGATCAAGTTATAAAAAAAGTTGGAGAGTTGGAGAGTTGAAAAGTTGGAAAGTTGGAAAGNNAACTCTTCAACTTTTCAACTTTGAGTCGGCCGCGACTCCAGGTACCGTTTCAAGCCGTCTTTCCAATGCGGCATGCGGTCCAGATCCTGCTCCTGTAAACGGGCGTTTTCGAGTACCGAGTACTTGGGGCGCTTCACTTTGACGGCAAACTCACCGGGAGCCGCCCGGCTCAGGCGCACGTTGCTCCCGGCCAGAGAAAAGATTTCGCGGGCGAATTCATACCAGCTGCATTCTCCGGCGGCGGTCACGTGGTACAAACCGGGTTCGGCTTCCGCCGCGATCATTGTCTTGACCTGAGCCGCGATGTCCGCGGTAAAGGTCGGCGACAGGAACTCGTCATCCACAACCCGCACTTCCTCGCGTTCCGCAGCCAGCCGCAGCATGGTTTCCACGAAATTGCCGCCCTTGGCGCGGCAGGGGCGGTGGCCGTAGATCCCGGACACCCTCAGGATGCAATGCCGGCTCCAGGCCGCGGAGATGTAGAACTCCCCGGCCAGCTTGGTATTCGCATACACATTCAACGGCGCCGGGCAATCGGTTTCCGTATACGGTTCCCGTTTCAGACCGTCAAACACGTAATCAGTGCTGATATGATACAGAAAAATCCCCCTTTCGCGGCAAACCGCGGCCAGCGCGGCCGGCCCCAACGCGTTGACGCGATAGGCCTGCTCCGGATCCGCCTCACATTTCTCTACATGGTGCATGGCGGCGGTGTTGACCACCAGTCCGGGAGCGGCCTGATCGATCGCCGCGCGGATACTCCCGGTATCCGCCATTTCGATGCGATCATGATTCAGGGGAACAACCTCGTGTCCGGCAGCAACCAGCGTATCCAGAATATCACTGCCCAGCTGCCCATTGGCTCCGATCACGACGATCTTCACATGTACTCCTTGCGCGCCGGCGAATCGTTTTCCCGGGCCAGGCGCTTGAATACCTGGATATTGTAATAGTTGGGGTTGTCAAAATCGCGGAAGCGCTCCAGGTTGGCCACCAGGTCTTCCACGATCGATTCCACGCTGTGCTGAGGATGAAAACTCAACACCTTCTTGGCTTTTTCGATACTGACCTTGTAATTGCGGTAATCCTGAATGTGCTTGATGTTCAGCTTGATGTCCTTGTTCAGGAACTTCTTGACGCCGCTTTTCACCAGGTCACCGATTTCACCCACGGTGTAATTCCCCGACGCCACGTTGAACACACCCGAAATGGCGCCATTGGCTTCGATGGCGCGGATATAGGCCATCGCGGCATCACGGATGCCCAGTACCGGCCGCCAGATGGCCGGATTGTTAACCGTGATTTCCCCGGTTGTCACCGCGCTCTTGAACATGGTGTTGACCACCAGGTCAAGGCGCATGCGCGGACTGTATCCGCTGACCGTCCCCTGGCGCAGAGCGATCACGGAAAAATCGCTGTCCTGCATCTGCATCACCGCCTGTTCGCCCTGGAGTTTCGAAATCCCATAGGGATAACCGCAGACAGCCGGCGATTCTTCGTCGTACAGCTCGTTGACCGTGTAGCCGTAAACCGAACAGGAACTGGCGTAAATAAAGCGTTTGACACCGGCCTGTTTGGCGATGTAGCCCAGATACGCCGGCGCCGACGCGTTGTAGATAAAATTCTGCGCCGGGGAAAACTCGGCCATGGGATCATTCGACAAGCCGGCCAGGAAAATCACCATATCGTAATCGGCCAGATCGGCCGCTGAGAGGTCGAAGATGTTCTTATTGATCAGCCCGACCGCTTCGGGCAGATGATTCCCGAACCAGAACAGATCATTGACATCAACATGATATCCCCGTTCCAGCAGGTGGGGGATCATCACCGAACCGATGTATCCGGCGCCGCCGGCGACCATGATCTTCATAAGGTGACTCCCTTGGTGGTTTTCATGTATTGAAAATTCGCAGACTCCGGAGACTGCAGCCATTGCTCCAGCGTGCGGGCCGCGCGGTCCTTATCCGAAATGACCGGGTCCTTTACCGGCCATTCCACGCCGATTGCGGGGTCATTCCAGAGAATCCCCGATTCACCCTGCTTGTTGTAGACTCCCGTGCACTTGTATTGAATATCCGCGCTTTCCGACAGTACGCAGAATCCGCGCGCGAATCCCGCCGGCGCCCAGACCTGGCGGCGGTTTTCTTCCGAAGCCTCGATGCCGACCCATTGGCCCAGTGTGGGTGAACCCCTGCGGATGTCGACGGCCACCAGGAAAGCGCTTCCCCGGGTCACCCGCATCAACTTCCCCATGGGGGGTTCCCATTGAAAGTGCAGGCCGCGCACCACTCCCCGGGAAGAGCGGGAATGGTTGTCCTGCACAAAATCCAGGTCCAGGCCGATTTCCAGGAACTGGTCGCGACGCCATGTTTCCATGAAAAAACCGCGGTCATCCTGAAAGATATCCGGAACCAGCACAAAAACATCGTTCAGGTATTTGGCTTCCAGCTGGATACGCATTGCGATTCCTCCGTTGTCACCGGCTAAAGAAATCCAAGCGGCAAAGCCTTAGTGTAACCGATTCCGGAGGTTTGTCAAGCAAGTGCCGGAGCGGCGGCGCTCAGCGATCCGCCTCCGGAATAATGACCCACAGAATCAGGTAAACCAGGATACCGGGAAAGGCCACGGACATCACGGAGACGATCACGTACAGCAGGCGGACCACGGTCGGGTCCATATCGAAATACTCCGCCAGGCCGCCGCAGACTCCGGCGATCATGCGATTCTTACGAGATCTCGTCAACCTCTTCTTCATGCTTCCTCCGTTTGCAGGGCGTCGCTCCCAGGCATACGTCGCGGTACTCACAAAAACCGCAACGAAAGCCTTCATTGCGGGGAAACCGCTCCGCCTGGATGCCGTCAGCCACGTACCCGATGACCTGGAACAGGTGTTCGCGGTCATCGCTTCCGGCAGCCACTTCCAGTAACTGGCTGTGCACGGACTGACCCCTGCGGGAATACACAACGCAAAACCGCTGCTGTGAGTTCGCGTTTCCAAAATTTTTTTCAAAGAGATAGTTATAGATCTGCATCTGCAGTTGCGCATGCCGGACACGGTTGGCGGACCAGCGCGCCGTAGCGGTCTTGAAATCGGTGATGGAAAGATCTTTTTCCACCAGGTCGATCACGCCCCGCAATTCAACCGGCTGGTTGTCCAGGGGAGCGGTCAGCTCTTTTTCCACCATCAACGGGTCGAACCGGGGTGCCAGCTCGTGAAAAAAGTGTTGCACAAAAGCGTGCCCACGCCGGGAGACCCGCTCCGGGGAATCGTCCCAGCGCACAGCCTGCGCGCCGCGCAGGCGCTGAAACGAATCCGCGAAACAGGCATCCGTCTCGTCCAATCCCGGCATGGATCCCGCGAGCCGGGCAGTGAAATACCATTCCAGAACGCTGTGAAAAACCGTTCCCAGCAGCAATTTGTCATTCAGCGGAACGGGCACCTGTTCAATATAGGCGTACTGGTATTTGCGTGGACAAATCAGGTAGGTACGGATCTGGCTGTAAGACAGATGGCCGCGGGGAAAATCCACCGGGGTCAGGTGTTGGATGCCGTGCGGTTCAGCAGGTGGCTCAGTCTGGATTTGTAACGGGAACCGGTATTGGCGTGAATGGTCCCCTTGCTCACGACTCGATCAATTACGGAAATCACTTTGGGATACAGGCTGCGGGCGGTGTCCAGGTCTCCGGCATCGATGCTCTTGCGGAATTTCTTTATCTGGGTCCTCATGCGGGAACGGTTCATTTTGTTGACCATGCGCTTGCGCAAGTCACGGCGATGCTTTTTGATGGCAGACATGTGGTTGGCCATAGACAATCCTCCAATAAAGAACGCAATATACCCCATAGCGAAGCATTTGTCAATGCCGGGACCCCCCGGAATTTCCATGTAGACACCGCTTTTGAAAACCGCCGCGATTCGTTCGCAATCGGCGTCGGCGGCTTGACTCTTTTCGCGACTCTCTGATAAGATCATGCGCAGGGGTTGTCCCAACCTCCGGCAGCGGATCCGGACGCATTGCGGATCTTCAAGGACGGCGAACACAACCGAGGAGGCTGCGGTGGAAAAAACCATCCACATCAAGGACGTACTGGAATTTGCCATCGCCATTGAAACCAATGGCTACAAGTTCTACACCGAAACCGCCAAAAAGTTTTCCGGCCTGAAGACCGTGCAGATGTTTCACTTCCTGGCGGAAGAAGAGTTGAAACACGAGCATTACTTCCGCAGCCTCATGCTGCAACAACCCGATTTCATCCCCAGCCCCACCCTGACCGACGCTTATCCCATCTTCCGCGAGGATTTCCTCAATTCCTTCGCTTTCGCCGACCGCCACACCTTTGATCACACGATAGAAACCGTGGACTCGTTCAAAGACGCCATCGCGCATGCCATTCAATTCGAAAAAGACACGGTGGTCCTCTACTCCAGTATCCGCAAGCACATCGATCCCCAATACCACGAGCAGCTGAGCACCATCATCAACGAAGAACTGGGCCATATCGGCCTGCTGCTGACCCTGCGGGAATCCAGCGATTTTGTGCCGGACACCGAGCAATACCGCTGACCCGATGACGTCTCAACACCCCGCCATACTGGAATTGTGCCACCTGGTCAAGGACTTCGACACCAAGCGCGCGGTGGACAACGTTTCCTTCAGCCTGGAGCGCGGCCAGATCCTGGGCCTGCTGGGGCCCAACGGGGCCGGCAAAACCACGACCATCCGCATGATCATGAACATCATCGCCCCGGATTCCGGGGAGATCCGCATTCTTGGAGAAAGCTTCTCTGAAGCGCTCAAGGATCGCATCGGCTATCTCCCCGAAGAACGCGGCCTGTATCGCAAAATGACGATCGATCAAAACCTGGATTTCTTCGGCCGCCTGAAAGGCATGGATCGCAAAACGATTTTTCCCCGCAGCAGCGAGTTGCTGGAGAAATTCGACCTGATCCGCCATCGTGGGCAACGCATGGAAGAGTTGTCCAAGGGCATGGGCCAGAAGCTGCAGTTCATTGTCGCCATTCTGCACGCACCGGATCTGCTGATTCTGGACGAGCCCTTTTCCGGCCTTGACCCCGTCAACATCGAAAAGGTGAAGGACACCATCCTGGAATTGAAGCGAAGCGGAATATCGGTAATCTTTTCCACCCACCTGATGGCCTACGCAGAAAAGATCGTGGACACCGTTGTCATGATCCATGAGGGACGCAAAGTCCTGGACGGCCCGCTTTCCCGGATTCAGGCGCAGCACGGCCGCCGTCTG
This sequence comes from Candidatus Aminicenantes bacterium UBA876, assembly GCA_002294665.1. Classification (GTDB taxonomy): domain Bacteria; phylum Acidobacteriota; class Aminicenantia; order UBA2199; family UBA2199; genus UBA876. Next base: position 12,950 of record DBFQ01000021.1, read on the forward strand.
GCGCGGATCATCTACGATGGAGACGGCGGCTTCGTCTCGCAGCTGGACTACGTGCGCCATGTTTCCGACTACGGTCGCGAGATGGAGATCGAATTGGCAGGCGACAACCAACGGCAACAATTGTTGCGCGACCTGGTGACCCGCCTGGATATCCACCACTTTGAGATGTCCGACCCCTCCCTGCACAATATCTTTTTGCGCCAGGTGGACAGCAAATCATCCGTAACCGCGGACCCGGACGAACGGCCATGAAAATACTGCCCATCATATCCAGGGAATACCGCATGATTGTGAAGAAACGGTCTTTCCTGATTTCCACCCTGCTGACTCCGGTCCTGATGGGGGGACTGATCTTCCTGCCCATGCTTTTCACGCGCATGGCGCGGGAAGAAAAAACCATTCATGTACTGGACTATTCGCAGACCGTCGCCGAAGCCCTGGTCAGGGACAGCCGCGAGAAAGCGGCAAACCTGAAATTGCATGCAGCGCCGGTTGACAAAACCACGTTCGAAACCGCCATGCAACGTTACCGGCCGCTCATCCTGAAAAAAGAAGTCGACGGTGTGTTGCTGATTCCCCGGGATATTTTCTCCGCCCGCAAGGTACGCTACTACGGCCGCAACATATCCGATTTTGAAACCAACCGCTTCCTGACGGATGCGGTCGGCGCGATCATCACCCGCCACATCCTCGACCGGCAGCAGATCGACCCCGAAATCATCAAAGACGCCACGCGCGGGATCGAACTGGATACCTTCAAAGTAAAAAAGGAAGGAATATCCCGTTCCAGTTCCGGAATGGACTATGCCATGTCCATGATGATGCTGACCATTCTGTTCTCCATCATCATGGCGTACGGTCAACTGATCATGCGCGGAGTCCTGGAAGAAAAGAACAGCCGCATCGTGGAAATCCTGGTGTCGTCCACCCGTGCGGTTACGGTGTTTTTCGGAAAAATAATCGGCATCGGCCTGGCCGGCCTCACCCAGGTAGGCCTCTGGATCCTGCTGGGAGCGGTTTTCATCCTGCAGTCATCGGTTCCCGTGAGCCAGGGGATTCGGGCCTTTCTGACGCCCGCCCTGGCCGGCTGGTTCGCCCTGTTCTTCGTGTTGGGGTACTTCATTTTCGCCATTCTTTTTTCCATCGTCGGGGCGGCGGTCAACACGGACGAAGAAGCCCAGCAATTCGCCGCGCCGATCACCTGGCTGCTGGTGATCCCGTTTATCCTGGGGATCCTGGTAACCCAGAGCCCCGACTCGCTTCCCGTGGTGATTGCTTCGCTGATTCCCCTGTTCTCTCCGACCCTGATGTTCATGCGCATCAGTGTCTCGATGCCGCCCCTGGGCCAGGTCATGGCCGCGGTGGTTTCATCCCTGGTCACCATCTGGTTTCTGGCCTGGCTGGGTGCCAAGATTTTCCGCACCGGCCTGCTGATGTACGGCAAGAAACCCTCGATACGCGAAATCATCCGCTGGGTGCGCTACCGCTGATCATCGCAGCGCGGCGCGATACAGGGTTTCGTTGATTTCGGCCTCAACGGCCGGAAGTCCCGGAAATACGTCCGCCCACATCCTCCGGTCTTCCATGCAGAGATAAAGCGGCACTTCCATGGATACATGCCGGCGGATCTCCGCAGCCACCACCTGGTACATGTCGCGCCGCAACGGCCGGAAATAGCGGAACTTGCCGTCATATCCCCGCACCAATTCTCCGGAGAAAAGCCGCGATGCGGGCCGGGAAAGGATGATCTCTCTCAGGGAAGGAGGAAAACGCAGGGTTCCCAGGCTCCACCAGGCCAGGCTGGCCTGCGGGACCCGATTCACGATCTCGCGCACCAGGGCCGGATACCATTCGCGCCAGTCGGGAACGGCAATCATGGGGTCGAAATGCACCCCGACCCGGTACCCTTTCTCCGCCACGGCGGTCATTGCCGCCAGGCGCTCGGAAAGCCCCGGGGCGCGATGCTCTTCCCGGCGACACACCGGATCCGGATTCAGCGACCAGCTCACCACCACGTTGCGCGGCACGTTTTCGGCCTGCAACAGGTTCTGCACCGCCACCGACTTGGTCTTGAATTCGAAAACCATCTCGGGAAAACCGGCGAAAAGCTTTAGAATCCAGCGGGACTGCCCGGTCAGTGGATCCAATGCCAGCGAATCCGCCAGTTCGCCGGTACCCAGACGCATGTGCGGGCGGTTCCGGTATGCCTCGAGTTCCGCGACCAGGGCTGCGGTGTTGGTAAACATCAGCGGCTCCGGGTCATCCAGATAGACCTGAAGAATACAGTAATTACAGGCGAACGGGCATCCCTGCAGCAGATCGATGTTGTAGTAGCCGCAGGAAACCGTATCCGGGGAACAGGGACAATGGCGCACAAAAGGTCCGGTCTGCGGCGCGGTGCGGATCATTGCCTGATCATAACCGCTTCAACGTTGGTGCGCAATCCCTCGCGCCTCGAGGGACGGGCCTGAAAGCCCTTTCGTGTTGACTCTATCGGCGAAAAAGAATACCATGACGGCATGAAAACCCTGCGCGTGGCGATCATCGCCCTGATTACCGCCGCGCTGCTCTACCTGTTTTTCCGCGGCATCGATTTTTCCATGGTCTGGAGAATGGTACGCCGGATTCATCCCGGCTACCTGCTGCTCTTCACGCTGGGACTGCTGGTGCAGCAATGGTTGCGCGGATACCGCTGGGCCATCCTGTTGCGCCCGCGTGCGGCCGACGCGCGCATCCTCACCCTGGTGAATTTCACCATGATCGGGTTTCTCATCAACACGCTGGTTCCGGGACGGATCGGAGAACCGGCCAGAGGGATCCTGGTTGCGCGCAAACTGGGCATCAAAAGTGCCCACGGACTGGCTTCCGTGGTATTGGAAAGGCTGATCGACGCCCTGGTGGTGGTGTGTCTGTTCCTGATCTCTCTGTTGTATCTCAAGCAGACCTCTTCGCCGTTCATCACTTCCATGCGCCAGGTGGCCTGGGTGGCGTTGCCCCTGTTCCTGGGGGCGTTCGGCCTATTCTACTTCATGAACCGCGAGAGCGGTTTTGCCTGGACAACCCGCCAGATCACGCGCCTTTCCCGCCTGGCCCCCTCCCATCGCCGCCAGCGCCTGGGCGATTCCCTGCTGCACTTCATAACGGGATTGCGGTTGCAATTGGGCGTGAAAGAGTTCATGAAACTGGCCGTATCCTCTCTGGCCATCTGGTTGTGCATGGCGCCGGTGTACTGGATGATGTTCAAACCCATGGGCATTCAGGCGACATTGCTGGAAGCCTTGAACTACACCTGCATTATCGCCGCAGCGGCTTCGATCCCCACGCCGGGGATGGCCGGCAGCCTGGACGCGGCTTCGCGAATCACCCTGGTCAGCATTTTCGGCGCTGAAGCCAACAGCGCGGTCGCCTTCACCCTGATCGTGCATGTGGGGCTGATCCTGGTGCTGGTTGCGACCGGCCTGGTCGCACTCGCAATCGAAGGTGTGAATTTGAAAGGAATCCGCCGGATCCGGGAGGAAGCATGAAGTGCAGCAGATGCGGTAATCTGGAAGATCGCGTGATTGAAACGCGGGAAAGCCGCGACGGATGTTACATCCGGCGCCGGCGCGAATGCCTGCAATGCGGCTTGCGTTTCACCACCTATGAGAAAGTGGAGAGCATCCCGGTGCTGGTGGTCAAGAAGGATGGCCGCCGGGAACCCTTCAACATGGATAAAATCCGCAAAGGCCTTTACCGCGCCGTGGAAAAGCGCCCGTTGTCCACCAAGCAGATCGAGCAACTCGCCGGCCAGATCGAGAACCTGGTGAACGCATCGGAAAAGGAAGTGTCCACCAAGGAGATCGGTGAACAGATCATGTCCCGCCTGAAACGCATGGATAAGGTGGCGTATGTACGTTTCGCCTCGGTATACCTTGATTTCAAGAGCCTGGAAGAATTTCTTTCCGAGCTTCACAATCTTTTGCAAAAGGAGGAATAGATGGCAAAGAAAACCCTGGTGGTTCAGGGCATCCGTCCCCACGAAAACTTTTCCTCCGGCTTCAGCACCCATGTGGACTGGGAGCCCAGAACAAACATTGTCGCCTGCCGGAAAGAATTGATCATTGAAATGGAGTTGCCGGGGGTGGTTCGCGAGGACATCAGCATCGTGCTGGAAAACGACCGGGAACTGGTGGTCAAGGGGACCAAGCCCAAGCCCGTGATCGATGAGCCCCAGGTGGCCTACTACCTGTTTGAGCGCGAATTCGGTCAATTCTACAAGCGCATCGGCATCGACTTCCCCCTGGACACCGAACGCATCGAATCCGAGATCCGCAATGGCGTCCTCACCGTGCGCATCCCGCGCAAAGTCCGCGAGACGGTCTCCATATCCGTGAAATAGCGAGGCAATCAATGGCTGAAGAAAAACCCGTGACACCCGATCCCGCTGAAACGGAATCAGACGAGGAAAACACTTCCGGGAGCCTGAGCGTACCCGAGGAATTACCGGTACTCATCCTGCGAGACGTGGTGGTTTTCCCTTTCATGATCGTTCCCCTGTACGTGGGCCGGGCGAAGTCCAAACGCGCCGTCGACCATTCGCTGAACTCGGACCGCATGATCCTGCTCTTGACGCAGAAACAGGCTGAGGTCGAAGACCCGTCACCGGACGAGATGTACCTGACCGGGACCGCCGCCCTGATCGTGCGCATGCTCAAGCTGCCCGACAGCCGCATGCGCGTGCTGGTGCAGGGAATCGCACGCATGCGCGTGAAAGCCATTCGCGACGACGGGCAGATGCGCATAGCGGAGATTTCCCCCCTGGAAGATGCCGATCCCGAGAACCTTTCCATCCGCGACCAGGCGCTGATCCGCAACGTGCGTGAAAAATTCGAGCAGATGGGCAAACTGGGAAAACAGATTCCCAATGAAATCCTGGTGGTTACGGAAAACATCGAAGAACCGGGGAAACTGGCGGATATCATCGCGGCCAACCTCAACCTCAAGATTCCTCAATCCCAGAAAGTCCTGGACGAAGCCAACAGCATGTTGCGCCTGCAGGTCGTGCATGAATACCTCAACTACGAGCTGGAAATGCTCAGTATCCAGAACCAGATCAACCTCAAGGCCCAGGGAGAAATGGATAAGAACCAGCGCGAATACTTTCTGCGCCAGCAACTCAAGGCCATTCAGAAAGAACTGGGTGAAGAAGGTGAAAACGCGGATGAAATCCGTGAATACATCCAGCGCATGGAAAACGCCAAACTGCCGGAAAATGCCCGCTCGGAAGTCGAGAAAAACATCGAACGCCTGGAAAAGATGCATCCGGAATCGGCGGAAAGCACGGTGGTGCGCAATTACCTGGACTGGATGCTGGATCTGCCCTGGAGCCGTTCCACGCGGGACACGCTGAACCTGAAAAAGGCCGCCCGCATCCTCAACCAGGATCATTACGGCTTGGAAAAGGTCAAGCAGCGGATTCTGGAGTACCTCAGCGTGCGTAAGTTGACGGCCAGCGCCCATGGCCCCATCCTCTGTTTCGTCGGCCCCCCGGGCGTGGGAAAAACATCGCTGGGACGGTCCGTCGCGCGCGCGTTGAACAAGAAATTCGTGCGCATTTCACTGGGAGGCGTGCGCGATGAAGCGGAAATCCGCGGTCACCGGCGCACCTACGTGGGCGCCCTGCCGGGAAAGATCATCCAGGAATTGAGACGCGCGCAGGCCAACAACCCGGTTTTCATGATGGATGAAGTCGACAAAATCGGCGCGGATTTCCGCGGCGACCCCTCGTCGGCATTGCTGGAAGTCCTGGATCCGGAACAGAACAACGCGTTTATCGACCATTACCTGGGCGTACCTTTTGACCTGTCCCGCGTGATGTTCATCACCACTGCCAACATGCTGGAACCGATCCAGCCCGCGTTCCGCGATCGCATGGAGATCATTCACCTGCACGGTTACACCGAAGAAGAAAAACTGGAGATCGCCCGCCGCCACCTCATCCCCCGCCAGGTCGCTGAAAACGGTTTGGGGGATGACCTGATCCGCTTTACCCCGGGAGCGATCCAGAACCTGATCCGCTATTACACCCGTGAAGCCGGCGTACGCAACCTGGAACGGGAAATCGGCAGCATCTGCCGCAAAATCGCCTACGCCGTGTCATTAAAGCAACGCAAATTATACAAGATCACCGCCGCGAACCTGGAAAAATACGCCGGCGCGCCCAAATTGTTCAAGGATCAATTGCTGGAAACGGACGCGGTCGGCGTGGCTACGGGCATGGCTTGGACGCCTTATGGAGGCGACCTGCTCTTCATCGAAGTGAAGTTGATCCCCGGCAAAGGCAAGCTGATCCTGACCGGTTCCCTGGGAGATGTCATGAAAGAGTCAGCTACCGCGGCGTTGAGTTTCCTCAAAGCCAACGCCAAATCCCTGGAACTGGACCCCGCCGTGTTCGACAACCGTGACATTCACATTCACGTGCCCGAGGGAGGGATTCCCAAGGACGGGCCTTCGGCGGGCATCACCCTGACCACGGCATTATGCTCGGCCTACCTGAGCGTGCCCGTGAAAAAGGATGTATCCATGACCGGAGAGATCACCCTGCGCGGGAAAATCCTCCCGGTCGGCGGCATCAAGGAAAAGGTCCTGGCGGCGCGCCGGGCGGGGATCCAACAGGTTCTGCTGCCCGAAGAAAACCGCAAGGACCTGTCGGAAATGAAGCCCGCGGAGCTGAAGGGAATTCAATTCCATTTCATTTCACGCATTGAGGACGCCGTCAACCTGGCCCTGATCCGCAACGTTTTTCATGAATGAAGAAAAGCTGGTCCGATATCTGCAGCGAAAATTTACCTTTCCACAGGGATGCGGCATCGGTGACGACGCCTCGGTTAGACGTTTGAACGCGGACGATGCGCGGGGAACCCGCATCGTGGCCAAGGACCTGTTTGTGGAAGGCACCCATTTCAGCCTGGCGCACTACACCCTGGCGGAGGCCGCGGAAAAAGCGGTCGGCGTCAACGTCAGCGACATGCTGGCCATGGGAGGGGAAGGCGAAGAGATCTACCTGGGGCTGGGGTTTCCGCCCGCAACCCCGTGGACCCGGATTGCGGAAGCTTTCAACGGCGTGCACCGGGCATGCCGGCGCTGGCACTTGAAGCTGGCGGGCGGGGACGTCGCCAAAACGCCGGCCTGGTTTTTTTCCGTCACCATCATCGGCCGTGCCGTGCGCCCGGTATTCCGCAACGGGGCGCGGGCCGGCGACCTGGTCGGTCTGGCCGGCCGTTGCGGCGAATCCGCGCTGGGTTTGATCCTGATGCAGCGCAACTCGCCGGACCCGTATTTTTCCCGCAGACACATCCGCGTCGATCCACCCGTGCGCGCAGCCCGGGAGTTGGCACGAACGGCCTCGGCCATGATCGATGTTTCCGACGGGTTGACCAAAGATCTGTCACGAATCCTGTCCGCTTCCGGCGTGGGCGCGCTGATCGATGCGGACAAGCTGCCCATCAGCCGCAGAATGGCGGCAAGTTGCCGTGAAAACGGCCTGGACGCGACCCGACTCGCCCTGACCGGGGGAGAGGATTACGCGTTGCTGTTCACCATCCCGCCCCACCGGCTGGCTCATCTCGATCCCGGTCTGCGAGCCGTGCGCATCATCGGGCGCATCCGGCAATCCCCCCGCCGGCTGGTGCTGTTGGACAAAGGCCGCATCCAGCCGCCGCCCGCGGGTGGATACGATCACTTCGCCGCCCCCGAGCCATAACCCTCCGGGTTTGACAATTCCGTGATTTTGGTGTATACAGGGACAGAATGAAAAAATCCTTGCTGTGGATTCTGGCCTGTGGATTCGTGTTGCTCAGACCGTTGCCGGGTCAGGATGATTATCTGAAAATCACCGCCTCGATCACTCCCGAAGTCATCCGCCAGGGCGAAGAAGGTGTGCTCACGCTCAAAATTCAACCACGGGAAAACCTGCGGATTTCATCCGCCCCGGAGTTTGTCATCAAGTTGGCCGAAAACGCCAACCTGACATTTTCCAAGTATTTTTTCACCGCATCTGAGCTGGACTTTGATACCGAACAGGAAGGCAACCTTGTCTACCTGGCGCTGGACAAGGAAATCACCATCCCCTTCAAGGTAAACGGCAACTCGCTGATCGGCAAGCAGCAGATCCTGGGTGAAGTGCAATTCACCACCGTCTTTGAGGATCACTGGTCGCTGAAAACCTTCCAGAAATTCAGCACCGNNATCGACAAACCACCAACTGGAGAAAACACATGGACCTGTTTGAAAAGTGCATGACATATACCCGGGCGGAAGAGGCCCAGAACAGCGGCCTGTACCCCTATTTCACCGAGATTCAGGACGTGGACGGAAATCACGTCTGGGTGGATGGAAAAAAGATCCTCATGGTCGGTTCCAACAATTACCTGGGACTTTTCGATAATGAACGCGTCAAGACGGCCGTGATTGAAGCCGTGCGCAAATACGGGTCCTCCACCTGCGGATCCCGATTCCTGAACGGAACCTACACCCTGCACGTGGAACTGGAAAAACGCATCGCCCAATTCATGCAGAAAGAGGAGGCGTTGTGTTTCAGTACCGGCATGCAGACCAACCTGGGCGTCATCTCCGCTTTGGCCGGCCGCAACGACGTGATCCTGATCGATCGCATGGTGCACGCATCGATTGTGGATGGAACTCGGCTCTCTTTCGCCGATGTGGTGAAATACCGCCACAACGACATGCAGGACCTGGAGGACAAGCTCAAGCGCCTGCCGGAAGACAAGGGCCGCCTGATCATCGTGGACGGTGTCTTCAGCATGGAAGGGGACCTGGCCAATGTCCCCGAACTGGTACGCCTGAAAAAGAAGTACAACGCCCGCCTGATGGTGGATGACGCACACAGCGTCGGCATCATGGGCAGAAACGGGCGTGGTACCGCCGAACATTTCAACCTGCTCGACGATGTGGACCTGGTCATGACCACCTTTTCGAAAGCCTTCGCCTCACTGGGAGGGTATGTGGTCGGCGACAGCAAGGTGATCCAGTACATCCGTCATCATTCGCGCGCGCTGATCTTTTCGGCCTCCATTACCCCGGCTTCGCTGGCGGCCGCCGGCGAAGCGCTGGATATCATTCAAACCGAACCCTGGCGCCGCGAACGCCTCTGGCAGATCAGCGAAACCATGAACCGCGAACTCACTGCCATGGGCTATCATACGGGGAACACGGAAACGCCCATCATCCCGGTATTCATCCACGATGAAGACAAGACCTTCAAGTTATGGTACTTCCTGCGCAACTTCGGCATCTTTACCAACCCCGTCATCGCGCCGGCCGTTCCTCCCGAGGACGCATTGATCCGCACATCCTTTACCGCCACCCACACCGATGAAGACCTGGAATTCATCCTGCGCGGCTTCTACGAAGGCGGAAAGGCCATCGGCATCATCTGAGCCCGGGCCCTGGGGTGGATATCTCCGCGGTCGTCATCAGTTACAACAGCCTGACCTTCCTGGCGGAGAACCTGGACAGCCTCCAGGCCCAGAACCCGCCTTTTTCATCCATCGTGATCGTGGACAACGGCTCCACGGACGGATCCGCCCGTTTCCTGCAGAAGCGGTCGGGAATCGATGCCTGCCTGCTGGATAAAAACATCGGATATGCAGCGGCGGCCAACCTGGGGATCGCCCGCAGCCGCGCGCAACTCGTGCTGGTGGCCAATGCCGATATCGTGCTGGACGGGGGATTCACCCGCGCCGTGCATGACTACATGGAGCGGAACCCCGATACCGGTCTGCTGTCGCCGTTGATCCTGCGATTTGACGGCGTCACGGTGGATTCGGCGGGACAGCAGTATTCATGGTCTCTGCATCCCCGGGAAAGAGGCTACGGCAAGCCCCTGGCAAAGATGGCCCTCGAAGCCGGCCCGGTTTTCTCGGTCTGCGGCGCGGCAACGGTCATCAACCGCAATGCGTTTGACGGCGTTGTCTGCGATGACCGCTTTTATGACGAGGATTTCTTTATGTTCTGGGAAGATTTCGATCTGGGCTGGACCGCCGCTGAAGCCGGCATTCCCGTGCGTTTTCTGCCCCAGGCCCGGGTGCGCCACTTCCGCAGCGCCACACTCAAAGCCGGGTTGCGCCGCCGGATCGCCCTGTCCCTGGCACGGCCGCCCCGCCTGCGCTACCACCTGGTAAAAAACCGCCTTTTGACGCTGATCAAGCATTTTCGCTGGCGCCGGCACTGGTTCCGCCTGCCCGCGATTCTATTGCGGGACTTCTGCTGGGGGGGCGTTTTGACAATCACGAACCCGCGAATTATAATCTGGCTACTTGGATCCGGCCCCCTTTTCCGCCGGGCCTGGCGCAAGAGAAAGAAGATTCCCCGCGGCTGATCATGAACACGGTTATACAGATCCTGGCGTTCTGCCTGGCATTGTTTCTTTCGCTTTACGGGACACCCATTACCCGCCGCGTGGCATATCGCTACGGCATCCTGGACAAACCGGACGGCCGCCTGAAAACCCACCGTGAACCGATTCCCTATCTGGGCGGGGTGATGGTTTTCTTCGCCATGATCGTACCCCTGAGCCTCCTGTTCGACTTCAGCCGCGAACTTCTCGGCCTGCTTTTCGCCGGGACCATCCTTTTGATGGTGGGTCTGTTCGATGACCTGAAAGCCCTCTCACCGGGAATCAAGTTCTTTTTTCAAATCATCGCCACCGGCATTCTGCTGAAAAGCGGCATCCACCTGGACCTGAGTTTCCTTGAACCCTGGTTGAATTACGTGCTTTCCTTTTTCTGGATCCTCTCGCTGATCAACGCCTACAACATCATCGACATCATGGATGGATTGGCGACGGCATGCGCCATTCCCGCCCTGTTGATGGTGTTCACCCTGGCCGGGCTGAACGGCAACCACATGATCGCCATCATCGCCGTGGCCTTGACCGGAAGCCTGCTGGGATTTCTGTACTTTAACTGGTCTCCCGCTTCCATCTACCTGGGTGATTCCGGCAGCATGCTCATCGGCATGATGGTCGGCGCCATGGTCCTCATGGTCGACTATTCCAAGCACAACGACCTCGGCTTCATTTCTTCGTTGTTCATCGTCGCCGTGCCGCTCTTCGATCTGGTTTACGTGTTCGTGCAACGCTTGATCAAGAAACGTTCGCCGTTTCTGGGCAGCCCGGACCACCTGGCGCTGAGGCTGCGGAAAAAAATGCGCCTGAGCACGTCTCAAACCACGGCGGCGCTGGCCATCGTACAATCATTGCTGTGGATACCGGTTGTGTTGAATTATTACGGCGGAACCTGGACCGCGATCAGCACAAGCCTCTTTCTGGCACTCCTGTTCACCCTGATGGGCGTTCGGCTGGCAGACGAACCCATGCCATGAGCGAAGCCGTGGATGTGCTGGTCATCGGCGGCGGCATCAGCGGGGCCACGGCCGCGCGTTTTCTGCGTCCTCAATGGGTGCTGCTGGAACGGGAGCCGGTGCTGGGCGGGTTGTCCACGCAGTACCGTTCCGGAGCGTTCTGGTTCGATTACGGGGGTCACTATTTTCATTTCCAGGGCGCCAATCCCATGCAGCGGCATTTGAGCGAAAAGACGCCGTTCAGGCGCTACGCGCGGCGTTCCCGGGTCCATATCCTTGAGCGCCTGGTCCCGTTCCCGATTCAAAGCCACCTCGAATCCCTCCCCGCAAGCCTGCGGCGCCGGATTGAACGGGAAATGGCCCATCCGCAGCCGCCAGAGGATCCCTCCATGGCCGCCGCACTGCGCGCCGAATTCGGGCCCACCCTCTACCAGCTGTTCTTTTTGCCCTTCCTGACCAAGTACTACGCAAGGGATCCGCGGGAGCTCATTACCGGAATGACGAAAGGCAGCATTCCGCCCCCGGCGCGCCGTTCCGGCTCCGCACGGCAGAAAAAAGCCGCGCAGGGATACAACCCGGAATTTTTCTATCCGGTCGGTGAACTGCGCCGCTTCTGGGAGGCGTATGCCCAACCGCTGCTGCCGCAAGTGCGCCTGGATGAACCGGTGGAAGCGATTGACCTAATGGATCGGCGCCTGGAAACCAGCAAGCGATCCTACCGCTTCCGCTTCCTGATCAATACCATGCCCCTGCCGCACCTGCTGTCGATGCTCAGCGGTTTCGCTTTTCCTTCCTCCCTGCCCCGGCGCCTGCGCTATACGTCGACGCAAGTCACCAACCTGGTGCTGGCCCGGCGTTATCGCCGTTTTCACTGGGTGTATCTGCCGCAGCGCGATGTGCCTTATTACCGCATGGGCTACTACCCCGGATCCGGAACATGCCGGATTTATCTGGAGCAAAGCATAGCCCGAAACGGGGCGCCTCAGGACATCGCACAGAGCGGGGTAACCGGCTTACTGCGAGGCCTGGGAGTGATCCACGATGCGACGGAAATCCTCCACGTTTCGCGGCGCACGATCCCGATCGCTTATGTGCAGTTTGACCGCTTCTGGGCGCGCACGGTGCCCGGCATACTGCGCGGCCTGGCGGAACAGGGCATATTCTCGATCGGGCGCTATGGCGGCTGGAATTACTCTTCCATGGCGGAAGACGCGTTGACGGCCAGAAACACCGCATTGACGATCAATCGACAGACAGCTTGATTTTGCTTTCCCGAGCGGGTAGGCTGAAAAAACATGGCACAGCCGCACGTGATCCATCTCATCACCAAGCTGGAACTCGGAGGAGCCCAGCGCAACACCCTGCTGACCGTTGAGCGCCTGCCCCGTTACGGCATCCACGCCGGGATCTGGTACGGTCCGGGAGGTATCCTGACACCGAGCGCGCTGTCCCTGCCGCATCACCGCGAATTGCCCCGGCTGCAACGGTCGATCCGCCCGCTGCGGGACCGCGCCGCGCTCAGGCAATTGCGAGCACTGCTGCGCGANNCCGCGCGGATCAGGATACCGCGATCCGCCTGGGGTTATGCACGGATAATTCGTCGCTGATCCGCAGCGGCTTTGATCTCGAACCCTACTTTCCCCAGCCGCAGCAGCGGGCGCAGGTCCGCAAACGGTTTGAAATTGGCGAGGATGCCGTTGTGATCGGTGTCGTTGCTCCATTCAAGCCGCAGAAAAACCTTTTTCAGGTAATCGACGTGGCCCGGGAAGTCTGCGCCCGGGGAATCAACGCGATTTTCTTTCTGGCCGGAGACGGTGACCTGCGCCCCCGGCTGGAGGCCGCGGCGCGGCGTGCCGGCATCGAATCCCGCATGCGCATGCCCGGTTTCCGCTATGACCTGCCCATGATCATGGATGGATTCGATCTGGGCCTGAGCACCGCTTTGTGGGAAGGGTTGCCGCAAAGCCTGGTACAGATGCGTCTGAAAAGAATCCCGGTCGTGGCATCCGCTATCCCGGGAAACAGCGAAATCATCCGCCATGGCCAAAACGGCTTTCTGGCTCCGCCGCACAACACCGCCGATTATGTAAGTCATATCCTGAAACTGGCAAGCGAACCGGAGTTGCGCCGGCGCCTGGGAAATTCCGTGGAAGACTTTTCCGCCTGGGACGCCGAACACATGGTCCAGGCGCAGGCCGAACTGTATCGGCGGTTGCTGCAGAAAACCCCGGGCTGACCCCTCGGGTCAAAAAAACCCGTTTACATGCTGCGGGTCGGCGCCTGCGCCCATTACGGCCGGCGCCTCAACCCCTGGCCGCCATCGCGCCGGAAAAGCCCGGCGTCAAGATGTTCAGCCGGCCGGGTTCAGTCCTTCACTGTAACGCTGCNNCAGGTACTCACCCGGCACAACCGCGGTCAGTTTCACCACGAAATCCAGGTATTCGCGATCCAGGTCAAAGAACCAGATCACGCGGTCATCGCGGATATCCAGGTAGCTTTCGCGATTGACGCGAAATCCCTGCATCCACGCCGGCAACTCATCTCCGGACAATCGCAGGTTATCGATTTCCCATCCCGAAGGCATTACCTGGACCAGAGCCAGGTTTTCGATGCGCTGTTTGCGTTCCCAGGTGGAGCGGATACGGAAATGGCCCCAGAAAGAGGTTCCCTGCGCCAGGCTGCGCGGGTCCAGCGTCACGCCGTTGCTGTCCAGCCAGCGGACTTCCATGTCCAGGTTGCTGGACTCGGCGCGGGAAATCGGTTTCAGGGGTACGCCGCTCCATTCGATGCTGGCAAAACAGCGCGCGCTTTCCGTTTTGTTGGAAAAACTCACCACGGCGGTGCCGCCGAATCCTTCAGTCAGGGGGATGGCAATGCGTTGTTTGCGATCTGAAAATGCCTTTTCACGTCCGTCGGGCAATTGCACGCGGCCGTCCAGCAAGGATAGTTCGCCGGTCAGCTTGTCTCCCCGCGAACGCGCGTATTTACCTACGGCCAGCAGGGCGTATCCCAGGGTCTGGGTGGACAGCCAGGTATCCTCGGATAATTCCGTCACCAGTTCATCGTAGAGTTGATCCGCCACCGGCCAGCGTTTCAGTTGCGTCGCCTGTTCCAGGATAACCGCCTTGTCCCGCAACCTGGATCCAAACGTCTCGCCCGGCACCCCGTAGGGATTGATGCGGGTGCCCGTGCCGGAGAGAATCTGCTTGGCGACCTGCGGCTTGCCCGTCATGTCGTAACAGGCGGCGAGCATCCACTTTTCCACATCCTGCATATCTTTCAGGCTGTTCTCGTACAGGAAATTCAACGCGCTCCAGGGGGTTTTCCCGGCCAGAGACAACACGTAGATCCGGTACACCCGGCTCATCAGGTTGTCGGTCGAGGTGCCCGCGCGCTGCTCTTCGAAACGGCTCCAGGCGGACATCAGATCTTCGGGAACATGGTATCCCAGTTTCCCCGCCTCCACCAAAAAGTGGCCCGCATAGGTCGTACCCCATACGGACAAGCGGTTGGATCCCGGCCAGAACGAAAAGCCGCCGGACGGCAAGAGGAATTTCTTTAAGCGCTGAATGGCATCGTTGATGTGCGCATCGACTTCAACGCGGTCTTTTCCCCCGGCCTGAACAAAATCCAGCAGCATCAGTTGCGGAAACACGGCGGAAACGGTTTGCTCAATGCACCCATACGGGTAACCCAGCAGCCATCCCAGGCGGTGTTGCAACTGCAGGCGTGGACGGCTGGACAACGACAGTACCGCCTGATTGGTGCCGGGAATTCCATCGCCGGGAATCTCGAGGCTCACCGAACCTCCGGGCCGGGTTTCCTGGACCACAACGCGTGAAACGCGTGGTGAATATGGACGTACCTGGATATCGGCGGTATGTTCCGCCAGGTGCTTTCTGGCCTTTGCCGCGACGCGGATTTGCGCGGTACCCGTAGAGGGGCGCACGCGCACCCGGAAGAAAGTGTCCTGCTCGCCGGGTTCCTGAAACTGCAGCTTTCTTTGCCGCGGCGGCAACACCTCGACCGGACCGGACACATCCAGGCTCACGTCCACGTTGCGGATTCCTTTTTCCATGGCGAAAACCGTGACCGGGACGGTGAAGAGATCATCGGGGCCCAGCAGCCGCGGCATGGTCGGCATCACCATCAACGGGGTACGCACGGGAACGGAGCGATCCACCGCGCCGTAACGGCGTCCCGCGGCACTGACGGCCATGATGCGCACGGCTCCGATATAATTGGGCATTTTGAACGTTACCCGGACTTTTCCATCCGCATCGGTCATCACCGGCCCGTGAAACAGGGCCACCGGCGGAAAGCGTTTCTTTTCTTCCGGTTGCAATTGGGATTCCCGGTACGCCTCCGCCATTTCACCGCCGATGGAAAACAGGCGGAACAGGTCTCCCTTGTGGGCCCCCATCACGTGCGAGTAGAGGTCGAAGGTTTTGATGCCCAGGCCTTCCTTGGCAAAGAAAAACTTCCAGGGATCCGGCGAAGCGAAATCGGTGAGGCTGAGCAGCCCTTCGTCCACCACGGCCAGGACCACCTGGGTGGCGGACTGATCCCCGGTTTGCACCACTACACTGAATTCTTTTCCCGAAGGCAGTTCCTCCGCCACTTCCAGCTTCAGTTCCTGTCGTGTGGATGGGTCGCTGACCATGACGGGAATCACGCCGTACATGCGCAGGGGACGATCGTTCTCTCCCTGTTCCAGCGGCTGCACCAGGGCGACGGATACATAGGCGTTGGGCAACATGTCCGCGGTCACCGGAATGCGGAAAGCGGTCTCGCCCCCGGACTGCGTGGCCATGCCGAAACGGCGCAGTATGCGCCCGCCTTTTTCCACGGCGACCAGCAGGCGCCCGGAAACCGGAGTATCCACGGACATTTCCGCGATATCACCGGGAGCAAACAACTGCCGGGGACAGTGAATCTCCAGCACGCCGGCATTCTCCAACTCAGCCGGGGCATCTCCCCAATGATAAGAACTGAAAAAAATGCCGGCGACATGACCGCCCGGCGCGGCATCGCGGATCTCGAGGAAGTATTCTCCCCGGGTATCGGGGGTAAAAACCAGGTCGGCCGTTGTGGATGTGCTGCTCAACTCCCCCGACTTGATTTCGCGGGTGTGGGAATCCTTTTTGAACCGTGCGCGGAACTCTTCGCGCGAATCGTATTCCCACCACCAGTATTGGGAATTGCGCAGGATGCGATAACTGAGTTTGCGTCCGGACACCGCCCCGCCCTGCGGATCAACCAGGGCGACGCGGAATCCCAGCGGTGCACCCACGCGGGTATAACCAGCACTTTGCGGCAACGCGATGCCGACATAGCGCGAGAACGGATCCAGGGGGATGGAAACCGTGCGCCGCGAAGAGCGGCCGCCCTTTTCCTGGACGCTCGCCGTCAACGTCACCGCCAGGGCGCCGGGAGCGCCGGTGAGGTCGGGCAGTTTCCAATCGATGGCCGCCTCTCCCCGGTCATCCAGATTGCCTTCACTGACCACGGCTTCATGGGCCTGAAAACGAATCGCCTGGTTGTTGAACACCATATTGGCATAAGTCGGCGGCGTCAGGGGCCGTTCGCTGACCCTGGCGGTGACCCCGGCGGCCATGTTTTTCGCCGGGCTGCCGAACAGGTATTTCGCCGACAATCCGCAACGCAGAACGCCGGTTTCACTGTTCAGGCGCGCAGGCAGGTCGGAAAACTCCACTTTCAAGCGGAACGGCACCACCGTTTCGATGCGCACGGTATGGGCCACGCTGTGGTCGCCCACTTTGAAAACCGCCGACCAGTTGCCCGTCAGGTCTTCCGGCCGGGTCTGGACGTCAAAGCGATAGAAGCCGTCCCTGCCCTCCTTGTTGGTGATGCGGTATACCGGCTGCCGCCGCGGATTCGACAGCGTCAGGGTGACGGGATGATTGTCCGGAAAGGTATGGTCCTCGTTGCGCGCGATCAGCACCAGGTGCACCGTATCGCCCGGACGATATACCCCGCGATCGCTGAACACGAACGCCTTGCCTCCCCTGGCGTCGGGTTGCACGCCGCCGATATTGAAAGCGGAAAGGTTCCACTGCATTTCCTTCAGGGAAATCACGCTGCGCTGGCGGTCTTTCTCGCCCTCCACATAGAAGGGCGCGCCGTCGACATCCGTCAGCAGCAATTCGCCATCGTTGTCCGTAAAGCCCTCCGCCAGTACCTGGTGCTGGTAGGAACGCAGCATGACATGAACCCCTTTCATGGGTCGCGCCGTACGCAGATCCAGCGCCCAGACCAGGTGCCCGCTGCGACCCGACTTGTAGACCAGGCCGATATCGCTTTGAATCAGGGCTTTGCTCACCCGCCCATGGCGATACAGGTATCCATGGGAATGGGGATTGGAATAATACTCCGTTCCGTAGTAGTACTGCCTGGTGGGCTTGGGACCGGAATACAGCATCGCCTTGCGGTCAAAAGAGAGTTCAACCAGAAACAGGCCTTTTTCACCGCCGGGAATCAGCGCCGACAGGTCCAGTTCGTGTGTCAGCCAGCGGTTTTTCACGTCACCGATCGCCAGGTCCTTTGAAATCACGGGCAGGCCGACGCGTTCGATCTCGTAAGAGTTGAACTCATCGTTGCGTTCCTTGCGCGATGTCAGTTCTTCGGTCTGCAGAAATTGACCCAGGTTGGACTCGAACACCTTTTTGATTTCCAGCTTGACGCTGGAAAGATTCATGGTCCGGAAATACAACTTGCGGTTCAAAATCGACGTCATGAACACGCCGTCGCTATCAAACGNNCCCGGATTCCAGAACATAACGCCTGCCATAGACAAGGTTTCCCCCCAGATAAACGGACTTGCCGGCAACCTGATGGGTGATCGTCACCGGTGCCTGGCTGTCTTTTTCGTTTTCACGCACACGGATTAATCCGGCCAGGTCCGCGTCCGCGTCAACCGGATCGGAAAAACGCAGTTCCAGGGCCAGGCCCTTTCCCTGGTCTTTTTCCACCACGTCCTCCAGGTTGAAGCGGCCCACGGGATTCAAGGCAAAATCGCGCCGGTAATCACCGGAAAGCTCGAGGGCCTTGCCGCTGACCGTCAACACGTAGATTTCCCTGGATCGGGGACGATCCAGATCACCTGAATGGAACGCGTAACGAGCGTTCCGCCCGGAAGCCTCCCATTGCAGGGGAACCACGCGGCCGTCAAGGGTCAACTTCACCGCGGATTGCACGACATCCGCGGCCACCGGTTCCGTCAGGGAGATTTCACCGCGGAAAACCACGAAATCCGGGTCGCGGCGGGTAACCGGGTGAAAATCCGCTTCGATCTGACTGATTTCCCGGCCGCCCACGGCAAACTTCAACTTCACCGGTTTGCGTCCCGCCCATTGCGGGTTCAACTTTTCCAGGTCCAGAAGGCCCTCGTACTCCGTGCGCAGCGGCAGGGGAGCGCGGGGCTGAAACACCAGCGTGGCCGGATCCCGCCAACGGGATTCTCCCGGGATTTCCGGGGAAAAACGGAACGGATCCGGTGATTGCACGCCGCCGACCCGGGCCGGCTCCACGACCGGCACCGAGAACCGCACCAGGATGGTATCGTGCGATGCCAGCATCCCGCTGCTGACGCGGGTGATCAAATCCGCCGGCAGTTCCGCCGCACCCTTTGCCGCCGCCGAATCGGGCTTTCCCGAGCAGGCGGAAAAAATCGCAACCGTCAGGATCGCGACGCCTGCCCAAGCCACACCCCGCCAACCGCAACGCCTGGACCGATGAAGAGTCAGAGACATGACCCACCTCCCTGGTGAATAACCGCTATCGAATTATACGGCAAACACAAGTGCGCTGGCAAAAGCAATTTTTGCGGCGGAAAAACANNAAAGGGGTCGTTTCAAAAAAGCGCGGGCGTAGTTCAGATCCAGCAGGCGCCGATTGCGGTCGAAAAGCTGCGCCCCCAGCCGCACCAGGCGTCGCCCGGAACGGGAATGATCCCGCCAGAGGGCGCCGCCGGTGTTGCGGATGTCCACCGCAACCTCGGTTTCTTTGCCGGCATAGGCGGCCACATTTCCGCGTGGGGGCCGGATCCGCGCCAGGTAACGCTTGCCGGCAATGGCGTTGCCGATCTGGCTCGTGTCCCAGATTTCATTGCGAATCCGCTTCCACGCGCGGCTGTTGCGCTGGAAACGTCGCGAAAATGCTTCCGCGGGGTGATCGGTGATCTCCCAGGTCAGCCGATCCACGCCGATTTCTGCGGCCAGGCGTCTGGCCTTCTGCATCTGCGCTTGCGAATCATTCCAGCGAAACAGGATGTAGCGCCAGTTGATAAACGGCACTTCATCACCCGTACGGTCCCGCTGGGCGACAAAATCAGACATGATCTGCAACACACGCCTGAAATCACCTCCGCAACGGTATTTCACATAGGTTTCCGCATCGGCTCCATCCACGCTGAACGTGATTTCATCCATGCCGGAAGCGACCAGGCGCGCTGTTTTTTCCGGCGTCAGCATCAATCCATTGGTACTGGTGTAAAGGTAAACATGGGGATAACTGGATTTGACATACTCGATCATGTCCACGGCCTGGGGGTGCATGAAGGGATCGCCGTAATTAAAGAAATCCAGCCGGATCAGTTCCGGGCCGACCTCATCCATCAGGCGCTTGAACGCGTCCAGCGGGAACCGCAGCCGCCTGCGGGTGCGTTCGATACCGGATTCACGATTGCAAACCGCGCGAAAGCAGGACAGGTTGCACTGGATCGTGGGTTCAAAAAATATTCGCGGGATGCGCTCTTGGAATTCTTCCCGCTGTGGAGGCTTTTCGCCGGGAGCCAGAATCCGCTTCAGGCCGCATTCGTCGCAGAAACAGCAATGCCCCTGGTTGAGATCATGCCGGATCCGGCGTACCAGGGCTGAATTCCAGATCTCTTTCAGCGACTGCCGTTCCAGGTCGCCGACCGGCCGCAGGCCGTAGGGATCCGCGCAGCCGCACACCACTTTGCCGTCACACAGCACGACCAGCTGGTTGAAGATCCAGTCACAGGTGAAACGATAATCACGCGAGCATTCGTGGAAAACCACCGCTTCCGGGACAGGCGCATCTGGACACATGTGCATAAAAATAGCAGAAAGCGGCGCAGTCGGCAAGCTGCGCGGGTTCTTGATTTTTACCCGCGAATCGGTTATTTTCAGGGCATGAATCGGGTATTGACGCTCCCCAACATGCTCAGCAGTTTGCGAATGTGCCTGATTCCGCTGGTTTTTTACTGGATTCTCAACAGCAATTCCACCAACCACCCCTGGCTGCTTGCCGTGTTTGCATTTGCGCTGGGGCTGGATTTCCTGGATGGATACCTGGCGCGAAGATTTTCCCAGGAATCGGAACTGGGAAAGATTCTCGACCCGCTGGCCGACAAGCTGCTGACCTTGTTTTCCATTGCGGCGCTGACGATTGTCAGTGATTTTCCTTTATGGGTCACGATTCCGGTAGTCACCCGCGATCTGATTATCCTGCTGGCTTCATCGGTGATGTACCGGCAAAAACACCTGGTGAAGGGATCCATCGCCCTGGGAAAAATCACCTTTTTCCTCATCAGCCTGTTGATCTTCGTATACATCATCGATCTCAACCCGGCATTCAATCTGGGCGTGATCAAGCGGTTTTTCGCGCTGACGTCCCTGGCTTTCGTGGTCTGGTCGTTCGACGAGTATTTCCTCGTCTACCAGAGGGTGAAAAAGAATGGCTGAACACAGCATATTGATCGTCGAAGACGATGCGGAAATTCAGAAGATGCTATGCCGTTTTCTCCAGGACCAGGGATACCGGGTCCGTTCCGCAAGCAACGGCGCGGAAGCGCTGGACCTGCTGGAAACGGAAGTACCCGACCTTTTGATCAGCGACCTGCTGCTGCCCGGCGAACACGGTCTGGATCTGGTGCGCGCGGTCAAGCAGAGATGGTTTATTCCCACCATCGTCCTGTCGGGAATTTATGCCCGCAGAGAGATCGATCCGGTCATGCAGGCTGAGTTCGTGGAGGCCTTTTTTGAAAAGCCCGTGGACCTGAAGAAACTGCTGGAGAAGATCGTTCAACTTCTGAATGGATGAACGCTGGTTTTCCCTGAACCGGTTTTTCCGCCAGCGCTTCGGCGCCAGGATCCGCAAAATCCCCCTGAACGCCGGATTCAGTTGCCCAAACCGTGACGGCAGCCTCGATACCCGGGGTTGCATCTATTGCGATGCCTATGGTTCGGGCCCGCTGCTGCCCGCGCCGGAGCCGGTGGAAAACCAGATCAGCACGTACATCCGGCGCCACCCGCAGGCCCAGTTCATGGCCTATTTCCAGGCGTTTTCCAATACCTATGCGCCCCCCGGCGTCCTGCGCGACCGCTATGGCAGCGCCTTGCGCTTTCCAGAGGTCCGGGGAATCTTTATCGGCACCCGTCCGGATTGCATCAACGCCGAAGTGATTGATGTGCTGAACGAATTGTCGCGCCGGACCTACGTCTGCGTCGAACTGGGGCTGCAATCGATCCATGACCGCAGCCTGAAATTTCTGAATCGCCACCACGATTACGCGCAGTTTCTGCAGGCATACGATCGGCTTCAGGCTCACAGGATCGATGTGGTGGTGCATTTGATCCTCGGCATTCCGGGTGAAACGCAGGATATGATGCAAGCCACCATTCAGGAGATGAACCGCCTGAAACCCCGCGGGATCAAGTTGCACATGCTGCACGTGCTGCGCAACACCCAACTGGAATCCATGTATCGCCGGGGCGGAATCACGCTGTTCTGCCGCGAGGACTACGTGCGGCTGGTTGCTGACCTGCTGGAAGAGCTGGATCCGGACATCGTGATTCACCGCTTGACCGGGGAAAGAAATCGTGAACTCTTCGTCGCCCCGGACTGGGCCCTGCAGAAAGCCGACACTCTCAACCGGATTCAACGCGAGATGATCCGGCGCGATACCTGGCAGGGCAAAAACCGCGGCGCGCCGCGGCCGCTTTTACCCAATACCTGATCCCGGTTTACTCTTTGCTTTCTTCCGGTACCGCCAGGAACTCTTTGCTCTCTTCGGCGATGCGCCGGTACCAGTCCTGCGGATACCCGGGATGGGTCACGTTGCCCTGGGTATCGCGCACATTTCCGTCCAGGTACTTGACCAGCAGCGATTCACCGAGTTTGCGCCAGGTAGCGATTGTTTTTTCAGCGCAGGAAACGCTGTAGCGGGTCAGGTATTCGCGCGCGTTGCGCGGGGAATCCGCGTACAGCAGGCGCGCCGCCTGGTCAACCGCGTTGATCTCCTCCAGAAAGCCGCCCTCAAGGCGTTGCTGCTCGGTTTTGATGTCGCGGATCATATCGGAATAGCGCAGATAGGCGTAGTTGGATACGAAATTGAATACCCAGAACGCCGATTCCCAGGTGAAATGCTGAAAATCACCCGTGCCGACCGCATACGCGTGCGGCACATCGAGTATGCCGCAATACATCGGTACGTAAACACAGCTGTTCGTGTCATCAACCGCGAACCACAGGATGCCGCCGATGGGATCGGGCAAACCGGCACGCGCCTGAGACACAAACGAAAAACCGGTCTGCTGCGTGGCCGTGGAACGCTCATTGAAATAGGTTTTGCCGTCCACTTTCCAGGTCAGCGGCCGCCAGCGATAGGGACAGGCATACGGCCCGGCGCCGATGCCCTGGCCGAGATCCATGGGGGAATCTTCAAAATGGTCGCGCATCAATTCCATCACGTCCCGCACCGACAATTTGCGTTCCGGACGGATCCAGAGGGGCAGCGGTTCGGCATCCGGAGTCTTGCCCAGAACGTAGTCCAGAGAAAAATTCTGAGACGGGGCCACGCGGCGGAACATGCTCCAGACACGCGCTTCACAGAAACGCAGGGCGCCGAAATCGGCGGGAGCGTACGCGTCGGCAAAACTGAATTCACTGTCTTTGCCCGAAAAGTACTTCATTTCCCGGGCGAATTCGATCACGTCCGCGGCATACAGGCAGTTCTGCGGATCATTCAGGGGAAACTGACGGATGCGCGCCTGGTTGGCATGCGCAGAAACAAAGCCATCGGGAATGCGGCGCGCCACCCAGACCGCCCCCTTGTGCTTGGGTCCCTTGCCGATCATCTCCAGGATCCAGGCTTCACGGGCATCGGCCACGGAAAAAGACTCGCCGGAACTGCAATAGCCGTGTTCGGCCACCAGGCCGGTCATCACGCCGATCGCCTCCCGCGCCGTGCGCGCGCGCTGCAGGGCAATGTACATCAGGCTGCCGTAATCCAGCAGTCCCTCGGGATTGACCAGCTCCCGCCGGCCGCCGTACGTGGTTTCACCGATCACCACCTGGTGTTCGTTCATGTTTCCCACCACGGAATAGGTCCGTTCCGCCTGGGGAATGCGTCCAAGGTATTTGCCGGTATCCCACTCCACCACATCCATCATGGTGCCCGGTGCGTATACCGCGGCGGGCCGGTAATACAATTCTCCATAAAGGACGTGAGAGTCCGCGGCATAGGTTACGATAACCGAACCGTCCACCGCGGCCCCGCGGGTAATCAGAAAATTGGTGCACCCCGGCAATCCAGTCGAAACCGCCATTATCGCCAATCCAACCAGCAGCGCAATTGCTCGTAATCGCATATCCGAACGCCTCCTCATGGTATCGGGCTGACCCCGATGCTAACGACGATTGTATCCTGCCCGGCCGGGATAGTAAACCCATTTAGCGAAAAGTGATAAGGAAACACGGTGATGGCGGAACCTGGAGTCCGTTGATGAAAAAGTCGGCACCGATTCTGAATAAGGAATAAAGAAGAAGGAATAAGGCACGATAATCAATATGGGCAAAAATTGGGGCCGGTGCGGGAAACACCCTGTAGAACGTAGAAGGTAGAAAGTAGAAAAAAACAAAGCGAAAAAAGCGCGATGATGGGGGAACTTGAGGCTCGGTGATGAAAAAATCGGCACCGATTCTGAATAAGGAATAAAGAAGAAGGAATAAGGCACGATAATCAATATCTGCGCTTTTTTCTACCTTCTACGTTCTACAGGGCGGCTACGGGGGCCGCCCCTACGCCTGCCACCTGTCACCTTTTTTCAACTTCTTCCCTCTTCAACTCTTCAACTCTTCAACTCTTCAACTCTTCAACTTTCCAACTTTATTTATATCCACCGCGCCAGATTGATAAAGGTCTTCAGTTTCAGGTCGGTTTCGCGCAGGCGACTGGAAAGCGTGCGCGCCAGCTTCATGAGGATGCGCACGCCGCAACCGGGGTGCTTTTCGATATCGGCAAGAAAGTCTTCGCGGCTGATTTCCAATAACACCACCGGGGTGTGGGCGATCGCGGTGGCGGTACGTGGGAGTTCTTCCAGCAAGGCCATTTCACCAAAAACCATCCCGGATTTGAGCAGAATCAGGGCTTCTTCGGAATCGGCGTCCGGTTTCTGCGAAATCCTCACCGTGCCGGAAGCCACAATCATCATCGATGTGCCGGCGTCGCCTTCGGAAAAGATCACGGCTTCGGCATCGTACTTTCGCTCCCTGAAAAGGTTTTCCAGACGGGACACATCGGGTGCGTCCAGGTCGGAAAAGATTTCAAGCTGGCGCAACATCTGCATACGGTCGGGGCTTGTTTCACTCATGAATCCATTATAGCATGGACGAATTCAGAGTTTGAATGCGCACCGAACCCGCTCCGGATTCCTTTCAAGGATTGTCGCGAGAGGGCGGCGATGGTTATCGTGAGTAGACATGCAGAGCGGAATTCTTTGCCGGCATAACCGCGCCAGGGCTGAAAAGGATGAACGGGCATCCCACCGCCATATCGGCCATATCCGCCATTGGGCAGATCGTTGTCAGAAATTCCGGCCGTAAAATTGGATTTTTTTTTCTTCTGGGATAAAATATCCGCATGAGAGGCTTGATATTGGGTTTGCTGATCGTGGTATTAATCGCCGGCTTGATGTACACCCTGCGTGACAAGGATGGGGAAACCATCGTGGAGCAGAAAGTCAATCGCACCCATGAAGCCAACATCATGCTGCTGAACACGACATTTGTACGTATCCGCGAGGCTTTGAACACCTACTTTATCGATCATGGCGAATATCCCGAGATTCTTGATTTACTGGTTCCGGATTATATCCGCAATCCCCGGGAAATCCACGATCCCTGGAACATGCCCTTGCGGTTGGAACGCGACGAAACCCTGACAACCGTGATTCGTTCCGCCGGTCCGGACAATCAATGGCATACGGGTGATGACATCCGGAGGGAAATCTGATGAATCTGCAACAATACCTGGACCCCAATGATATCTTCGATAGCGGGGATTTTCAGACCACCGACCAGTTCTATGCGGCTTTTGCGAAATTTTTGTTTGAAAGGCAGCGCATTGACGACCCGGACAAAGTCAAACGCCTGTTTATCCGGCGTGAGAACGTGCAATCCACCGCGATCGGCAAAGGCGCGGCCACGCCGCACATCTATTCGGATCAATTCAAGAGCTTCTTTATCGCCGCCGCCCGCATCCGAAACGGACTCGACTACAAGGCGCCGGACGAAAATCCCGTATTCCTGGTGTTTTTGATCATGAGTGACGAACGCGATGTCGGACTCCACCTGAAAACCCTGGCGCATCTTGCCAGGATGATCAATAATACCGATATTGTTGAAGAAATCCGCGCTGCGACAGACGCCGCCGACATGCACCGCCTGTTGCTTGAAAAAGACCGCTCGCTGCGCGCCTGACGGGTCCTCCAACAGCGGCGATCGCGCCGGATGGCCGCCGCCTGAACGCGTACGGAACCGTACTTACTGAATGATTTCCACGCGGGGACGGGGCTGCGTTCGGCGCCAGATGTGGATCAACAACATTCCCAGCAGAAAACCGCCCACATGCGCCGCCCAGGCGATACCCCCACCGCCGATATAGGAAAACTGGAACACGAACCAGATCACCAGGAAAACCCCCGCCGGAATATCCACAAAAGTGACCAGCACAAAGATAAACAGCAGCGAGCGCACCTTGGCGCGGGGAAACAACAGCAGGTAGGCGCCCATGACACCGGAAACCGCTCCGCTGGCGCCGATCACGGGAGTCAGGGAATTGGGGTGGAACAACACGTGCAGCAGGCTGGCGCCGACCCCGCAGGCCAGGTAGAACGGCAGGTAGAGCCAGGGCCCCAGGCGGTCCTCGATGTTGTTGCCGAATATCCACAAAAACAGCATGTTTCCCACCAGGTGCATCAACGATCCGTGCATGAACATGGAAAAGAGGATGGTCAGCAGCGGAGGGTTCTCGCGGTAAACCAACTCCCGCCGCACCTGGTTTGTCAGTGGATCCAGGCCTTCCCTGGCGGCAACGGGCTGGTCGATGCGCTCGAAACGGGTAATCTCCCAGGGGATCATCGAATGGCGCGCCACCTGGTAGTTCAGATTCGACAAGACCGCCTGGTAGACAAACACGCCCACATTCAGCAGGATCAGCAACAGGGTCCATACCGCCAGTCGGCGGGTGGGGTTGTAATCCTTGATGGGAAACAGCATGGGATCGATTCTCTGCCCGGAGTTGTATCACAAATGCCGGGGCGAAGCAACGGAATGCGGCGCAGGTTTACTCTTCCGCCGTTTCCGTACGCACTTTCTCCACGGATACCAGTTGATCACCTTCGCGCAACTGGATCAGCCGCACGCCCTGGGTGGCCCGGCCCTGGGAACGGATCGCGTCGGAGCAGATCTTGTTGACGATGCCGTTGCGCGAAGACAGAATCAGGTCGTTGCAATCACCCAATGTCACCAGGCCGATCACCCGGCCGACTTTCTCGGTGATGCGGATGTTGATCAGGCCCTTGCCGCCGCGGGTTTGAATGCGGTACAGCTCCAGGTCCGATTTTTTGCCGATTCCGTTCTCGGTCACGGTCAGGATGGTGCGCTCCGACTCGCCGATCACGGCCGCGCCCACGACAAAATCGCCTTTGCCCAGCTTGATGCAGCGCACGCCGCGAGCGGTTCTTCCCATCTCGCGCACATCCTGTTCATGAAAGCGCAACGCCTTTCCCAAATGGGTGCCCACGATCACGTCGTTGTTGCCGTTGGAAATCTGGGCTTCAAACAGGGTGTCGTCGGCGGGAACGTCCGCGGCGATAATGCCGTTGGCGCGCGGATTGGCAAACGCCGCCAGCGACGTTTTCTTGACGTAACCCTGGCGTGAGAACAGCATGACATAGCGATCCGCGGAAAAATCCTTGACGTTGATTACCGAGCAGACATTGTCATCACCGTTGATGCCGATCAAGCGGTTGATGGGTTTGCCGCGACTGGTGGTATCGCCTTCGGGAAGGTCATACACGCGAATCCAGAAGACGTGACCTTTCTCTGTAAACGTGAGGATGTAGTCATGGGCGGACGCCACGAAAACCCGCGAAATCATGTCTTCTTCCCGCAGGCTGACCCCGCGGCGGCCGATGGTACCGCGATTCTGATTGTGATAGGTGCTCAGGGTGGTGCGCTTGATGTAACCGTTGCGCGTGTACAGAATCACGAAATCTTCGTCCTTGATCAGGTCCTCGATGCGGATATCGGACAATTCCTGCTCGATGATGGTGGTGCGGCGCTCATCGAGGTACTTGTCGCGCACGGCCAGCAACTCGTTCTGGATCACGCTCAGCATCATGCGCTCGCTTTCCAGCAGTTCGCGCAGGTAGTTGATCAGTTTCAACAGTTCCACGTATTCCGCTTCCAGCTTGTCGACTTCCAGGTTGGTGAGGCGGTACAATTGCAGATCCAGGATGGCGTCGGTCTGCACCTCGGTCAGGGGCAGGGCCTTCAACAGGCGGTCTTTCGCCTGTTGCCGGTTTTTCGAAGCACGGATCAGGCGGATGACGGTGTCCAGGTTATCCAGGGCGATTTTCAGGCCCTCGATGATGTGGGCGCGCTTTTCGGCCTTGTCCAACTCAAACAGCGAACGCCGCCGCACCACTTCCTTGCGATGCCCGAGAAAGTGGTTGAAGTAGTCGATCAGGTTGAACTGTTTGGGCTGCTGATTGACGATGGCCAGCAGGTTGATGGAAAAAGTGGTCTGCAATTGAGTGTATTTGTACAACGAGTTCAGAATGACTTCGGGAATCTCGTCGCGCTTGATGTCGATCACGATGCGCATGCCTTCGCGGTCGGATTCATCCCGCAGGTCGCTGATGCCTTCGATGCGCCGGTTTTTCACCAATTGGGCGATGTTTTCCAGGATCCGCGCCTTGTTGGTCATGTAGGGAATTTCCGTGATCACGATGCGCTGACGATTGCGATTGTCGGTTTCCACCACGGCCTTGGCGCGGACAACGATGGTGCCGCGGCCGGTTTCATACGCTTCCAGAAGGCTCTTGCGCCCGAACACGAACCCGCCGGTGGGAAAATCGGGGCCCTTTACAATCTGCATGAGCTCCGCGACGGAGGCGTCCCGGTGGCCGAGGAAGTACACAAAACCGTCGATCAACTCGCCGATGTGGTGGGGGGGAATGGAAGTGGCCATGCCGACGGCGATTCCCGAGCTGCCGTTCAGCATCAAAACGGGCAGCAGCGCGGGAAATATTTCCGGTTCCGTCAACGAACCGTCGTAATTGGGGAGCTGGCCGACCGTTTCCTTGTCCAGGTCCTGCAGCAACTCGTTGGCGATGCGCTGCAGGCGGACTTCCGTGTACCGCATCGCCGCCGGGGGATCGCCGTCTATGGAACCGAAGTTTCCCTGGCCGTCCACCAGGGGATAGCGCAGGGAAAAATCCTGCGCCATGCGCACCAGGGTGTCGTATACCGCATAATCTCCGTGGGGATGGTATTTACCGATCACGTCACCCACAATGCGTGCCGACTTCTTGTAGGGCTGGTTATAGTGGGTGCCGGTGGTGTGCAGCGAGAGCAGCGTGCGCCGGTGAACCGGCTTCAGGCCGTCGCGGATATCCGGGATGGCGCGACCGATGATCACGCTCATGGAATAATCCAGGTAAGACGTTTTCATCTCGTTTTCGATGGTAACGTCTTCAATCGATTTGGCGATCAGTATATCGTCTTCAGCCATGGCTTCCTTTCCTTACACGTCCAGGTTGCGGACACTGAGCGCGTTTTCCTGAATGAATTCCCGCCGCTTGTTGGCATCGGCCCCCATCAGGGTGTCAAAGAGTTCTTCGCTTTGAACGGAATCGTTGATCTGGACCTTCAGCAGGGTGCGGTTGGCGGGATTCATGGTGGTTTCCCAGAGCTGGGAGGGATTCATTTCACCCAGACCTTTGTACCGCTGCACGTAGATGCCCTTGTGAGAGTAATCCATCAGCAGCGGCACCAGTTCACTGCGGTGGGCCACCTCATGTTCCTTGTCGCCGCATACCACCCGGTAGGGGGGCTCCGGGTAGGATTTCAGTTTTTCATAAACGCGGTTTACTTCGGCAAACTCCGGACCGGTCAAAAACTCCCAGTTGACGGAACGATGCATCACCACGCCGTTCAACTGGTACTCCACTTCCAGGCAATGGGTGTTGTACTCCTCTTCAAAGCCGACCTCCACCACCCGGCAGCATTCCAGCTTGCGCAATGCTTCCGCCACCGCCAGGGTTTTTTCACGGCTGCGGAAGGTATCTTCATCACGAATCATTTCAATCAGGGTCAAAGTCAACTCGCGGGGAATGCCCTGTTTCTCGATGTCGTTGATCAGGATGTTTTTCTTGTTGACCAGGCGCAGGAACTTAACCAGTTTTGCATTCTTGAGCACATCGTTATCGTTGGGACCGAACACGAGCCGCGATTCTTCACCCACACGCTTGAAAAAGAAATCCAGCCTTTCTTTTTCGTTTTTCAGGTAGAGGCTGTTTTTGCCCCGGCGTACCATGTACAAGGGGGGTTGGGCAAGATAGATATGGCCCCGTTCAATCAACTCGCGCATGTGGTTGAAAAAGAACGTCATCAACAGGGTGCGGATATGCGCGCCGTCGACATCCGCGTCGGTCATGATAATGATTTTGTGATACCTGAGTTTTTCGATATCGAAATGCTCTTTGCCGATACCCACGCCCAGCGCGGCGATCAGGGTATTGATCGTCTGGCTTTCCAGCATCTTGGCCGTACTGGCCTTCTCTACATTCAGGATCTTGCCGCGCAGGGGCAGAATGGCCTGAAAACGCCGATCGCGGCCGTTCTTCGCCGAACCGCCCGCGGAATCTCCTTCAACGATGAAGATCTCGCTTTCAGCCGGGTCCTTGGATTGGCAGTCCGCGAGTTTTCCCGGCAGGGTGGTGTTTTCCAGCAGGCTGGATTTGCGCACCAGGTCCTTGGCTTTTTTCGATGCCAGGCGGGCCTGGGCGGCCATGAGCGCTTTTCCGATAATGGCTTTGGCCACGGAAAAGTTTTCTTCGAAATACTGGCTCAATTGCTCGTTGACAAAGGATTCGACCATTCCCTTGACTTCGGAATTGCCCAGCTTGGCCTTGGTCTGGCCTTCGAACTGGGGGCTTTTGATGCGCACGGAAATCACGGCTACCAGGCCCTCGCGCACGTCATCCCCGGAAAAACCGGTCTTGAGATCCTTGATCAGGTTGTTGGCCTGGGCGAAGTTGTTGATGGTGCGCGTAATCGCGCCTTTGAAGCCGGTCAGGTGGGTGCCGCCCTCAACCGTCTTGATGTTGTTGACAAAGGAAAGCAGGTTGTCATTATACGAATCGATGTATTGAAAAGCGATATCGAGTTCACCTTCATCCGCCCGGGTCGTCAACACAATCGGCTTGGGATGGATCAATTCCTTGTTGCCGCTCAAATAGCGAACGTATTCGGCAATCCCTCCTTTGTAATGAAAGGTTTCCTCCACGTGGCTGCGCTCGTCTTTCAAGTGGATGCTGACATCGGGATTCAGAAAGGCCAGTTCCTTCATGCGCCTGGCCAGGATGCTGTAATCGTATTCCGTGGTTTCAAATATCTCGTCATCGGGCCAGAAAGTGACCTTGGTTCCCGTGCGCTTGGAGTTGCCGATCACCTTGAACGGCGTCATGGGCTTGCCGTATTCGTATTTCTGAAAATAGATATGCCCCTCGCGCTTGATTTCCAGGTCCAGCTTGGAGGAAAGGGCGTTCACCACGGAAACCCCCACTCCGTGCAGGCCGCCGGAAACCTTGTAGGTGTCGTTGTCGAATTTGCCCCCGGCATGCAGGCGCGTCATGACCACTTCGGCGGCGGAAATTCCCTCGCCGTTGAAAGCGTCCACGGGAATTCCGCGGCCGTTGTCGCTCACCGAAACGGAATTATCAAAATGAATCACCACCTCGATGCGATTGCAGAAGCCGGCCATGGCTTCGTCGATGGAATTGTCCACCACCTCATACACCAGGTGGTGAAGGCCGGAAACCCCGGTGCTGCCGATATACATCGCCGGCCGCACCCGGACCGCTTCCAGTCCTTCCAGAACTTTTATGTTTTCGGCCGTATACGTTGATTTCTTCTGGTTTTGCGTCACGTTTCAATTCTCCCGGGTCAATTCAACCTGATGATCAAAACGATCATTGGGGTTGACCGACGTGGCAATCACCTGCATGTCGGGATACGCATCCATGAACACCTGAACATTTTCCTGATCCATGGCCGTATCGTAATCATCCACTAAAAATACGGGGTACTCGCGGTTCACCCTCTGAAACAGCCGGATAAACGCGATGTAAGCCAGCAGGAGGTAGAGTTTCTTTTCACCGGAAGAGTGATACCTCAACGCGATGTGATCGCGCTGAAAATCAAATCGATCCCGGTGGGGTCCGACAACGGCGCGCTGATACCTGGATTCGATTTCCCGCACCCGATGCAACTCATCCTGAAAAGCGTTTCTTCCGCCTTCCGCGTTTATGGAAACCGAAGGCAGGTAAACGACGTTCATTTCGGCTTTTCCCAGATCGCGAATTTCCCGGTTCAATTCACCAATGAATTTTTGTCGGGTTGTCACGATCCGGGTTCCCATTTCAATCATCACCTGATTCCATCCCGTGATTTCCGCCGCATGCGGCCGCAATCTCAGAAGATGATTTTTTTGCTTCAACGCTTGATTATAACTCAAAATGTAGCGTATGTAAAGCGGATCGACACCACATATAAAGCGATTCATCATCCGGCGCAGGTGTGAAACAGACTCGATTTCCTGCATGAATGTGGCGGATGAAAAGAAAGTGGGATAGAACACATCGCGGATTTCAGCGGTTTGCGCCCGGTGGCCATCCAGTTCAAGGGTCAGGCTGCGGCCCTGTGAAAAGCAGTGGATTTCTCGCGGGTTCCGTCTGTGGTCAACATTGAGTTGAAAATCAAAAACCGTGTCCCGGCGGGGAATCATATCGCTCAGGCGCACATTTAAAAAGGATTTTCCAAAAGCCGCCAGAAACATCGATTCGATCAGCGAGGTTTTCCCTGCGCCGTTGCGGCCATGAATCAGGTTTTTTCCGGGGTGAAACTCCAGGTTTCGACTGCGGATATTCCGGAACCCTTCGATCTTGAGGCGCTTGACGATCAAGGTGAATTACAGGTTCAACGGCATGACCACGTAGATGAAATCAACTCCCTGAGAAGAAACCGGCCGGAACACGAATGAATTTTCACCGTCATTCATGCCGATTTCGATCTGTTCGGATTCCACGTGGGTCAGGAAATCCAGCACGAAATTTCCGTTAAACGCAGCCTTTACCTCTTCCCCCGCGTATTCGATGCCCAGTTCCTCGTGAGCTTCACCCTTTTCCGGAGTCGAACGTTCCAGGATCAGCTTATCTTTGCCGAAACGGAAGAAAACACCGTTGTTGCGGGTTTTGAACACCAGCACACGCCGCAACGTGGTCAACAGCGCCTCCGTGTCCAAGCGCGCTTTAAAGCGCGTCGCTTCCGGGATCACGGCACGGTAATTGGGAAACTTCTGATCGATGATGCGGGCGGACAAGACACGGTTCCCGGCACGGAAAAACAGGTTGTTTTTATCGTAGGCGAAATCGATATCCAGGTCTTCTCCCACTTTCAGCAATTCCAGCAGGGTTTTGCGCGAAACAATGAACTCAAGTGGTTCGGTTGAATTGCCCGCTTCATCCACCGCGCAAAAAGCCAGACGATGTCCATCCGTTGCGGCCATTTCCCAGCGTTCCGCTCCCAGGCTGAGCAACGCCCCGCCCAGGTTGAACTTCATTTCCGGAGAAATGATGTAATGGGTCTTGTTGATCATGGATTGCAGGCGGGACGAATCCAGGTGGATCGATTCGGAAAAATCGGACTCCGGCAGAGCGGGATATTCGGAAGATTGCATCCCCATCAACTTGTACTTGCTGGTCTTGGCCGCGTTGTTGATCGCGATTTGCAGGTCGTTGTTTTCCGAGATTTCAACCTGGCCTTCGGGCATGCGGGAAATCAGGTCATAAAAATCACGCCCGTTCACCGTTACCGATCCCGGTTCTTTCACATCGACCTTGACCGAAGATTGCAGCCCGATTTCGAGATCCGTGGCCGTCAGTTCCAGTACACCGTTTTCATAGGCGGTCATCTTGATATTCTGCAGGATCTCCATCAGGGTCTTTTTTTCAAAGATTCCCTGAAACAATTTCAACTCGTTTGAGAAAATGGACTTTTCCACAAAAATCTTCATTTTTCCCTGCCTGTTTTTATTGTATGAATACTCTTAGTATATATCAGAAAGATGAAAAAGAAACCAGGGTGAATAAGTGAATATTGCGGAGAATCCGCGTAACGACTGGAATACGGCCGGCGATTGTTTTGTGAAAAACTTAATAAAGATGTGGAAATCATGACTCGTTGAAAAAGTTCAAGATTGCTTTCACGTTTTTGGAAAACTCCGCATCGGTCTGCATGCGCTCTTCCACGCGCTTGATCGAATGCAGTACCGTTGTGTGATGCTTGCCGCCGAACTGATGACCGATTTCCGCCAGGGAATGCCGGGTTGCGCGCTTGCAGACAAACATGGCGATCTGGCGGGGATGGGCCACACGGGGAGAGTTGTTGCGGGATTTGAGGTCTTCGGTGCGGATGTTGTAGCGTTTGGCCACGTATTCCTGGATGCTTTCCACGGTGACCTGTTTTCTGGCCAGGGAAATAATCGGTTTGAGCGCCTCTTTGGCAAAATCCAGGGTGATGCGATCTCCGTTCGTGTCCGTGTGTTTCAGTTCGGCAAAACCGATCAGGCGGTTCAGGGCCCCTTCCAGTTTGCGGATATTTTCTTTGATCGATGACGCCAGAAAATACAACACTTCTTCGTTGATATCGAAGTGGTTGGCGCCCTGCTTTTTTCTTTCCGACAGTTTCTGCTTGAGAATGGCCATCCGGCCTTCCAGGTCGTACGGCAGGATATCCACAATCCCCCCCCATTCGAAACGCGACTTGATGCGGTTTTCCAGGTAGGGAATGTTGTCCGGGTGGGTGTCGGAGCAGAGCACGATCTGCTTTTCTTCCTGGATCAGTTTGTTGAACACGTAATAGAATTGTTCGCTGGTTCCGCCCCACTTGGTGATGTACTGGATGTCGTCGATCAACAGCACGTCCACCGATGTGTATTTGTGGATAAATTCAGAGCGTTTGTTGAAGCGCGTGTATTCCACGTATTCGTACATAAAATCGCTCGAGGTCAGGTACACCACCTTCATGTCCGAATTGAGTTGAATGCGGTTGCCGATGGCGTACATGAGATGGGTTTTTCCCAGACCCACGTCGCTGTAGATATAAAGAGGGTTGTAGGATTTGCCGGGAAATTCCGACACGCTGTATGCGAATGAATACGCCATGCGGTTGGAATCGAGCTGTACGAACGTATCAAAAGTGTACTTTGGATTCAGGTTGGAAATAAAATTCCCCGGTTCCCGTGCCGGGTCGGATTTTTCCTGAGAATTCGCGGCAGGGAGTTCATCTTCTTCGTACAGGGGAACCAGCTTCATGGAACATTGAAATTCCTTTTCCATGTACTGGTTGAGTTTTTCCAGCAGGTTGGACTTGATCCATTCGGTTTTCTGGGGATCCGGAGAGCCCACAAAAACGATCTGGTTCATCATACCGATATAGGAAAGCGGTTCGATCCATTTGCTGAAGGTCGGACTGTCGAGGGTTTCCTTGAGGTAATTGCGGGTGATATCAAAATAGTTCATATTAAATTTCCACAATTACATTAACAAATGTGAAAAAATTGGCTCCACCCATTCAGAAACATATACCGAGGATGTTACAGGGACATCTTCAGGGTGTCAAGGCTTGACAAAAAAAAAATCCCGGGTAAGGTGAAGACTCTGCACGGCGCGTGAGGTCAATGCGCCATTGGCATACAGATGCTCAGAAAAACACTTCTTCGCTTGCTTGCCGTGGCCGTAACGGTGGTCGTGGTGTTGTCTCCGTTTCTGTTGTTTCGGGAAAACGGGAAATACACCGCGTTTGTGCTTGCCGTCTGGTTGCTGCTGGCGGCGGCTTACGTGTTTGCCCGAAAAAAAGACTGAATTCGTGGCCGATTCCTGTCACGGCGGAACCCGGTTAAAAAGATGACAATCGTGAACGACGAGATGATCCGCGAGTCGGTTCAGCGCTTCCTGGATTTTCTGCTGCAACAGAACCGCCAACTCAACCTGGTCAGCCGCCGCATTACGCCGGCGCAACTGCAGGCATTGGCCGATGAAACCCTG
Source organism: Candidatus Aminicenantes bacterium UBA876 (assembly GCA_002294665.1). Lineage (GTDB taxonomy): Bacteria > Acidobacteriota > Aminicenantia > UBA2199 > UBA2199 > UBA876. The sequence goes on from DBFQ01000021.1 coordinate 48,970, forward strand.
CGCCTGGTCCCGTTGATCAGTGGAAACCGCGTGGTGGACGCGGGTAGCGGAAACGGGTTGCTGGGAATTGTGCTGGCGTTGTTTTTTCCCATGCGCACATTCATCCTGCTTGAGAGTATTGAAAAAAAAGCGCGCTTTCTGCGCCTGGCGGTTTCGCAGATGGAGTTGCGCAATACCGAAGTGTGTCGCGAGCGGTTGGAGAACTTTCGCTTTCCGGCTCCCGGGGCGGAAATCACGCTGGTTGCGCGGGGTTTTCCCAGCCTTTCCGGTCTGGTTGAGCCGCTGCTTCGCGGCAAGGTCCGGGAAGTGGTTTGCATCACTTCATTGAAAAAGATCGAGAAATTGGAGTTCCCGCTGGAAAAAACCACCCATTCCATCTATAATATCCCATCCCGAGATGTGATCAAAATTCTGAAAATGGAGAATGTTTCACGTGAAACAATCAACCCCGATGGGTAAAGTTATTGCAGTTGCGAACCAGAAAGGCGGGGTTGGAAAAACAACCACGGCCGTAAACCTGGGTGCGGCACTGGCGATCGCGGAAAAACGCGTGCTGATTGTGGACCTGGATCCGCAGGCCAACTCCACTACCGGGTTGGGTATCAACAAGGCCGAGGTCCAGAATGATATCTACGCGGTGCTGATCGGCGAGAAGGATATCCGCGACGTCTGGGTCGCCAACGAACTTGCTTTCCTGAGTATTGTGCCGTCTTCGCGGAACCTGGCCCGGTTTGAGCTGGAGATGGTCGAAGATGAAAACAACCACCTCTACCTGCGCCGGGCGCTGGAATCGGTGCGCAAGGAATTCGATTACGTGTTTATCGATTCCCCGCCGTCCCTGGGATTGCTGACCATCAATGCGTTGAGCGCGGCGGATTCAGTGATGATTCCCATCCAGGCTGAGTATTACGCGCTGGAGGGGTTGTCCGACCTGATGAACACCATTCAGCGGATTCAGGAACACTTCAACCGGGACCTGGCGATCGAGGGAATCCTGATGACCATGTGTGATGAGCGGACCAATCTGTCGCGCCAGGTGGAAGACGAAATCCGTAATTATTTCAAAGACAAGGTCTACCGGTCCGTAGTGCCGCGAAACGTGCGTTTGTCCGAAGCCCCCAGTTTCGGTCGCCCGATCCAGTTTTACGATATCAAGTCGGCCGGTTCCCGGGCATACATGGCCCTGGCCAGGGAGATGATGAATCCATGAAACGCCGCGTGCTGGGCAAGGGTATCGAAGCCATCATCACCAATCAACCGCAGGAAGAAGGCCAGACGAATCTGCGCGAAATCGACGTGGCCGATATTCATCCCAACCCCTTTCAGCCGCGCAAGGATTTCAATGAGGCCTCCATCCGCGAACTGGCGGAGTCGATCCGGGAATCCGGGTTGATCCAGCCGATTTCCGTCTACCGCCAGGATAACCGTTATTATCTGATCGTGGGTGAGCGGCGCTGGCGCGCGGCCCAGATGTTGCGCTGGCAGAAGATTTCCGCGATTGTGCGTGATCTGGAGATCGATGAAGTGATGGTGGGCGCGCTGGTGGAAAATATTCAGCGCGAAGACCTGAACCCGATCGAGGTCGCCCAGGGCATCGAATTGTTGATGAAAAACAACACCATGACCCAGGAACAGGCGGCCGCGAAGCTGGGTATGAATCGCTCGACCGTCACCAACCTGTTGCGCTTGCTCAATCTGCCGGATCGCATCAAGCAGGGAGTGGTGCAGAACCAGTTGTCGCAGGGACATGCGCGCGCATTGTTGGCGTTGCGGGATGCCGGCGACATGGAAAATTTGTTTGAGCGCGTGATCGCGTCCGACTTATCGGTGCGGCAGACGGAAAAACTGGTCAAGAATTTTTACAACACCCCCCGCGCGGAAACGCCGCCCCAGGATCCGGATATCCGCCGCACCGAAGAAAAACTGGCGCGACTCTTTTCCACCAAGGTGAAGCTGATCTACTCGCCGCGGGGAAGCGGGCGTATTGAAATTCACTTTTCCAAGCTGGATGAATTCGAGCGCTTGTACCAGATGTTTGTCAACGGAAAATCAAGGGAGTAACCAGGTATGGCTAGACACGAAAGTTATGGCCGCATGAGCGGTTTTATCGACAAGGATTCGGAATTCACCGGTGAATTGCGTTTTCAGGAGATGTTGCGCATCGACGGCATTCTGAAGGGCAAGATAATGAGCGGTCACACCCTGATTGTCGGTGAAACCGGCGACGTGGACGCCGATATCGAGGTCCGCCAGATTTCGATCAACGGCCGCGTGAAGGGAAATGTCACGGCCAAGGAAAGGGCGGAGATCTTCGCCAACGGCAGCTTTACCGGAAAACTGGTCACACCGAAACTCGTGATCGAAGAAGGTGCGTTTTTTCAGGGCAGTTGCCAGATGGAATTGAAAGTTTTGCAGAGCAACAACCCGCATCCGGCTTCCGAGCCGGCTGACGCAGAGGGCGCAAAGGAAACCTGATCCCGTGATTGTGGACGCGGTGATTCCGGCACGAATGGATTCCAGCCGCTTTCCCGGGAAACCCCTCGCCCGTATCCAGGGAAAATCCATGATCGAGCGGGTGTACCGCCGCGTGGAGGCCGCCGCCTGTTTTCGCCGCATAGTCGTTGCCACCGATCACGAAGCGATCGCCGGGGAAGTGAAACGATTCGGCGGGGAATGGTGCATGACCGCGGCCGGCCATCGCTCGGGAACCGACCGTGTGCTGGAAGCGGTGGGGGATCAGGCCATTGACGCGGTGGTTAACATCCAGGGGGATGAGCCCCTGATTCAACCGCAATTGATCCGCGATGTCACAGCGGCGCTGTCACAAACAAATTCTTACGTGGTGACGGCCGCGTATCGCGGCGATTCCAGGGAAGATTTCTTCTCGCCGCACGTGGTGAAGGTGGTGCTGGACCGGGACCGCCGCGCGCTGTATTTTTCCCGGGCCCCGATTCCCTGGCCGCAGGATCCCCTGAAGTGTGAATACCTGCAACATGTGGGCATCTACGCACTGCGGCTTGATATGCTGCGACAATTTGTCTCGTGGCCGCCGGGCGTACTGGAAACCCGAGAGCGGCTGGAGCAATTGCGTTTTCTGGAAAACGGCGTTTCCATCTACGTGGTGGACAGCCCCGAGCCCGCTTTTGGCGTGGACGTGCCGGAAGATATTGCTCGCATTGAGGCCCGCTTGGGGGGAGAAAACAGATGAGCAGGACCCGTTACATTTTCATCACCGGCGGCGTGTTGTCCTCGCTGGGCAAAGGCGTTGCCGCGGCTTCCATCGGTCATATTCTCGAGGATATCGGTTACCGCATCGCCATTATCAAGCTTGATCCCTACCTCAACGTCGATCCGGGCACCATGAGTCCGTTTCAGCACGGGGAGGTCTTCGTGACCGAAGACGGCGCCGAAACCGACCTCGACCTGGGCCATTACGAACGTTTCACCTCCTCGACCACTTCCCAGAAAAACAACTGGACCGCCGGGCGCATCTATTTTGACGTCATTCAGAAAGAACGCCGCGGCGACTACCTGGGAAAAACCGTCCAGGTGATTCCGCATGTGACCGACGCCATCTGCGAAGCGGTGACCAGCCTGGAAAACGAAGCGGAGATCGTGCTGGTGGAAATCGGCGGCACGGTGGGAGACATCGAGAGCCTGCCTTTCCTGGAGGCCATCCGTCAGATCGGCCTGAGAAACGCTCCCGCAGATACCCTGTATATCCACTTGACCCTGGTTCCCTACATCAAGGCCGCGGGAGAACTGAAAACCAAGCCCACCCAGCACAGCGTGAAGTCGTTGCGTGAAATCGGCATCCAGCCGGACATCCTCCTGTGTCGCAGTGAAATCGCCCTGCCCTTGGAAATCAAGGAAAAAATCGCCCTTTTCACCAATCTGCGCCAGAACGATATCATCAGCGCCGTGGACGCGGAATGCATCTACGAAATCCCGTTGTTGTTCCGCAAGGAAGGCCTGGAAGAGCGCTTGCTGGAAAAACTCAAACTGCGCCGAAAGCATGCCGCTTCCAGTGCCTGGCAGGACTGGGTGGATCGCTATAAATCGATCACGGATTCGGTAACCATCGGAATTGTGGGCAAGTACATCAGCTTGAACGATTCCTACAAGAGCCTTTACGAGGCCCTTCAGCACGCCGGCGCGCACAACAACGCCCGGGTGAACCTGAAAGTGATCGAATCCGATCAATTGCTGGAATGGAACCTCGAAGACGTGTTTGCCGACGTCGACGCCGTCCTGGTTCCCGGGGGATTCGGCACCCGCGGGGTGGAAGGCATGGTCAAAGCCATCGAGTACGCCCGCGTGCGGCGCGTGCCCTTCCTCGGAATCTGCCTGGGGATGCAGACCGCGGTGATCGAGTTCGCGCGCCATGTCTGCGGCCTGAAAACCGCCCACTCGACCGAGTTTCACCGCTCCACGCCCCATCCGTTGTTCAAGCGCCTGAAAGAGCTGGTCAACGTGGAAGCGATGGGGCACAACATGCGCCTGGGCGCATTCCGCTGCGTGTTAAAGAAAGATACCCTGGCGCACGCGGCCTATGGTGGCGAAGAAGTCATTTCCGAACGCCACCGCCATCGCTATGAATTCAATCCCGAGTATGAAGCCGTCATCCAGGAACACGGCATGTCCATCAGCGGCAAGAACCCGGAACGCGACCTGGTCGAAATCGTCGAGTTGCCTGAGCATCCCTGGTTTCTGGGTTGCCAGTTCCACCCCGAGTTCAAGTCCAGGCCGCTGCAGCCGCACCCGTTGTTCGTACGCTTTGTCGCCGCCGCCCTGGACCGGCGCGCAGAAAAGCGCGCATAGCGAAACATATATTTCCTTTCATATCGGTAATTTGCGCGCTTTTGTGTGTTCCCCGGCCGCAATTGACATCCACTTTTCCGCTGGTTAGAATAGATGCGCGCTCCTTTCTGACGGAGCCGATTCGCTTGCCGCCAGGCAGACGCTTGAAAACAGAGGAGGATGGAGATGCCGCCGACCTTTGAAGAGTTAAAGAAAATGACCGTGGCCCAATTGCGCGAAATGGCCTCCGGGATCGAGCATGAGGCCCTGAAAGGGTATACGCAACTGAACAAGGAGCACCTGATCGTGGCCATGTGCACCGCCCTGGGCATTGAGACACGGGTCAAGCATGAAGTGGTGGGCCTGGATAAACGCGCGATCAAATCGCGTATCGGCGCGTTGAAAAAAAAGCGTGACGCGGCCCTGCAGAAGCACGACCACGCCGGGATCAAGGATACCCGGCGCCGCATCCATCGGCTGAAGCGGAAGATCCACAAAGCCACGCATTGAACCCGGAGCGGCTGCCGCGTTGACTTCATGAGGGTCCGGGGATAGAATGGCCGCATGCGGCCGGGCCATTCCGTTCTGATCCTGTTGCTGGCGTTTTTTGCCGGTGCCGCCGCGCCCGCCGCCGGGGAAGCGCAATCCCAGGTCATTGTCCTGGAAAACGGCATCCGCGCGGCGGTTGAACGCGTATCGCACCCCCACCTGGTACACCTGGTGCTGGCGCTGCGCGCCGGCAGCAAATATGAACCTGCCGGCCGCAAAGGCCTGTCCCACCTGATCGAACACCTGCTTTTGTTCGGCAGTGACAACTCCGGCGGGGCATCGTTCACGCGCCGCCTGAGTGAACGCGGCGGACTGCTGAACGGCCACACGGACCGGGACCTGTTGACGGTTGAAATGACGTTTCCGCCGTCTGAGCTGGATTTTGCCGTCGGCCTGATCCGCCGGATGGTTTTTGAACGCCGCTTCCACGCCGCAGACCTGGAGCGGGAAAGGGAGGTGGTGCGCCGCGAAGCCGAAGAAATCGAGGACAGTCCCGAACGCAGCGGCCTGTTTCTGCTGCTCAACCACCTGTTTGCCGGCCATCCCTATGAACGTTCGGCAATGGGCGATCCCCGGGCCCTGGATGGCGTTGGCCTGGAAGAGATCATGCGCCACTACCGCGGCCTCTTCCGCCCGGAGCGTTGTGCTGTCGCCCTGGTGGGAGACCTGGATTCCGTCGCGGCGAGCGCGTGCCTGAAAACGCACCTGGGCGGAATCCAGGCCGGAACCCCGGGAGAAAGCGATGCCTTTGCCCTGCCGCCGCCGGCGCCATTGACCGCTTCACCGGAAATCGAGCGGCGCATGGACGTCAAGCGGGCGCATCTCTGGCTGGGATTCCGTGCCCCGGCCTACAACCACGTCGACCGGGTCGCCATGCGCGTGTTGACCCAGATGCTGGGGCAGGGAGGTTACTCGCTGCTGAGCGTCAGCCTTTCGGGCCGGTTTCAATGGGTGGACAGCGTTTCCATGCACTACCAGGCCATGGAGGACAGCGGTTTCGCCTGGATTCACATGGTGCTGGATCCCGCCAACGTACGTCGCGCCCGCCACGAGGTGATGCGCTTTCTCAAGTATTTCCGCAACATGGATTTTTCAGTGCGCGACCTGCCGCCGGCGCAACGCCGGGGTGTGTTCGATTTTCTGCAAACCGCCGAGAACCAGTTATTGTCACGCCTGGAAGCCGACGGCGAAGACGGCATGAACCGGGCGTTGAGTACCACGCGCTTTCTGTTGTTGAATCGCCTGGCCAGGCCCAATGGGTTTGCCGCGCAGGCCGCCGCGCTGTCTTCTTCGCGCCTGCGCGCCGTGGCCGGCGATTACCTGCTCAAGCCGGCCCATGTCGAGGTCACGCTGCTGCCGCAGAAAACCCATGAAAAGAAATAGTGCACTAAGCATGATTGCGGCCGGATTGCTGTGTGTACCGGCCCTGCTGCTGCAGGCAGAAGCGGTGTCGCCCCCACAGCTGTTGCGCACCGCCCTGCCCCAACCTGTCGTGTTCCAGCAGGATGCGCGCTCGGCGCTGACGGTGTTCCAGGTGCTGGTGCCCGCGGGCATCCGCAGCGTTCCCGCCGACCGGCGCGGACTGGCGTTTCTTGCGGCGCGTTCTGTCATGGAGATCCCTTCAGGAGACGCGGTGAAGGAATTGATGGAGATGGGCACGCAGTTTTCTTCCTGGGTGGACGGCGACCTGGCCGTTTTGTCCATGACCGCGTTGTCCGAACATTTTCCCGCTTCGCTGAAGATCCTGGCGTCCATGCTGAAAAAACCCCTGATTACAGGGATCCGCATCCAGCGCGTCAAGGAATGGATGAGCCGGCGCGAACGCGCGGAGTCCGATTCCCCCCGCGCGGTGATCGTGCAGATGATGGTGGACCATTTTCTGGGCGCGCAGGGATATGCCGGGGCCGCCATGGGCTGCGAAAAAACCCGCGCCGGACTGGGACGCCGGCACGTCCTCGATCACATCCAGGCCCACTACCAATCCGGCCGCATNNGCCGGCGCCGGAACCGACCCTGGCGACAGAACCTTCAGCCGGCGGCTGTAACGCCGATCCGGCCGCCGCTTTCCGCGAACTGCAACAGCCCCTGCTGGCCTGGGGCATGCCGCTGCCGCCGCAGGATGCCCGAAGCTTTCTGCTGGCGCGGTTGTCGGCCCGGCTGCTGGCCCGGGGTCCGGGATCAATTGCCTGGCACTTGCGCGATCCGCTTGCAATGGCGTATACCGTAGATTGCGAAATCCGTCATTTCAGCGGCGGCGGGGCAATGGTCGTAATGGTGCGTACCGCCCCGGAGCAGGTCGAACCGGCCTGCCGCGAACTGGAAGCCCGCCTGGATGATATTGCGGCCGCGGGGATTTCCCAGCAGCAACTGGCCGCGGCGGTGCGCCTGGAAAGCGTGAATTGGCTGCGTGCGTGGCAATCCAAGCCGGAACGCGCCTGGCTGCTGGGCTCGTTCGCGCTGAACGGCCCGGGCATGGCGGTGGTCAGCGCGTACGATTCGCGCTTGCGCGAGTTGACGCTCGCAGAGGTCAACGCCTTCCTCAGCCGCTTGTTGGCGCGCGGCGCGCGGCACCGCGTGATTCTGGGAAAGGCCGCCAAGGAGGAAAAGCCGTGAAAACTGGAAAAAGCCGGATCACCCTGATGAGCCTGCTGTTGATTGTGGCCGTC
>DBFQ01000111.1 GCA_002294665.1 Candidatus Aminicenantes bacterium UBA876
CCCCGGGAGACCGTGGTGTTTTTCTTTGAACTCCTGGTGCTGACCGCTTTCGGCATGGCGCTGGGGCGCCTGCGGCCGGGCTGGCGCGAAATGACATCACTGGTGCGGACTTTGGGCTGGACTGCCGCCTTCCAGGTTTGCTTTGGCCTGACGCGACTGATTTCAGGCAGTCCAAATTTCTTTTTGTTTTTCGCTCCCTGGAAAAGCAAGTCGGGTGACCTGACCGGAACCCTGGTCAACAGCAACCACTTCGCGTTTTTCCTGGAGATGACGGCGCCGCTGATCCTGGCCCTGATCGCGATTGAATTTGCCTCCCGTGGCGGCAAGTGGTTGACCCGGATTTTTGATACACTGGAACGCCAGCCCCGGGTAACAACCCTGTTGCTGATATTCCTGTTGATGATTACCGGAGTTACAATGACCAATTCCAGGGCCGGCCTGACCGCACTGTTTGTCGGCCTGGTTGTCGCTGGGCTGATGATGATGCGTTCACAAAAAGCGGGCCTGCAGCGTTTCATTCCATTGATTTCCACTCTGGTTATTCTCCTGGTTGTGGTTGTCGCAGGCGGGCAGACCTGGAAGGGTTTCAAAAAACTGTCCCGAGATCTGGATGATGGAATAGCACGAATCCAACGCTGGCCCAGTGTCCTGGAAATGGCCGGAGATTTCCCTTTGTTGGGAACGGGAATGGGAACGTTTCGCTGGGCTTATTTCCCCTATGACAAAGAGGCCAATCAATGGGTGACCCACGCGCACAACGACGTGCTGGAAACCGCGACTGACGCCGGTTTGGTTGGTTTTATCCTGATCATGGGAGCATTTTTCGCGTTCAGCGCGGCCGTGCTCTTCCGCTGGCGCGAGCGCAGGCGTGTTTCCGTGCGCCTGCTGGCCGCGGGGGGAGTGGCGGCAATTACTGCGGCGTTTTTTCATTCGTTCTTTGATTTTTCGTTGCGAATTCCATCAAATGCCCTCGTTTTGGTAATTATCATGACGTTGACCTGGCGGGTTGTCCAATACCGCAAGACATCGTCCAGGCCCCACAGTCTGCGGGAAGGGGGTTCACTGTGAAACCGCGTACCTGGCGCGTGATCGCGTTGGCATGCGTGGGGTTTTTTGCTCTCCAGGTGCTGTCCTATCTCTTGCTTCCGCTGGGGGGAATCTTCACACGATTCGCGTTGCTCACGCGTCCCCTGGATGGTGAAGCGCGCTTGAAAGCGGTCCGCCGGGATCAAAACCTGGCTGGTGAGAACTGGAAGGCCGCGGACATAAGTTCAGCCCTGGCCCGGTTGCAGGGAGGGATCCGGCGCAACCCCTTTAATTACCTGGCCCAGTTCGAACGTTTCCAGTTGCTGCAAAAGCTTGAATCGCTGGGAGAAGGTACATCCGATGAGGTCCTGCAGGCAATGCGTACCACTCTTTCTTTGCGTTGGAAGGATCTTGATGTGAGCATGGCCGGCATGCGTTTCGCGTTTTCACGCTGGCCGTTTTTGAGTGCGGAAGACAGGACTTTTTTTATAGATGTATTCACGCGCATGACAGGGGTCATGAGTAGGAATGTGTTCCCCCGGATTCTGGAAACCTGGGGCCGTTACAGTCGTGATTTGCAATTGTTGAAAGCCGCCTTACAGCAAAGGCCCGAATTCAACCTGGAAGCGGCCAAAGTACTGGCAGGGTTTCAGTTTCATCCACGAGAACGGATTGGGTTCCTGGCGCGTTACGAAGCCTGGGCAGTTGACCATTATGGCAAAGAATTTGAGAAACGTATAAGGGAAGGGCAGGATAACTACGACACATGGGAATACGTGGCTAACCGGTTGGAAAAAGCAATCGAGGGCTATTCGCGGATGGTTCCGGCTACAGCCGCAGCGTTCCTGGAATTCGGCGGCATCATGGATCAGCTGCAGTTGAAAATGGTCGCCGCCCTCACCGGTTCGATGGAGTGGATGCGCAGGCCCGCATCGCGTAAAGAGATCATCCGCCTGGCCGACACCATGGCTGAGCGGCCGGCAGATCGCTCCATACTCGGTCGATTGGCAGAACGCCTGCAAAACACGAGGTTTTTTGCCACTTTTGATAAGAACCCGGACGTTCTGGAAATGCGCATGCGCGTACTCCTGGGAGCCGGAGAAGCCGGATCAGCGGCTATGATCGGCGCCAAAGTGGCTGAGGAAAGGCATTACATCCCTCCGGAGGAGAAGGAATCACTGAGAAGGATATTTGTACTTTACGCCGAAGCCCTAAGGGAACAGGAAAAAATCGCCGAAGCTGTGCGCGTGATCGATCTCGCCCGGGAAAGGACGGGTGGTGACGAATCACTGGAATGGATGGCCTATCGCCTGACGAACCCCGGAGAAATCGATGCCGAGTCCGAAAACTGGCAGAAACTGCCGCAAGCCGTACGCGAATCGTTCCGTATCACGCTGAAACCTGGCGCTACGGTTTATATTGTGTATCCTTCTCCCGGAAATGAAATTGTTGTTGCAGTGCCCCTTGATACGGCGGAAATTCTGCAGAACACCAAACTGGTTCAGTTGTGGGTGAACGGCTGGATTTTTGCCGAAAAGTACACAGGTGACCTGGAACCGGGGCAGGAGTGGCGTTTGCCGCTGCCGGATAACCCGGACAAGGAGCCACTTCGAGTCGAAGTAAAAATCAGGTAATTGATAAAGGAATTTTGAATGAATAATTTTGAAAGAATAATTTTGAATTTTGAATTGTTCCCCCTCAACCTCAACCTCAACCTCAACCTCAACCTTAACCTTAACCTCAACCTGATCAAGCCTTCATGCCCTTCTGGACACGTATGCTATAATTGGTAGGGTTGAAATCGCCCTGCCGCGGTAAAAGCGAATCGGAGACAGTATGGAAGAACGCATAGATGTGATTGAAGAAGTAATTGGACAGGAACGAACTCTGGAAGACATTCTGGATCATTACTGGAAGGTATTCAAGCGCCGCTGGAAGATCGCCTTACTGGTGATGTTGGTTACAGTCCTGGTGATGATGGTTCGATCCTATCGGCAGGTCCCTGTGTTTAGTGCTCACGGCACATTGATGATCGATGAAGACAACGCCAACCTGCTGATGCTGCCCGGGGCTTATCGTGGCTACAGCTCCTGGCGCAACGAATACCTCAATACCCAGATCGAAATCCTGAAAAGTAATTCCCTGGCCCGTGAGGTGGTGGAAGACCTCAACCTGATCAAGGGGCGCGTGGACCTGGACGAGAGTGGAAACAACATACGTGCAGCCGCGATCAAGGGCTTTCTTGGCGGCATGTCGGTCTTGCCGATTGAAGACACGCGCCTGGTGCGGGTCAGTTACGTGTCGACGGATCCCGAATACGCCGCCCTGGCGATCAATACCTTGTTTGACAACTTTATCCGTTTCAACCTCAAGCTCAAGACCGAGTCCACTGAGCAGGCATCCGATTTCCTTTTTCAATCCATCAACGACCTCAAACGCAACCTGACCCAGAAGGAACGTGAATTGCAGAGTTATGGACAGCAGAAAGAGTTGTTCTACCTCTCCAACCGCGATTCGACCGTGGTGGAAAAATTCGCCGATTTCAACAAGGCCTATACCAACGCCCAGATTGAACGCATCAACAAGGAAGCCGCCTATAGGGAAATCCAGGGAAAGCCTTTTGAAGAATATGCATCGGTCAAGGAAAACGCGCTGATCCAGGGATTGAAACAGCAGTACTCCAACCTGGAGGCGGAATACAAGAAGAAGGGCCAGATCTTCCGCGAATCGTATCCGGAAATGCAGCGCCTCAAGGCCCAGCTGGACAGTCTGCAGGAGCGCATCAACACGGAAACCCGTGACCTGGCCGACAAAGAGCAGCGTGGTGCACGGGCGGAATACCAGGCCGCGCTGGAACGTGAGCGCTCCCTGCAGGAATTGCTGGATAAGCAGAAGAGTGAAGTGGTCAGCACCAATACCGATGCCATCTATTACAACAGTCTCCAGATCGAAGTCAACAACATGCGCAGCTTGCTGGACCACCTGGTGAGAAAACAGAAGGAATCTTTATTGACTTCGCGCCTGGAAGGGTTTCAAACCAGCAACATCAAGATCATCGATCGTGCCGAGGTGCCGCGTGCGCCCGTTTCTACTTCCAAGCAGGTGGTCGGTGTCAAAGCGGTTTTTATCGGCCTGTTCCTGGGGGTTTTCCTGGTTATCGCATTGGACTGGCTGGACAAGTCAATCAAGACACCTGAGGAGGTTGAACAATTCCTGGGCATTCCCGCGCTGGGCATGGTTCCGGAGCTGGGTACCGAGAACGGGCATTCCTATTACGGCTATGGCAAAAAACCAGGCGAGACCAGGAAAAAAGACCTTGACCATATCGAACTGGCCAATTTCATGGATCCCGAATCCACGATATCGGAAAGCTACCGCAACATCCGCACTTCCATCATGCTGTCCACGGCTGACGGCCCGCCCCAGGTGATCGCCATGACCTCTTCCGTTCCCAGGGAGGGAAAATCCGCCACGGTGGTCAACCTGGCCGTGTCATTTACAAAACTGGGCAAGCGGGTGTTGATCATTGACGGTGACCTGAGAAAACCTATGATTCACAAGATCTTCAATGCCAAGAACACCAGCGGCCTCTCCTCTTTCCTGGTTTCAAAAGAGCCTTCCGATGAATTGTTCACCAAGACCCGGGTGCCCAACCTGTATATCATCCCATCCGGCCCGATTCCCCCGAATCCCACCGAAATCCTTGATTCCAAGCGCATGGAGGATCTGTTAAAGAAACTGCGTCAACACTTCGATATCATTTTTATCGACGCGCCGCCCATGGTGGGAATTGTGGACCCGGTCATCATCGGACGCATGGCAGACGCCATGCTGCTGGTGGTATGGTGGGGAAAAACCAACCGCAAGTCGGTCGCCGGAGTCAAGAGCGAGCTGCTCAAGTACAGAATCCGCCTGCTGGGTACGATTCTCAATAAGGTCAACCTGAAGAAAGGTGAAGGGTACGGATACGGTTACGGTTACAGCCGTTACACGTACGAGTACAAATCGGATGAGCGGCGCGCCTGAGCGTGCGATCTGGACTTAAGCTGAACCTGGAGCGTGGGAAGGAATAGTCCTGTAATGGAAATCTCTGAAGAAAACGAAAGCGGTTTTGTCGACATTCACACCCACCTGGTGCCGGGAGTGGATGACGGTGCGCAATCGCTTGAAGATTCGCTGCGCCTGCTCAGGCGGGCCCTGGAAACCGGCACCCGCCTGATCGCGGTAACCCCCCATGTTTATCCAGGCGTGCAACCGGATGGCGATATCGAAAAACTGCTCCAGGCCCGTGATCAATGGATCGAATGGGCCGGCCGCGAATGCCCGGGAATCCGGATTGTCGGCGGAGCCGAGATCCACTGCACCCACGCGTTGCAGGATGCCCTGGCGCTGTTCGGGCGCCGTCTGACCCTCAACGGCGGGGACTATTTTCTGTTGGAGTTTCCCTTTGACATGCTTTTCCCGGGCCTGGACGAACTGGTATTCATGTTGCAGCGGGATGGTTGGATCCCGGTCATTGCCCACCCGGAACGCAATGCCGTCATCCAGCGCAACCCTGAAACCCTGGCGCGCATGGTACAGGGCGGTGTCCTTGCCCAGGTCAATTCCGGTAGCCTGGAGGGACGGTTCGGAGAAGCCTCCAGGCAGAGCGCGATACGCTTGCTGCGTACCAACCTGGTCCACGCGGTGGCGTCGGACGCCCACTGGCCGGAAGAACGCCCGGCCGATCTGTCCGGGGTTGCCGTTGTTCTGGACGAATCCAACCTGACAGAGTCCGATCTGCTGTTGCGCCGCAATCCCGAGCACATCCTGATGAACCGTGGCATCGAGCGTCTGCCGGAAAAGACATCCTCTATGAACGGTAACCCGGGCTGGTTTTCGCGCCTGATTCGGCATTTCCAGACTGATTGATGATCAAGCGATCCCGTCACGAAATGTTTCGCCTGCGATTCCTGCAGGTATTGATCCTGCTGGTTCCGTTGCCCTTCGGCAGCGCCGGCGAACCCTTTGCCACCCTTTTTCTGCTGTTGCTGGTGATCTGGACCGCCCTGGCATGGCCGGACATGGACCCCGTGCCCTTGCTCCCCGGCGGCCGCTGGCTGGAACGCTTCATCCTGGCCATTCCTTTGTTGGCTTTCCTGCAGGTGATTCCCATGCCGCGGGGAATGGTCGGGTTTTTCCACCCGGGAGTCCAACCCCTGCTGGAATCCCTGCCCATGGAGTCGGGGCAATGGCTCTCACTCAGCCTGGCTCCGGGAGTCACGCTGGGAGTCGCCTTCAAACTCCTGGCCCTGGCGCTTTTCTTTCTCACCTTGATGCGCCTGCCGCTGGGTCGGGTGGAGGCAAGGGGAATATCCACGGCCTTGCTGATTTCCGCCGCTTTCCAGGCATTGGTTGGGGGTGCGCGCCTGTTGTCACCCATGGGTGATTTTTTCCTTTTCTTTTACCCGATAAAAAACCCTCAGCCGTGGCAGCGCCTGACAGGCACGTTTGTGGACAGCGCTCAGACCGCGTTGTTTCTGGGGATGGCCTTTCTGGCCGGCCTGGGATTATGGGCCGCGGAAGCCGGGTTGTTTTCGTCACGCGGTCCACGACCGGTAACACTTAAGCAATGGGTAGTGCCGGGCAAGTTTGGCTTTTTCCGGTTCTTTATGGCTGGAATCTGCGCCCTGGGATTTGCCCTGATTCGCGATAAAAACCTGGCCTGGCTGATGGCAGGTGCGGGTACCGTCCTGGTCTTGTTATGGCTGTTTACCCAGTTTTATCCGCAACAGCGGCTGAAATTGCACTGGATTTTCCTGGCGGCAATGGTGATGGCGTTGCTCATGGGCATCAATCGTACTCAGCCGCAGTTTCAGGATCAGCGCACCGGGGCCGGGATTCACCTGGATACCACAAAGGCATTGTCCGCGATGATCCGCGATTATCCTGTATTCGGAAGCGGTTGGGGTACTTTTACGGGGATTAACCCGGTTTACATCAACCGCCCGGAGATGCGCATTTCCCATGCCCGTAATGATTGGCTGGAGTTGGCAGCCGAAGGAGGCATATTAACGCTGCTTTTGCTGGCTGTGAGCCTGATTCTGTATTTCAAGGGCTTCTGGAAACACTGGAGTGAATCCCCTGACCGCTGGTCTAGAAGCACTTCCGCTGGAATGATGTGTGCCGCCCTGCTTTTGTGGGGAATGGCTTTTTTTCATTATCCGCTGCGGGTTCCCGGTCTGATTTTTCCCGGATTGATTTTGATGGCGGTTGCCGCGCGCCTGGTGATAAACCGGGAGGAGACCAGGTGAGGCACAAGCACGGATTTTTTCTGGCGGCGCTGTTGGTGGCTGCCGCGGCCGGGCTGACCGTTCGCTTCTATTCAATCATGGCGATTCGTTTTTCGGGATCCTCGTTGCGCCACCTGGCCGCGGCGGCGAAACTCAACCCGGTCAATCCCGAAATCAAGCGCAGGTTGGGTTCCGCCTGGATCCAGGCCGGTCAGACCGAGGCCGGCATTGAATGCCTGAAACGATCGTTGAAAGCCGATCCATTTCGCTCGGAAACCTGGCTGGAACTGGCTGGGGCGCACCTGACCGATCCGGTGCAGCGTGAACGCCATTTTGAACAGGGCATTGCCGAATTGCGCACTGCCGCGCGACTCGGGCCGGGAAGGCCGGAACTGTCTTTGCGGGTTGCCACGGAATTGCTGCGTTTGTGGCCTCTGCTGGATAAAGACGGCCAAAAAGAGTGCCGTGAGCGCCTGATTCGGGGAATTGTTTACATGAAACCGGAACAGGTGGATGCCATGGTCCGCGACTGGTACCGCTATTCCCGCTCATGGGATTTGCTGGCGGGAGTTTTGGAGAGGTGTCCGGATGCTTGTGACCGGGTATCCGCGCGCCTTTTGGAATTGGGCGCGCCCCTGGAGTGGCGCTGGCGCTTGCTGGACGCGAGCGAGAAAAGGCGTTACGCGCAGATTCGTTCCCGGTACGCGGACATGGAACGGTATGGAATGGATATTCCAAACCTTGAAAGAATGATAGACGACCTGGACACGATCCGGGGATATTCACGCCTGCTTGATTCCGAAAACATGGATTGGGTAAGATACCGCAATTTCCGTGAAGTCCTGCTCTTCAAAGTCATGGAGCAGTCATTGCGGAATTTTGAGCGAACTCCTCAAGATGTGTCGATGCCCGAAATTCTGGCACAGGTGGAAAGGTTGATCGCACAGACGCGGATTGTGGACCTGGCTGATTTTCCGCGGCGCTTATCGGATCTTGGCGTCCTGAAATCCGATCATTCGCGAGACCGTATAATGCAGATCCGCCTGGATCTGCGTGTCGGAGATCATGCCGGCGCCCTGGAAAATGCTCAGCAGCTTTTGCCGGTACTGCAAACAGGGCAGGTAGTTGAGGTCGGGCTGATGGCGGTTCGCGCCGCAATTGCCGTGCGCCTGATGACAATGGCGCTGCGACAGGTTGAAGACCTCTTGAAACGTGATCCGGCAAACATCGAGGTTCGTTGGCGGTGGGTGCAGATCAAGCGTTTTCTGCGTGAAGACGTTTCTGAGAACGATCTGGAAGTTTTGCAGAACGCCAGCCTGCTGAGAATTTCACGAAATGGCGCAGCAGCCGGGAAAATTCCGTTGGTGGAAGACGTTCGCGCCGGCATCGATGTGCCCGAAGGACCTTTCGGGGGCCGTCGCCTGCTTCAGGTTTACCTGAATCACGCCATCCTGTTGGAAAAATACCTGGATGATTCCGAGCAAATCGTGTGGCTGGATCTGCCCGTTCCCACCGAACTCGACGAGATGCCGATGGTGGAAGCGAAAGTGGTTGAAGTGAAAACTTATAGTGAAAAGTGAAAAGTGAAAAGATAAATTCCCAAAGTGCACATGAGTGAAAAGGGAAAAAAAGTATCAGGTGGCAGGAGGCAGGAGACAGACCTTTTGCCCTTCGGGCTTTGAATAAAGAATAAGGAAGAAAGAATAAAAAACCAGGAAAAAACAATTGAGGTTCAGTTTAATTTGATGCAATGTTTTATGTTTTTGTTTGGTTCATTTAAATTTGGATCATTTAAATTTGTTTGGGATTTCGGATTTGAATGAAGATGGCAAATGGCAATTGGCGAGGGGCAGGAGCGTCAAGTTGAAAGTGAGAAGGCATCACCGTTGTGAGGGTACAAGGGAGTTCCAGTGATGAGGAACCTTCCAGATCGGTGATGGCCCGAAAGGGTACGAGTGATGAGGATATCTTTTGAGTTAACTGTGCTTCCTCCCTCAACTTTCTCAACTTCCTCAACTTCTTTTTCTTTGTTTATTGACATCAGGCGTTTATTTGTTTATACAATCAATGGTTGAGTTGAGAGGGAAAAAGTGTATCTCGTTTTGATGAACGTGAAAACTGTAAAATGAAAAAAGCGATAATCCCAATCCTGTCCGCGCTGGTACTCAGCCTGCTTACAGGGCTTGTCGTGGCTGCGGATGGTTTTTATACCACCGCCCTGGAGGAAGGACAGGCGCTTTTCACCCGGGGTGATTACAAGCAGGCCCTGGAGCGCCTGGAATTTGCCGCTTTCGGATTGCTCAACCGGCCTGAACTGATGCGCAAGGTACGGGCTTATTCCGCGCTGGCGCTGTTTCAATTGAGTCGTTTTGATGAGGCCCGGGCCGGGCTGGAAGGGATTGAAAGTGATCCGCGTGCTATCGACTTAAAGGCAGCGGGAATCGATGACGCTGATACAGAACTATTCCATATCATGATCCGCGCGTTGTACCCCGGGAAAAAGAATGAAACAGGTACGGGTACATTGAGGGCCTTTGAGTTGACGTTCCTTGACGCCTATAAAGCGGCCAGAGAAGAAAACTGGACGCAAGTGGATGCGGGCATTTCCAGGTTGGCCGGCTTGATTCCCGATGATCCGCGTATCGCGCTGCTGCGGGGAATGGGGCATATCGGCAGAGGTCGTTTTGGTGACGCCTTCAGAGTTTTGAAAGCGGTTCGAGAAAGTATCCAGCCGGAATTCCGTGATCGCCTGCTGTTTTCCCTGGTATTGGCCGGTGAACGAGTTGAAGAGTATGGGGAAGCGCGGCGCGCGTATGATGAAATCCGGGATGAACGTTTGCGTCGCAGCCTCGAGCCGGTCATTCATGCCGTGAACAAGCGGCGGGAACGGGATATCGAAACCCTGGCTCGGAACTATGAGCGTGGCTTGATGCGCAGGCTGGTTGAACGTTTCCCAAAGGACGATACGCTTGCGTTGGAAATCTGGAAAGCCGCGGTTGAAGTAAAGCGAATGCCGAAAGACTCCCGCGAAAGAATGGCCCTGGAATTGGCCGCTTTTGAAACAGCGACCAATCGTCAGTATTTCCTGCTCGCCGCTGCCTGGCTGGAACAGGTTGAGCGCACTCCGCAGGCGCTGAAATTGCTGGAAAAGTCGCGTTACGCGCGGGTTTATTCGGTTGAGAATGTGGAATTGCTGTACATGATCGGACGCTTGCAGGGAAAACTGGGAAAAGCGGATCGCGCCCGTGACTTGATGCGGCGGATCCTGGTGCTGCATCCTTCACACGCGGCCGCGAAAAACTATCTGGATCGTTTTCAGAACGCAAAAAGTAAATAAAACAAAAAAGGAGGGAGCCCATGCGCGACAAACGGAAAATGATGTCAAGTTTTTGGGTAACCGCGGTATGTATTGCCTTGGCCTGGCCGGTTGCGGCGACAGCCCAGACTGAATCTCTTGATGGTGTACTGACCGGCGTGGTGCTTCAGAAAGACAAGGAAAACCCACTGGAAAAAGCCAAAGTGCGCCTGGAATCGGTAAAAAAACAGGATAACAAAAAAAAGGTCTACACATCCCAGCCTACCAACGAGAACGGGTTGTATGCCTTGACCGGAATTCCTGAGGGGCGCTACAAGGTGATCGTGATTACCAAGAGCGGGCGCAAA
>DBFQ01000115.1 GCA_002294665.1 Candidatus Aminicenantes bacterium UBA876
CGGAGAAACCGCCCCCCCCGCCGGGAAAACCGCCCCCGCCGCCGCCGCCGAAAAAGATAAACGGAAGTCCGCCGCCGCCGCGACCGCCCAGGTTGCTGAGCACGATGATGATAATCAGGATGATCAGGCCGATGGGAATCGGTGATTTTTCCGATTTCTTCTGTTCCTCGCGCCGGAAGCGCGCCAGTTCCTCGGGCGAAATGTCGAATTCACTGGTGATGACGCCGGAAATCCGGGCCAGTCCCTGCTGGATGCCCTGATAATAGTCTCCCTGCTTGAAAGCCGGGATCATCAGGCGGCGGATGATGTAGTCGCATTTGGCATCCGTGAGGATCGGTTCCAGGCCGTATCCCACTTCAATGCGGATGCGCCGTTCCTGGAGCGCCACGACCACGATCACGCCGTTGTCCAATCCCTGCTGGCCGATCTTCCAGGCCTCCGCCACGCGGATGGAAAAATCTTCGATGGGCAGGCCTTGAAGATCGTTCACGGTCAGCAGGACCACCTGGGTCGTATTGGCGTCTTCGAGGCTTTGCAGCATGCCTTCGAGGGTGGTTTCCTGTTCGGCGTTCAGAATCCCGGCGCCGTCATTGACCCTGCCGGACAGCCGCGGAATTTCGATCGCGGCATGGACGCAGGCGGCCGCCAGCGCGATGAGCAGTGCGATCCACCCGAAACGCCTCACGAACCGTCTCCCAGCAGTTGCACGCTGTTCTTGAGCTCATTGATGTCATCTACACGCGGTGGAAAGTGTCCGGCTAAAATCTCTCCGCATCGGGAGACCGCCCGCGCCAGGGCGTTTCCCGCGTCGCCCCGTTTCAGCCCGGCGCTCAGTTCATTGACGACATCTTCCCATACCGAGTGCGGCACGCGGTCGGCGATGCCGATATCGGTGACGATTTCAATGCGGCGTTCGAGGCCCGAGAGGAAGATCAACATGCCGTTGCGCTCCCGGGTGCGGTGCACCACGGCTTCGAGGAATTGGCGCAGGGCGCGGCGGCGAACCTGTTCCACCATCACCCGGCGGGGAACGATCCGGCGGTCGATAGCGGCCAGGTTGGTCAGGAAGTAGCTGAGCGCGATCACCACGAAAGTGGAGAATCCACTCACCGCCACCAACAGCGTGGAGGTATAATGCCAGGTCAGGGTACGCAGCCAGGCTTCCAGCGCCGGGGTAAACACCGCCAGGCCCGTGAAAAAAATCAGTCCGGCGATAATGGCGGCCAGCAATTCGTAACGGGAGTAGTCGCTGCTTTCCCGGATCACGGCGACGGCGATTTCCGCGGAGGTTTTCCGCTCGGACTCCCGCACCGCGGCTTCCACTTCACGAACCTGTTCTGCTGACAGCATGACCCTTGCCATCGGATTGACCGTGCGCGGGGATCAGAACTGGACTTTCGGCGCCTGATCCGCGCCCTCTGTGGCTGCGAAGTAAGGCTTTGCCTTGAATCCGAAAATGTTCGCCAGGAAGTTGCGCGGGAACTGGCGGATATACACATTGTATTCCCGGGCGACTTCGTTGAAGCGCCGTCTTTCCACGGCGATGCGGTTTTCCGTGCCCTCGAGCTGGGACTGGAGTTGCAGGAAGTTTTCGTTGGCTTTCAATTCGGGGTAGCTTTCCTGGATCACCAGTAAACGCTGCAGGGCGCTTCCCAGCGAACCCTGGGCCTGCTGGAATTTCTGGAACATTTCGGGATTTTCGAGCACTTCCTCGGAGATGTTGAATGTTCCCCCGGCCTTGGCCCGGGCCTCGGTTACCGCGGTAAAGGTCTCCTGCTCGTGCTCCGCGTAGCCCCTGACGGTTTCCACCAGGTTGGGGATCAGGTCGAAGCGGCGCTGGTAGACATTTTCCACCTGTCCCCAGGCTTCCTTGACGCCTTCATCCAGGGTCACCATCTGGTTGTAGGCGTTTTTGCCCCACGAGTACAGGCCGATCGCGACCACCACCAGAATGCCCAGAACCACCAGGCAGCCGACTTTCAGGTTCTTGCTCATTGCGTACCTCCTGCCCGGGAAGTCCCGGGGANNTAAAGATGAAACGATCCCGCTGGTGGCGGAAACTGCGCGCTCTGCTTTTCCTGACCCTGGTGATGCCCCTGCTGATCCTGGCTTTGATCGAGGGCCTGGTCCGCCTCAGCGGCGTCAACACCGAAGTCGTCAAGAGCGACCGTTTCCACGTGGCCACGCCGTTGTGGGTGGCCGACGAAACCAATTTTTTTTCCGCGGAAGCGCTGTATCGCGACATCCTGCACAACGATGTGCCCGCATCGGCCGCCGAATGGCTGAACTGTTTTGAAGAAGCACCGTATGTGCGCTACCGCATGCGCCCCGGCACGGATCGCCGCGTGATCAACACCGTCAATCGCAGGGAGTTGGAGCGGGGGCACAAGGTGCGTCTGAAAGCCAATTCCCTCGGGTTCCGCAGCGGCGAATTGCCCCGGCGCAAAGCGCCGCAGACTTACCGTATCGTGTTCCTGGGGGATTCCACCACGTTCGGCTGGGGCGTGGAAGCGGAGGAACGGTTTTC
>DBFQ01000038.1 GCA_002294665.1 Candidatus Aminicenantes bacterium UBA876
CGGTTCTTCGGTGCATTCCTGTTCCGGGAGAACCCCGGTTTTGCGGATCAATCACGCGCTTTTCCTCTGGCCGGCACTGGTGATGATGTCGGTTGTATGGGGATGCACGCAGCCCTGGTTGGACACACTGGAAGTGGGGGAGGCCATCCCCGCCGACTACGGCGATGTCATCCTGGTTCTGGGAGGCGGACTCAGGCCGAAACTGAATTTCGGCTTCAGCACGGCCGAACGCCTGAACCTGGCGGTCGCCCTTTACCGGCAACGACAGCGGATCATCATCGTCTCGGATGGTTCTCTGTATGAGGATAGCCCGGCTGTTCCCAGGCTGGTTGCCTGGTTGACGACGCAGGGAGTGGATCCGGATCATGTTGTTCTTGAAGGCAAAAGCCAGAACACCCGCGAAAACCTTGTGAACGGGTTGAGCCTGACGCTTAAAATGGGCATGCGCCAGGTGATTGCCTGTACGTCTCCCTACCATCAGGCACGGGTGAAGTTGATCATGCGCCAACTGGGCTACGTGGACTTCCGCATCGCGCATATGCCTGTTTCGGAAGTACGCTCCAATGCCGCAATCGACAAATGGCTGCGCAACATGCGTTTGGTCTTGCGTGAGTACCTCGCCATCCTGCGTTTTTGCCTTGCAAACCCCGGCGCAGCCTTGACATAAGGCGCTTTTTTCACTAAAATAAGCCTTCATTCCATACCCTCATCGCCGGGAAGGAGAAATCAGATGCAGAATATCTTGTTGTTTGGCATAGCTCCAGTTTCCGCTTTCATTGCCCTGCTGGCGGCCTGGATGTTCTATCGCCAGATCATGAAATTGCCGGAAGGCAATGACAGAATGATTGAGATCGCCGAAGCCGTGAGGCGCGGCGCGCGGGCCTACATTAGACAGCAATACAAAATCGTGGCTGTTTTCTTTGTGATCGCCGCGGTTTTTCTGGCTTTCCTTTCCTACGGTTTGAAGGTGCAATCCCCCTGGACCCCCTTCGCTTTTCTCACGGGCGGATTCTTTTCCGCCCTGGCCGGGTTTATCGGCATGACCACCGCCACGCTGGCTTCCGCGCGAACCACCAACCAGGCGCGCGATTCACTGGACAAGGCCTTGAAAGTGGCGTTTCGCAGCGGTTCGGTTCTGGGTCTGGTCGTGGTCGGGTTGGGATTGCTGGATGTTTCACTCTGGTTCATTGTTCTGCACATCTGGTTGAAGTACAGCCTCAGTGTCACCACCGTGACCATGCTGTCTTTCGGAATGGGCGCTTCTCTTCAGGCCCTGTTCGCACGTGTTGGCGGCGGGATCTTCACCAAAGCCGCCGATGTCGGCGCCGACCTGGTGGGTAAGGTGGAAGCGGGAATTCCTGAGGATGACCCGCGTAACCCCGCCACTATTGCCGATAACGTAGGTGACAACGTCGGCGATGTCGCCGGCATGGGTGCGGACCTGTACGAGTCCTATGCCGGTTCCATTCTTTCCGCCGCCGCATTGGGAGCGTCCGCGTTTGTGGCGATCCGGGAAATGGCGTTCAACGCGGTTATTCTGCCGATGGTGATCGCGGGCATCGGCATCATTGCATCCATTTGCGGCGTCTTCCTGGTCCGGACGCGTGAAGGCGCTTCGCAGAAGCAATTGTTGCGGGCGCTGTCACGCGGCATCAACTTCAGTTCGTTATTGATCATCATCGGGTCGTTTGCCGCGGTTAAACTGTTGTTGCCTGATCACATCGGCGTGTTCGGTTCGATCGTGGTGGGATTGGTCGTGGGCATCATTGTGGGAAGAAGTGTGGAGTACTACACCTCGTCCAGTTTCCGGCCCACGATTGAAATCGCTGAGAAGGCAAAGACCGGCGAGGCTACGATTGTGATCGCCGGCCTGTCATCGGGGATGATCTCAACCGCGGTGCCGGTTACGGCCATCGCCGCAGGAATCATCGGATCATTCGCGTTTGCCGGCGGATTTGCGGATACGATGCACGGCCTTTACGGAATCGGCGTAGCTGCTGTCGGTATGCTTTCCACTCTGGGGATTACCCTGGCAACAGATGCGTATGGCCCCATCGCCGACAATGCCGGCGGGAACGCGGAGATGGCCGGTCTTCCCAAAGAAGTACGCCAGCGCACGGATGCCCTGGATTCACTGGGGAACACCACGGCGGCGACGGGAAAGGGCTTTGCCATCGGATCGGCCGCATTGACGGCCCTGGCACTGCTGGCTTCTTATATCGAAGAGATCAAGGCGGGCATGATCCACATCATTCAACGCAGCGGGGAGATCGTCATCGGCGCCGATAAAGTCTTTTCCAGCGTTGAAGAGGTGGCCCGGATCAGAATCACTGAATTCATGTCCCTGTTTGCGGTTAACCTGATGAACCCCAAAGTGATTGTGGGAATCTTCCTGGGTTCCATGATGGCTTTTCTGTTCTCCGGACTGACCATGAAAGCCGTGGGACGTGCCGCTTCCGCCATGGTGGACGAAGTACGCCGCCAATTCCGCGAGATACCGGGAATACTCCAGGGAACGGCAAAGCCCGATTATGCGGCCTGTGTCATGATCTCCACAAAGGGAGCGCAACGGGAGATGATCCTGCCTTCCTCATTGGCGATCCTGATCCCGATCCTGACCGGTATTGTTTTCGGTGTGCCGGGGGTCATGGGACTGCTGGTCGGCGCGCTGGGAGCGGGTTTCGTGTTGGCGATATTCATGGCCAATGCCGGCGGCTCCTGGGACAATGCCAAGAAATACATCGAGGAAGGCAACCTGGGTGGAAAGGGCTCCCCCGCACATAAGGCCGGCGTGGTTGGCGATACCGTGGGAGACCCCTTGAAAGACACCTCCGGCCCGTCACTGAATATTCTGATAAAATTGATGAGCATGGTCTCGATCGTAGTGGCCGGGCTGATCGTCGGCTACTCCATTCTATAGTTTGCATACAGAAAAACCAGGGAAAGGTTGAAAAGACTTTTCCCTTGTTTTACCCTATTGGCGTTGTCTATCATGCCTGACGCGTCGGGCGCGTAATACAGAGACGGAAAGGGAAAAAACAATGACGGACAGTAAAGCCATTGCAAGTATCGATTTGCCTTTTCCCAGGTTCAAATCAGGCAAGGTACGCGAGGTCTATTGCCTGAATGATCAACTGCTGATCGTGTCAACCGACAGGTTGTCCGCGTTTGATTACATTCTCCCCACGCTGATTCCGGACAAGGGCAAGGTGTTGACCCGCTTGTCGTCTTTCTGGTTTCACCAGACGCGTGAGCGGATTCCCAACCACCTGGTAACGGATGCTCCCCATGAGTTGGAATCACTGAAGCCGTTCCGGGAACAACTGGAAGGAAGGGCTGTACTCGCAAGAAAATTGGATGTCTTTCCCGTAGAAGCGATCGTTCGCGGTTATCTGGCGGGCTCCATGTGGGAAACTTATCGAAACGGGGGACAAATCTGCGGCGAAATGCTGCCAAAAGGCCTCAAATTTGCGGATCAACTTCCGGAACCGGTATTCACTCCCTCCACAAAAGCTGAATCCGGCCATGATGAAAACATCAGTTTCAAAGAGATGGAATCCCGCGTGGGCAGTGAAAACGCCCGAAGAATCCGCCAGATGGCGTTGGAGTTGTATGCGTTCGGCAGCCGGGTGGCAAGGGAAAAAGGGATTATTATCGCTGACACCAAGTTCGAGTTCGGTCGGGATACGGACGGACAGATCATTCTGGTTGATGAGATCTTTACTCCGGATTCATCCCGTTTCTGGAGGAGTGAAGAATACCGTTCCAGTCGCGCAGCCGGCAGCGAGCCGCCGCCATTTGATAAGCAATTCGTGCGCAATTTCCTTTTGCAATCGGGTTGGGATCGCAACAGTCCGCCGCCCCCGTTACCGGATGAGGTTGTCGAACATACCCGCAACAAATACCTCCAGATACTGCAGATACTGACCGGGAAAAGTTTATGATCCTGAACACGCTGAATTGGCTGGACGTGGTTTTCATCGTCTTGATCTTGGTATCCACGATATTCGGCATTATCAAGGGCCTGGTCAGGGAATTGCTTTCCCTGGCCTTTTTTGTGCTCGCAGTGGTATTATCCTTCCTGTTCTTCCGTGATCTCGGACGTGGTATGGGAGCGAGCATCCGTGACAAACAGATCGCCAATCTGGTCGCTTTCGGGGCGATATTCCTGTTTGTACTCATGCTGGGGGTCCTGGTCACGTGGATCGCGCGCAGAATCTTCAGCGTGGATCCCCTGCGCTCACTCGATCGCGTGCTGGGTGCGGGTTTTGGATTCCTGCGCGGAGTACTGATTTCCGGTGTCATTGTCTACCTGCTGGTGGTGTTCCCAGTCAATGAACGCATGATCCACGCTTCAAAACTCTCGCCCTTGCTGTTACGCACGGTCAACATCGCGCTGCGGGCCATACCCGGAGAATACCGTCAGCGCGTGGAAATGTTTTTCAGGAAAGCCAATGGACAAGAAAACTCAAGAACTGGCCGATCAATTCAGTAATCTGACCATCAAGCGCCAGATGCGTATCCTGGCGCAGAAATCCGCCAACTCACGGTTGTATTTCCGCGAGATCATGGAAGAATTCGAAAAGACACTGCTGACGGCTATCCTGGAGAAGAACGATTACAATGTGTGCCGGGTGTCATCCGTGGTGAAACTGCACCGGAACACGATTACGAAAAAGATGAAAAAGTTGAATATTAAAGAAAAACAGAAGAAAATCAAGAAAACACAAGAATTCAAAAGAAAACAATTTTAAATTCTAACTTTTCGTAGGCATTCAGCTTTTATTCAGGTTTGACATCGTTGGTAGCCTTATATTATAATACCAGCCTAAAGAAAATTTGACATTTTCCGCTAAAAGGAGGAGCAAATGGCAAAAAAAATCACTTTGGGTGAAGATGCCCGGCAAGCCATTCTACGTGGCGTCAATCAATTGTCCGATACGGTAAAAGCCACTATGGGTCCGCGCGGCCGTAACGTGGTTCTGGAAAAGAAATTCGGTTCNNCCGACATTGATCAAGAAGGGAATCGATCTGGGTGTGGCTGAACTGGTCGCCAACCTGGAGAAAATGAGCAAGAACGTTTCCGGTCAGATGATCGCCCAGGTCGGAACCATTTCCGCGAACAACGATGTGTCGATCGGCAGCATTATCGCCGAAGCCATGGACAAGGTGGGCAAGGACGGTGTCATTACGGTTGAAGAGGGCAAGTCTTTGGATACCACGCTTGAGTTTGTCGAAGGCATGCAGTTCGATCGCGGTTTCCTCAGCGCTTACTTCGTTACGGATGCCGAACGCATGGAAGTCGTGATGGACAATCCGTACATCCTGCTGCACGAGAAGAAGATTTCCAACCTGCGTGAGATGCTGCCCCTGCTTGAGCAGATCGCCAAGTCCGGGCGGCCGCTGGTGATTGTAGCCGAAGACGTTGAAGGCGAAGCGCTCGCCACNNTTCGGCGATCGTCGCAAGGCCATGCTGGAAGATATCGCCATCCTGACCGGTGGAAAGGTCATCTCTGAAGAATTGGGCATGAAACTGGAAAACGTCACGCTTGATTTCCTCGGATCCGCGAAGAAAATCACGGTCGACAAAGACAATACCACTATCGTGGAAGGCGGTGGAACGGAAGCGGATATCAAGGGACGCATCCAGCAGATCAAGCGCCAGATCGAAGACACGACTTCGGATTACGATCGCGAGAAGCTCCAGGAACGGCTGGCCAAGCTGTCCGGCGGTGTCGGCGTCATCCGCGTCGGTGCGGCTACTGAGACCGAGTTGAAGGAAAAGAAAGCCCGAGTCGAAGACGCCATGCATGCCACCAAGGCTGCCGTTGAAGAGGGGATCGTGCCGGGTGGCGGTATCGCCCTGCTCAAGAGCGCTGATGCCTTGAAAAAACTGAAACTCGACGGCGACTTGCAGTACGGCATCATGATCCTGTTGAAAGCCATCGAGGAACCCTTGCGCCAGATCACGGCGAATGCCGGCTACGAAGCCAGCGCCATCATCGAGAAGGTTCGCCGTTCGCGCAACATCAATTTCGGTTTTGACGCCCTCAACGAAAAATACACCGACATGCTCGAAGCCGGGATTATTGATCCCACCAAGGTTGTGCGCACCGCCATCCAGAACGCGGCTTCCGTAGGCGGATTACTGCTCACCACTGAGGGACTGGTTTCTGAAATCCCCGAAGAGGACAAGACTCCTCCCATGCCCGCCGGCGGCGGAATGGGCGGCATGTACTGATCCCTTTTCGTAAAGACAGGCAGTCGACAAAAGGCCCTCCCGAGAACGGGAGGGCCTTTTTTTTTCATTTTCCCGGACATCAAAAAATCGCCTTTCCGGGTTGAAAATCATGCAGAAATTGGTATAATGGGTTTCCAGAGCTGGGAAGTCGTCTAACGGTAGGACATATGACTCTGGATCATAGAATTGGGGTTCGAATCCCTGCTTCCCAGCCATTTTTAAAAGAATCGGGTCTTTCCGAGCCGCTGATGCCTGGAATCGGTCCCGAATTCATGGATTCATCATCCCGGGCGGCGCTATCGTCTAGGGGTTAGGACGGGTGATTCTCAGTCATCAAACCGGGGTTCGAATCCCCGTAGCGCTGCCAACCC
>DBFQ01000042.1 GCA_002294665.1 Candidatus Aminicenantes bacterium UBA876
GGATATGAAAACAAACCTGCTTAGATGCTGCGTTCCGGATTTCGGTTCACAATCCGGTTAAAAGAGGGGTGGCATGACATATCAGCGACCAGGGGTACTCTAAAATGGTATAAACGAGTCCTGATCGATGAAGAAAAACCGGTCCATACGACAATTGCGTTTCCCAATAAAGATAAACTTACGACTGGAATGAACTCTAGCAAAAACAATGGAGTTCAGGTCGATAATCGGAGAGTTATAAATAAAAGTCCGATTTTTGTTGTGCCGGCGGTTTTTTTGATTCTGATTGGATTGCTGTTCCCATTGTTGAGTGTTTTCCCGGATATGAAAACAAACCTGCTTATCACGACGGGTTGCCTGATTCTCGGGCTTGGTTACAGCCAGCAGAAAAGACTCGCAATTATCGTTTCAATGGTAGCCTGTTTTTTTATTCTTGATGCACTGGGGACAGGGACAAAGCTTATTTTTCTTGGTTGGATTCAAATGGGGGTTGTTATTGCCAGCGGACTAGCAATCACTATTGGTTTGCTTATGGAGCGTTATCGGGTTTTATTGGTATTGTTGTATTTGTTCTCATTCATTCTGATGGTTCAGATTATTGACGCGGCATTATGGCCATTTATGTTCACGTTTATTTCAGTATTAATTCTATTGCTTATCATAAGTACTATAGTGAAATACAATGAAAATCGATATCGCGGCCAAGTTAGAAAGATTTTTATTTATTGCTTAGTGATCAACTTGGTGTTGCTTGTAATCGCATTTGCTGATTTCTATTTGTCAGGAGCTTATGATTATTTTGTTGCAAATTTTTTAATTGATGGCGTTATATCTCAAGTTATATGCGCAGTGGTTTCGTCTGTTTTTTGTATTTCCATTCTGGCTTTATACGAATTGAGAAAAGTACGAGAAACTATTGTGAATTAATTTAAACCGGGTACCTTGTACCCGGGAAGGGGTACGGGGTTTCCGTTTCAAAGTGGCAAGGGCGAAGAACGCCCGGCAAAAAACCAATTAAAACCGTGTACAAGCACATAACGGGGCTGAAATGAGTTCCGATTGCTGTTTGATTGACTGGAAAGGATATTGCTTAGTGTGAATATGTTTCCCGGCAAAACCGGTCTGTTCATTGGACCATGTGTGTCGCAATGGCTGGATGCGTATCTCAGAAGAAAAATATTGTACTTAGCCGGTTCTGGCCCGTCCGAAAAAGGAATGGGGAACGAATGCTTTTCGCCAATCTGTTTTGAGGCGGACGGAAGCGGTGATCTCATAGGTCGCGAGAAAACGCAATCAACTGTTGAACAGAAATGCGGTGGTGACTTATCCAGAGGGGATTGGGATGACACGTAAAAAGTGGATCATTGTCGTTGCGATAGTGGTGGGCGTGCTGGTGTTGGGCACGCTGATCACCTATTGGGTGTCCGCGCATAACTTGAATGGGCTGACGGAACGTGTCGAAGCGGTGACACGTAATGCCCGGGCTTTGGTGAAACCCGACGCAAGCCTGACGCGCCAGGAAGTGGAGGCTTTGGCGGTTGATTGCAGCAAGGGAGCCTCTACCCTGCAATCCCAGCTCAGCGAAGTGGACGGGGCCGCGGTGTTGTTCGGCTGGCTGCCGCAAAAGCGCAGCGAGCTGCGGGCACGGATCGAGGCGGACGCGAAATGGTGCGGGGATACCGGGGGCGAGGCACGCGAAGCCCTCTCCGCCCACCAGGAAACCGGGGCCAGCGTGGCGGAAGTGATGGCTCAAGTGCGATCTTCAATCGCCTCCGCAAAACAGAAAATCAACGCCACGTGCGGGCCGGATACCTACCGTGCGATCCTGGCGGATCTTGAGGGGCGAGGGAAGGCGGTCAGCTCGCATCCGGTTCTCAGCGGCGGCGAATCCGGCGGGCTTATTCATGAGGCGCTGATTCGCAATGATCGAAAAGGGCTGGGTGATGCCGGGAAAGAGTTGAGCGTGGTGGCGCAGAAGGTCGGCAGCGGATTGCAAAGCTACATGCGGTTGCAAAAAGCCACTGCAACCGTGGTGGGCAGAAACTCGGCCATTCTGGAAAAATCTCTCGGTTTTGTGCAGCGCATCCGTCCGGGACTGCAGAAAGCCATGAGCCTGACTTCCTCGCTTCAGGATTCCATCAATAGCCTGGATCGGCCGATAGTCGGAAATTTCGGCTCCATTCTTGGGATCGCGTCCAAAGTGAGTCCTTCGATCGGAACAACGGTTAACGGGCTGAAGACCATCTGCCGCACGGTTTCGACGGCGAGTTCCGAAGCCGAGGAACTCGCCGNNCCGCCTGCAACCGATGGTAGACGCAATACGTGATTTCAACGGAAATGCCCGGGGTTTTGAAAAAATCCTGCAGCAATCACGCCCGATGGCTGAATACCTGGACCGGAAAAAGACCGTGTTTGACCCCGCGCTGCGCACCCTTAAGGATGCGAGGCAGTATACGCGGGAGCTCTACAATCTGGCCGGTCGGGTAAGAATACAGGTCGCGGCGAACGCGTTGGTCAACCTCGGCCGCGTCGGTGACAGCATGATCCAGATGGCGGCCAATCCGCTGGAACAGGGGCGCGCGATGCTGTCGGACATGGCGGTCTCATTCCACGAGTTGGACACGGCATCGACGGGACATCGAACCCTGGTCGCCTCGTTATGGAGCAAGGCTCCGGACCTGCGGATCAACAAGGATTCGATCGTCAGAAACGGCAAGGATCGATCCGTGGGAGTCGCGTTTCCATGGCTGCCGGTCGGGATCGGGGCGGCTTTTCTATTGCTCACGGGACTGGGGACCGTGGTAATCGTCCGCCGCCGCCGCGGCCGAGCGGATGAAAGTATTTTCCCGCCGCGAAAGCGGGAGGATGAGCGTGCGGTTGTGCTAGCTTTTTCTTCCGGCACTCTGGCCGGGAACGAATTGCGTTTCAGTGGTGAACAGAAATTGTTCGTGGGCCGGGATCCCCAGCAATGCGGCCTGATCGTTGACAACAACAAGGTCTCGCGCAGACACCTGGAAATTGAAATCAATGGTGCCAGCGGCCGGGTGCGGTTGCGTGACCTGGGCAGCAGCCACGGCACACGCGTAAATGGAGTTCCGCTTCCACCGGATCTCTGGCGTGAATGCGGTGCGGGCGACCGGATTACCCTGGCCGGAGAAGAAGAAGTGGTGATCCGGGTTCCGGGAGCCCGGGCGACCGCCGGTTTAAAGAAGGCCCGGNNCGGTCAGCCAGATCATCGTTTCAAATTCCCGGGTATCGCGCCGACACTTGTCATTGCGGAACCTTGGAGAGGAAGGAGTCCTGGTGCGGGATTTAAATTCCACATCCGGGACATGGGTTGACGGGCAACGGCTTCCACCCGGGGGCGGTATGCAGTTGACCCGGCGGGAACACCTGGTTGAACTGGCGGACCGCTTGTCGGGATTCCTCGTGAAACGGGGCGCGACTGAAGTTCAGATGACTGATCAATAACAGGAGTCAGGCATGATTCATCCGGGAATGGAGATCGACGGATACGTGGTTGAAGATGAACTGGGGCGCGGCGGTTTCGGTTCTGTTTACCTGGCCAGGGACAGTGTCAGTGGGAATCCCGTAGCCATCAAGTTTCTTCACCCCAAGAGCTTTCACAGCCGGGAGGCCAGGCAGGCTTTCATTGATGAAATGATCAACCAGGCCAGGCTGTCGACCTGCCGCAATATCGTCAAGGTGGTGCGCAGTATCCGCTACACGGATCGCCAGGGAGAACACCTTGGCATGGTAATGGAGTTCGTGGAAGGTGATCCCCTTGACCTTTTCGTCGAGCGGTTTGGCATTCTTCCCGAGTTCATCGCGATTCCCCTGTTTCTCCAGGTGCTGGATGGCCTGGAATTCGCCCATAACCAGAATATTCTTCACCGGGACATCAAACCGGCCAATATCATGATCGGAGCCGACGGGGTCGTCAAGTTGATGGATTTCGGACTGGCCAAGACCCTGGAGGCGGGCTCCGGAGCGGCTGCGGAGTCGGCACGGGCGGCTTCTCTGAATTACGTGGCGCCGGAGCGTTTACGCAAAGAAACCATTACGACCCGGACGGACATCTATTCGCTGGGCTGCACATTCTACCAGGCGTTGACAGGGGTACCCCCGCACGAGATCGCCGAGGGCTCGTGGTCTGAGGCCATGGATAAACACTGCAAGGGTGAATTCAAGGACATCCGCGATTACTACCCGGGCCATTCTGAACTCCTTTGGGCGCTGATCGCGGCCATGATCGCGCCGCATCCCGGGGACAGGCCGCCGGATTGTGCCGCTATCCGCCGGGTATTGGAACCGATGATGGCGGAAATCCAGGTGCCTGCACAGGCGCCGCCGGTTTTCATGGCCGTTATCGTTGCCGCCCAGGCAAAAAAGGCACCCGCGTATTCGGTTCCGCGTACTCCACAAATGACCCCAGCGATTCAGAACGACACTCAACCTCAGCATGAGCCTGAGGTTGCGGCCGCGGTTGAGCCATCTACGGCGGCCGCTTACGCGGTAAAGGGCGAGGCGAAACTTTCGGAAGGGGTCGGTGCGTTTTTTGGGGTGATGTCGCTGGTGCTACTCTTTTTAATGCTTCTCCCCTGGCTGGAGGGGTATTCTTCCGGGGGCGTTTCCGGCTTTCATGTCATCAGTCGCGAAATAGCCGTAAAAGATGATGTCAGCCCGATTATCTGGATTGCCATCGGCTTGATTCCTTTCTTGTTTTTCGTAATCCGCGGCGCTTCACAAAGTGTCGAAAGAAAAGATCATTTTGATAATGGTCCCGGTGCGGCCATGATGGTGCTTCTCAGCGCGGTGTATACCACCCTTTTCTTCAACACCATGGGCAATGATGACGATATCATGGTGGGAGCGGTCGCCGTGCTGTTACTCGCGATCGCGCTGCTGATAACGGCCATGTCGAGGCTGGTTTCCGCGGAGAACGCGGATGCCCACCTTGCCTGGTTGTTCTTCATGTCATTCATTGGCTCCGGCAATGAGAGGGCCATGTTTCTTCAGGTCATCTTTGAGCAGGATGAGAATCAACCCTTCATCCTGGTGCTTTTCCTGGTGGGTGTCGCGCTGGTATTCATGGCGGCAAAAGGCAAAACCGATCGCGCCCTGCATCGTGGACTTCAATTGGTCCTGGCAATTCCAGCGGGCGTGTATATCTATCGTTTCATGCAGGAGTTTCTGCTGGAAGGAGAGGACAGGTGGGATAATTTCGGCAACTCGCACATGTTGCTGCTGTTTATATCAATGCTGGTATTCTTGCGGCTTTTCCGCATGCTGAAAGCGGAAGCGGTGCAGGTGGGAAACAACGGAAGAATGCTGGCGTGAGCTGGAATGAACGCAAATTCAGGCGATGAGATGATTGAGCAGTCAAATCCGTGTTAGAGAGGAGGAATCATGTCCAGTATGGTTTTGTGTCCCAGGGGAATTCATTATTACGACGCTTCCAAGTATGAGAAGTGCCCATATTGCGAAAGGATTGAGTCGGGCAGGGGAGGCGAACCCACCGCGCCGGGGATTTCGGGCGAATCGTCCGGCATGAGCCGGATCACGACTCCTGTATCCGGCGCTCCTGAAGCGGCGCCGGCTAAATCGCGCGCGCGCCGGCATGTGGATTCAAGTCCGACTGCCGCATGGTACCCCAGTGAGGATGAATCCGGACGCCGTGATTATTACGAGCCGGTAGTCGGTTGGCTGGTGGTTGTCGATGGTCCGGAAAAAGGCAGGGATTATCGCATCGTTCCCGGCAGAAATTCAATCGGCCGCGATCCATCCGCCGAAGTGGCCATTGAAGGTGACGAGTTGATGTCAAAGGAACACGCCGTACTTTATTACTATGCGGAAAACAATCAGTTCTACCTCGAAGACAACCGCT
Source organism: Candidatus Aminicenantes bacterium UBA876 (assembly GCA_002294665.1). GTDB lineage: Bacteria > Acidobacteriota > Aminicenantia > UBA2199 > UBA2199 > UBA876. The sequence goes on from DBFQ01000042.1 coordinate 5,888, forward strand.
CCAAGCATGGGACTTTCCTGATGCCGGAAAAAGCGCTGGTCGCCGAGAGGCGGCCTGTGGAAGACGGCAACCGCATAAAAGTGGGAAAAACCACCTTTATTCTGAAGACCCTTTGCGGCAAGGAGTTTACCTGGGAGAAAGAAGAATGAAGCCGTTCAGGTTGATGGGCCTGGTTCTGTTGCTGGCAGTCTTGCCGGTAACGGTTTGTGGTGGGGATTCCTGGCCGCTGTCACCATCGGAATTGCGCATCGAGCAGGTTTTCGTCAATATGCCGGAAACGTACTTGTATTTCCGCATTACAGATAATCAAGGCGCGCCGCTTACCCGCTTGACGGCCGGGCAGCTGGAACTGCGCCTGGACGGGCAGATGTTGCAACCGGATGAAAGCTGGGCCCTGGAACGCTGTGGCGGTCTCGGCCAGGGATTGGCTGTCACGCTGTTGCTGGACGTATCACTCTCGGTCCGGGGTGCGGCTTTTTCCGCGTCAAAGCAGGTTGCCCATGACCTGATCGGGCAGATGAAATCATCAGATCGCATGAGCGTGGTCAATGTCGGAGACTCGGTGCAAATCCTGCAGGGATTCACCGGAGACAAGGAACTGCTGAAGCATCAGCTCGAGGGGATCTCGCCGGCTGCCAGCAACACGTTGCTTTACAAGGGGCTGTCAACCGCTTTTACCCATAACCAGAGCCTGCTCAGTGGAGTTCCGGGCCGCCGCATCGTGGTCCTTTTGTCTGATGGGCGTGACGAGGGCAGTGGCATGACCCTGGATGAGCTGGTATCAATGGCGAACACACCGGTTTTTGCCCTGGGCTATGCCGGCGGCAGCCGTGAGTACATCGAACCGTTGCGGCGTATTTCCGAGTCCAGCGGGGGTATCTACCTGCATATCACAACGCCGGATCAGTTGCGGGCCGCGACTAATCGCATCCAGGAGGTCCTGAAGGGCGGCTGGGTTCTGAAGCTGAGCCTGAATCTGCCGCAGCGGTTGAATGACAATGCTTTTTTTGAATTGATCAGCAAGGGAACTCCCCAGCTTTCCAGCCGGCGGGAACAGCGGCTGTTCTCTTCGCGGAGTGAAGCGCAATTGCGGGCATTGATTCCCCTGGAAAAGGAAGATCGGCGATTCCCTTTATGGGCCATGCTGGCCATCGCCGCGCTGGTTCTGGTGATTGCCCTGGTATGGGTCCTGTTGGCCGGCCGCAAGAGAAAAAGCGACAGAAATGCCTGGTACAGCGCCAGGGATGAGCGTTCTGTTGTTGCCCTGGAGTTCTACCTGTCAGATTTTCCCAAGGGGAAATTCCGTGACAAGGCCCAGGAATTGCTGACCGAGGTTCGCCTTGAAAAGGCGGCTGCGGAGAGTGACGGTTTTGCTTCATCGCCGGCGGAATCACGGCGAGTTCGCAAGGTCACGGCGGTGCTTGAATTCATTATTGTGGAAGGAAATGATTCCGGTGTCGTGGAACGAAAGGGCGTCATGGATGGAGTAATGAGTATCGGCAGCGGCGAAGCGGCAGATTGGGTCATCAGCGGAGAACTGGTGTCCTCCCTTCACGCTGAGATAGTGCAGCAGGAGAAAAACGGGCGCACACTTTTCTTTGTCCAGGACATCGAGGGATCTGCCGGAACGTATCTTAACGGAATTCCCATTCAATACCCAAAACGCATTCAGCGGGGCGACGTAATCGGCATTGGCGGGCAGAAAGTCCGCTTCCTGGGAGAGGTGAAGGAATGAGCAGGCAATCATTGGACCAGCTGTGGGATGGTTCGTTTCTCTATTCGTATGGTCAAGGTCAGCACCAGGGAAGGCGCGCTTACCAGGAAGATTTTTTCGGGTTGGATGAACCCGGGATGGAAGAGGAAATTCAAAGCCGGGGCCTGCTTTTTGTCCTGGCGGACGGCATGGGCGGAAGCAGCAAAGGAGACACGGCATCGGTCATGGCTGTTGAGAACATGATGCGATTCTACCGCGACCAACCTCCGGGTAATATCCCCTCGGCATTGTCAGTTTCCCTGGAAAAGACCAATGAGGCCATATTCCGCAAAGGTCTGGAAGACCGGCGTTATTGGAAGATGGGCACCACCTGCCTGAGCGTGGTGCTGAGGCGGGGAAAAATCTATTTTGCTTCCGTGGGCGATTCCCACCTGTACCTGGTTCGGGATGGCCATCTGCAACGCTTGACGGATGACCACTCCATCGGCGCCGAGCTGGATGAAAAAGCGCGTTCGGGAGATATCACCACCGATGAAGCAAAAGCGGCTGCTGGCCGCAGCAAGTTGACCAGTTTTCTGGGGGACCGCCAGATCCGCCGGGTCCACGTGTCCAGGGACGGCATGACATTGCGGAAAAATGATCGCCTGGTGCTGTGCAGTGACGGCCTGTATGGATTCCTGAGTCCTGAAGACATACGGGCCACGGTTACGAAACTGCCCGCGCGCCTGGCCGCCGGCGCCCTGATTGAAAAAACCATGGGACTCGGTTTTGAAGACCAGGACAACATCACGGTCCAGGTAATCGAGGTTATGGGGCCGGCTACCAAAGCGCAGGCCCAGCGCATTCTGCGGATGAAGCAGCAAGCGCGGCGCAAGGTGCCGAAAAGGGATCAAAAACGCGGAATTCCCATGTGGGCGGCTGCGGCCGCGGCTTTCGGCTTCCTGGGTATTCTATTTGCCGCTTACCTTTTCATTTCGTCCGGATCAAGTGCCGTACCTGCAAAAAAAAGTGCACCCGACTTTTACGTGCAAACGGCGGAAAAACTCAGAGTTTTGTTCGATGATGCGGATGGTTTCAGTGGCGAAGATGATGTCGATCCCTCTCCGGTGACTGACGAAGAAATACGCGAAATCCTTGAGGGCCTGATCCGGCAGACCCGGGTGGATGCCATGCCGGAAGGACTCGAATCAGCCATAAAAGAGAAGGCTTTGAGTGAGGATGATCAGAAGAGGGTGTTGGCGATCTGGAGTGAGATGAAAGCGGATACGAAAAGTTCAGAAGAACAGACGGACGAAACTGAAAAAATGCCTGAAACGAGTGAAAACGGTTCCGTTACCGGCGAGACTGACGCGGGCAATGGAAAAACCGTGAAAAAAGAAGGAGTTGTGCCACAGTCACAAAAAGAAACAGAGGGAGGCAACCGGTGAGCAATTATATATCTCGAACGGGATTCATTCTTTTGTTGATCGCGGGCTTTCTGGTCGCCCGGGCTCATGCCGCCGAGGTTCCCGGAAATGTACGGGTGGCGATTGAATACCTTAAGAACGCAGTTGAACTACAACCCAGAACCAATGCGAATCAGAAAGAGATTATGAAACTTTATAACCGAGTACTGGCCGCGGCGAAAGCCAGCGGGGTTTCCGAGGCTTGCCGGCTGGAATTGGAATCATACGGAAAAGCTGTCAGGCGTGACCTAAAAAAGCGACTGAAAAAAAAAGAAGGGAATTTCATTGTTTCCTTCTACGCGGACCGGGTGATCGGGATTCTGGATAAGTTCAACTACAACTGGACGACTCCGGAATCGATAACGAGACCGCAGGTGTTGCCGAAGGAGGCTGAAACAACGCCACAGGGATCCTCTTTCCCATCCAGTGACTTCGACGTTTCCGCCGCTGAAGCGGATGGTGAGCCGCTGGCAGAGGAGGAAGCCGCGTTTTCAGAAATGACCGAGTTGCGCAAACGCGTTGACAAGCTGGAAGCAGCCGTCAGCAGTCTCAGAGGCAGCCAGGATTTCTGGATCCTGGTGGTTGTGCTGACCGCGTTCTTTATCCTGACCGCGGTCTTTATCGTGATGCTTTTTTATCGTCTTGGAAGGGTGGAGGACACGCTCCGGTTGTAACTGGAAATATTTTCCAGGTTTTCCTCATACAAGGAGAAAGTAAATGAAAAGAAAAACAATTGCCATCCTGGCGGTTATCCTCGCGGTCCTGGTCGGGGCGGGCATATATATGTTTATTCGAATCAGCCATCAGTCTGCCAACCGTGAGTTATATGCCAACATCATCAAACGCATGCAGGAGGGAGGCCAGGTTCACAGGCTGGAAAGTGAATTTGAACACCTGCTGAGACGTCCCCATTTGCAGGCTCAGATCCGCAATAACGTAAACATTCTGGGCGCTTTCACCTTGATGAGAAAGAACGAAATCAACTACCTGGAAAAGGCTCGGGAATATTTCAACCGCGTCAAGCTTACCGGCCAGGCATACGATGTGCGGGATTTCGTGGCTTTCGGCCATGGACAATGCCTGCTGAAACTGGGAGGAAAGGAACCCTCGAGAGAATTGCTGGAAGAAGCGGCCGCTCGATTCCATGAAGTGCTGGAGATTGAACGCAGCCCGTTCCGTGTCCAGGCGCAGTTTTTCCATTATCAATGCCGCTACCGCCTGGGGCAGAACGATTTTCTGAGCTCCGTCAATGACGTCTTCCTCGATCAACTGAAAACCGGCCACGCGTCTTTTTATCCGGAGATGCTGTTTATGGCGGCGGATGCCGGCTTGCGCAGTGGGGAGCGGGAAAAGGGGTTGGATCGTTTGAAAATGCTGTACATGGAGCATCCCGGCTCATCGTGGGGGGAAAAAGCCGGAGAACGGCTCAAGGCGGAGGCCGCCATCCAAATGGCCGAGTATCCGGCCATAAGCGCCGGTCAGCAACTGGAATTGTGGCATCGGCTTATCAGTGTTACCAGGGGGAAAAAAGCCAGGGAAGATCTGCTCGTCGAAGTAAGGGCTTTCGATCGGAAGACAAAGGGCCGGTTGGACCCTGTATCGGCCATGTCATGCCAACTCCTGCTTGGGAAAGTTTATCGCTCTCTGAATCGCAAAGATTCGGCGCGAAGTCATTTCCAAACGGCCCTGAACTCCAGTGATCCCGGGATCCGCACTGAAGCCGCCTATAACATGATGAGGTATGACCGCGATCATAAGAACAGAGAATTCATGTTGAAGAGAATCGCCAATGCCATTTCCGCGCCGCGTTATCGTGAGCAGGCATATTATTCAACCACGCTGTATCTCAGTGGTTATCCGTTCGTGCGCAGGCATCAATACCAGCAGGCGGCGTGGTTCTACGAACAGGTGGTGCGCCAGGGTCAGACTGAATCCAATGAGTATTACGATCACGCCTTGTGGCGCCTGCACTGGTGTTACTATCACCTCGGCCGCTACGGCCAGGCCCTGGACATTCTGAACCGCATGTCGCGCCTGGATGAATGGCGGGAGTATGCCAAGTACTGGAGTGCCTATATCATGATGAACAGGCAATCCGGCCGCGAGGAAGAGGCGCGGATTCTGTTGCAGGATCTTTATGAAAACGCTGGCATGAATTATTACGGCGTTCTGGCAAAGGAGATACTGGAGAACCGTTTCGGCATTAGAAGCAACCCGCAGCGTGAACCCTTCAAGGCTGTCTCCATGGGTGTATTGGAAGATGACTTCCGCAGCCGCCGCTTCTCGTTCTTGAAAAACAACGGCCTCTTTGATTTCGCTGCGGTTGAGCTCAAACGTTACCTGGAGGAAAAGAAGATATCCCGCCAGGAGAATACCGATTATTGGCGGCCTTTTGGTGACGAGCTGGCCAAGCTTTATTTTTACAGTGGTCAATACATTCGATCCGGTGTGACGATTGCGTGGGTGTACGACCGCTACGTACTGACCGGAGCATCCAATGTTCCCGACTGGTTCTGGAACATCTATTACCCTGTTTTCTACAAAGACACCATTGATCGCTACGCGGATAAATGGGGGGTGGAAAAAAACTTCCTGTACGCGTTTATCCGCCAGGAGAGTTTTTATGAGCCTTACGTGAAATCGTACGCCGGTGCAATCGGTGTCATGCAGATCATGCCCGCTACAGGCAAAGAGATTCACAAGGATTTAAGTCCCATCCTGCGCCTGGGACCGTACAGTGTCGACATGCTCTATGACCCGGATATCAACATCCCCATGGGCATTTTCCATTTAAAGCAACAATTGTATGACCCCCTGCTGAAAGCGTATTCCCCCAGGCCCGGTCAGAGTTCCGAGGAAGTCAGACGCATGGCCCTGGTCCTGACTATCGCCGGCTACAACGCCGGGTCCAGAGCGGCAAGGCGCTGGCTGAAATACACCCGGTTCGCCAACCAGCAGGAGTTTATCGATCAAATCGATTACAGCGAGACCCGCCGATACGTCAAACTGGTATTGAAACATGAGTACCTCTACAAACGGTTCCGGTCTGGAGTGTCGCGCTGATAAATACATATACGGCATGTCCTTATAGGAGAAAACGATGATATTTCCTGGACTGGAAATTGGAGAGTACATTATTGATGATGAGTTGGGGCGAGGTGGATTCGGATCCGTTTTCCTGGCGCGCAACCAGGAAAACAATCAATGGGTGGCGATCAAGTTCCTGCATCCGAAAGTGATCCGCTCGGAAAAAGCCCGCCAGGCTTTCATCGATGAAATGATTAACCAGGCCAGGCTGTCCATCAGCCCGAATATCGTTCATGTCCTTCGAAGCATCAATTACAGCGACCACAGTGGTGAACACCTGGGCATGGTAATGGAATTCGTGGATGGCGATCCGCTGGACATGTGGATTCAGCGCTACAACCTGTTGCCGGAATTTGCCGCGGTACCGTTGTTTATCCAGGTTCTGCGGGGTCTGCAGGTTGCGCATGAGAACGGTATGCTGCATCGGGATATCAAGCCCGGCAATATCATTATCGGTTACGACGGACTGGTCAAGATCATGGACTTCGGTTTGTCCAAGATGATCAGCGGAGCGGCCGCAGCGTCTGAATCCGCCCGAGCCGCGTCGCTCAACTACGTGGCGCCGGAACGGTTGGAAAGGCAACGGATCGATGCCCGCGCCGATATCTATTCCGTTGGTGCTACCATGTACGAGGCTTTGACCGGTCATCCTCCATACCAGTTGGATTACGGTGACTGGGAGCAGGCGCGCAACTCGCACAAGAGCGGCAGCTTCAAGAGTATCCGGCATTATTGCGAGGCTCACAGCGAGGAACTGGAGAGGATTGTATCCAGATCGCTGGCGCCAGATCCGGCGAACCGTTTTGCTGACTGCCGCAATATGGAAGAGGAACTGGGCCGGCTCTGGGGCCGCCTGGCCTTGCCGGCAGGGGCGGATGAGTCGTTTTGCCGCATGTTTCAGACTACGATTGAACTGGTTGAGGGACGTTTCGCTTCCCGTTCCGTTCAGATGCCTTCCTACAAGAAGGACCGCCCGCAGGCGCAAGCACCGGCACCGGGATTTGATCTGGAGAAGCAGCGCCGCGACGAGGAAGCCGAGCGTATCCGTCAGGAAGAAGAGAAACGGCGCCGTGAGGAAGAAGCGAAACGGCGTCGTGAGGAAGACCTGAAGCGTGAAGCCGAAATGGCTGAACAACGGAGACTTGAGGCCGAACGGCGCAAACAGGAGGCCATGGCCAGTGTTAACCACTTGATTGAAACGGGTCGCTTTGAAGAAGCCGAACAGGTGTTGCGCGAGCATTTTGAACTGGGAGAAGAATTTGCCGCGCACAGGATCGCGCTTTTGTCGGACTGGGGAAAAAACAGCAAGGAATACGAAACGGCATACAGCCGCCAGGATTACCGCAAAGCCACAGAAAAACTTGATGAGTTGATTGATTCAGTTCCGGAAGGGGAGGGAAAGGAGAAGCTGGTCAGGAAACGCCGTGAGATCGAATTGGAACAATTGGAGACTATCCAGTCACTCGAATTGAAACTGAAAACCGCCGAGAGCGGAACTGAGAAAGCAGCCATCCTCAAGCGCCTGATTCATGTGGGTTCCAAAGAACAATTGGATGATTGGCGCGCCGAACTGAATTCACTGCAACAGGAAATTTCTGAAAAAAGGCGTAAGACGACCATTCTTTCATTGTCCGCTGCGATTGTGCTGGTTTTGCTCGCGGTTTTCCTGTTCGCCATTCTACCGGGGATCCGCTTTCGGAGTTCGGTCAAGGAGGTTCAATCGACGCTTCAAACTTCACCCGCCGAGGCTTTGAAAATGATTGAATCACTGCAGCGCAAACATGGTTCGGCGGAACTGGATAAGATGCGCAGCCAGGCCCTGTTCCAGGTCAGGACAAAGCGAGCCATGGAGATGCTGGAGCACTCACGCAGCCTTGAACAGAAGAATGATTTTGACGGCGCGCTCAAGGTATTCAGCTCCATCAAGCAGGACGTATTTCCCGGAGCGGGGCTTCCGGAGGAGGTCAGAAAAGCGGAGATGGATCTGAGAATCTCCGCTCGTGATTATTACGTGGAACAGGCCAGGACGGAGAAAGATCCCGGAAACAAGTACCTGCATTATTGCCGCGCCCTGGATTTTCGCGCGGATTCAGCTGTTCAGCGCGAAGCAGATGAGTACGCCAACAGGCATTCCAGAGATATCCTGGCTTCCCTGGTCAGACAGGGCAACGGGGAGGGGGATTGCAAGCGCGCCCGCTACATTGTTTCCAAGGGCATGCAATTATCCGCGGCACATCCGGGCATGTTGAAATTGAGGGAACAGGTTTACCGACGCTGCCGATGAAACAGGTCGCATGATTATCGGTGTATTCTCTGATGTGCATGGGAATTTTGGAATACTCGAGCAGGGCGTGGAATGGCTCAGGGCCCAAGGGGCTGATCAGCTGGTTTTCCTGGGGGACCTGTTCGCCGACGGTGGCTGGAACCGGGAATGTCTGCGGCTTCTATCGCGTGAAGGCGCCCACTTGCTTTTGGGGCAGAATGATACCGCCGGAGCGGAGTTGCTGGATCCCGATTCCCGGAAAGATTTCTTTAACATGGCCCAGCCCCGCCTGCGCCTGGGATGGAACGGAGAGATCCTGTGCAGCCACACCACAACCGATCCCAGCGTGATTTTAGAGGGACACGGTGTATGGTCGACTGCCTACCTGGACAACATTGAGAAAGCGGCGGCGCAATTCCACGTTGAAAGCTTTTTTATTTTTTTCTTTGGTCATACTCACAACGCGGTGATTTACGAACAACGTGATCCGGAATCTCAACCGATCACGATTCCCATTCAGAATAATACCCGTGTCATTTTGTGCCCACGCCATCGCTACCTGATCAATCCGGGTTCGATTTCGGGCATCATCAACCCGGATGAAGCGAGTCCGGGCGGGAACAATCCAAAGCGTATTTACCCGTCCGTAGCGGTTTTGGACACGGAAAAAAAGTGGCTGCGTTTTCGCTACCTGGCCCCGATCCCGGCCAGAAGTGTGACCCGGGTTGTCTCTGGATTGGGTGCGCAAGCGGAACCGGAACCGGGATCAAAAGGGTCGATGGTTGCGGGAAGGAAAAGTCAGTAATGATTCCTGAAAAGCGCAAGCCGCAATGGATTGAGAGGGTGTTCCTGACAGAAAGCAGTAGCAGTTGGTCTGACCTCCATTTTCTTTTTTGGAAACATAATTGCTGTACATTTTCTGGATTTTTTGTGTCGATTCATCCAGGTAATGTGAAAAAATGAAATCAGAAAACACATCGTATTATTTCCTCTATGTTCTGGATGGTGAGATTAAAAAGTACCCCTTGAATGGCCCCGAATCCATTGTGCTCGGGCGCAGTTGCCAATGCGACTGGAATCTGGACCAGAAATACGTGTCCCGAAGGCACCTGCGCATTTCAAGGAATAATGACGAGGTCGAAATCGAGGACCTGGGAAGTACCAACGGGACCTTTATCAACGGACGCAAAATCCAGCGGGCGCGAATACCGCTGGGTCATTCGTTCGCGATCAACACGCTGGAGTTTATTTTGAAAATGGGCGACGCGGATGATTTTGAACTTTCCGAAGAACTTTCGAATGCCATCCGCGCAACTGGGATTTCGGCTTGTGAGCGCGAAGAAAAGGAGGATACAGAAGATACGGAAGGGGGCGGGGCCAACCTATCCGAGCGATTTATCAGGCGAATACACTACTGTCCTAAAAAAA
>DBFQ01000040.1 GCA_002294665.1 Candidatus Aminicenantes bacterium UBA876
GGCTTTCCTGGCCGGGGCCCTGGTAACCGTCCTGGTCGTGCGCCTGGGCGGCAATGGTGACGGTGATCCCGGCATGGCCATTCAGAATGCGCACGAACTGGTTTTGTCCGACCTGGATGGTGGGCGGGTGTTTTTTCAGGACCTGGTTTTGTCCAGGGGCGAGACATGTTGCCTGTTCTTCGGTTTGAACCAGTGTTACTCCTGCATCTTTCGGGGCATGGAGGATTTGAAACTGCTGCAAAAGCAGGAGAAAAACTGTTTTGCCGTGGCCGTGCACGATAATATTCAAGATGTGCGGGGATGGCTGACCCATGAATCATTTCATCCGGTTTACGTGATGTCGCGGGATGCCTTCCTGCGCCACGCAACCTGCCGCTCACTGCCGGTGATTGTGCGCATGGAAAAAAGTCGCGTTACCCATTGCGAATATCCTGCTTTTTAACCCGCATTTCTTTCAACGATCTGCTGCAATGCTGGACTGACGATCTCAGCCCAACTCTTCTTCGGCTTCGGGAAGCAGAATGGTGAATGTCGTTCCCACTCCCGGTTGACTGGATATGGATATCCTGCCGTTGTAATTCTCGATTATTTTCTTCACGGTTGATAACCCGATGCCCGTGCCCTTTTTGCCCTTGGTCGAGAAAAAGGGGAGGAAAATTTTGTCGAGGTTTTTGCTGTCGATTCCGATTCCGTTGTCACCGATACTCAACTTGACAAATTTTTGATCCGGTTCCGCTTGATAATCCACCTCAACCGTTATTTTCCCCCGGGCAACCCTGGCTTCGGTAATGGCATCATTGGCATTGATGAAAAGATTCAGCAATGCCATTGACAGTTTTTCTTTGTTGCCAACGACTAAAGCGGAGCCTGCGTTGTATTTTTTCTCAACAAGCACATCTTTCAACACGGTTTTGCCGATCAGGTTCAAAACCGAATCAGCCAATTCCGTGACACTGATATGCGTGGTTTCATGCTTTTTCTTCCTGGAAAAATCTAAAATCGTGCTGCCCAGTTTGGTGGCTTTGGTTGCCAGTTCTTCGATGGAAATGATTCTGGGTAAACTGGGGCTGTTTTCGTCGGTTCCGATTTTCAGCAGGCTGATATGACCGATGATTCCGGTCATCAAGTTGTTGAACTCATGAGTGAATCGGCTTAAAAATTCGCCCATTGTCCCCAATTTCTGGGCATGGGTCAAATCCTCTTCCATTCTCAACCTTTCGGTGATGTCTTCGATTTGAATGGCTACGGAGATGCCTTTTTTAAGTACGATTTTGTACAAAGTCAGGCGGAAAATCTTTTCTTCCTTTGACGGCAGATACTGCGGATAGGGGTCACGGTATGTGGGATGACCACTGAGAATGACATTGTAAAAATCAGCCTTGATGGATGAAGTGAAGGCAACGGTTTCGAAAATGTTTTTTCCTCGGATCTTGCTGAATTGGGTATCAAGAATTTTTTCGGCCGCCGGATTCACGGAAATGACCTCTCCGGATTCATCGCAGATAATCAGGGCGGAGGGGGAATTGTTGATGATTTTTTCGAAAAACACTTTCAGGTCCAGTATTTCTTCTCGCTGGGTTTTTAACGATTTCACCATATCGGCGAAGGTCTTTGACAGGTCTCCGATTTCATCTTTTGAGGTCGGCTCGATGCGGACATCAAAATTTCCTTTTGCGATGGCATGGGCACTGCCGGACAAGGCAAGCAAAGGCTGGCTGAGTTTTCGTCCCACAACCAGGGAAACCGCTATGGCCAGCAGGGAGGCGATGACCAGAACGAGCAGGATGTTTCGAATCCCCTGGGATTTGGCAACCAGGATGTTTTTCACATTTACCGCTACGAGAATGGAACCGATTGGTTGCTTATGGTAATCAAAGATGGAAAATCCATCGATCAGGTAATTCTCATCCAGAATTTTCTTTTTCTGCTTATGCTGGGCAGGATCTCCGGAAAATTCGGGGAAGAAACGTTTGCCCTCATCGTTCTGGAAAGAAGTGGCCAGCTGTTTGCCACCTGAAAGGATGACGATATCACAACCCGCTTTATCCTTTAATTGATCGGCGAATTCGGAATTGAAAAAAAACTCGAACAACACGTAACCCTTGAAACTGAAGTCGGTCTGATCCACGATGGGGGAAATGGCGAGGATACAGATTTGATCATCCGTTCTGAATATTCCGATATCCCTCAGCAACGCATCCCGGCCCGGCTGGAAAAAAGGGAATTCTTTCAGATCGGCCTTGGACAACGTATTGTTGGACGAGTTCTTGTAGGACACAATGATATCCATTTCCGGGCTGAGTATTTTGGCGTTGATATTAAAAAGAAAGAAGCCTTTGTTTTCCAGAGAGATTGCCAGTTTACCCGGGTCATCCAGGTTTTCGATGACCTCCTTTAACTCGGAAATGAAAGTCGCTTTCCTGGTCAGATCTCCCAGGTATTCATAAAAAATATTTTCCGTTTTCCTGCGGCTGTCGGCGGTTGCTTCGCGGGCGATTTCCTCGTAATTTTCGGAAATCGAGTAAATGGCGAAAAAAGTCGCCAACAGGACGGAAACGAAGGCTGTCACGGCCAGCGAGAGAAACAACTTGGTTCTGATTTTCACTTTTTCTCGATGTTGAATAACTGGATGGTGTCCGTGGGGGTTACCCGTATGTTCTTAATCCGCGTGTTGTTGTAGATGATGGCCGTCGAGTCCTGGAAAATGGGTATGCACAGAGAAAGTGCATCGATCAGCCGGATGATTTCGGCGACTTTCTGAATTCTCCTTGATTTATCCATCTCCTTGGTCAGGCTCTCAATCAGCTTTTTCATCCGGGCGTCCCGGTATTGTGAAAGGTTGGCCAAACCTTTTTGCATCAGTGTTTCATTAAACAACGGCGATATGATACTATGCGGATCGGGATAATCCGCGGCCCAACCGTTCAGGGTGAGGTCAAAATCGCCTTTCATTATTCTTTTTTCGTATTCCTCCATTGATACATTCACGATGTCAAGTTCAATGTTTAAGCGTCTGAGGTTTTTGGCATAAAACGAGACAAGCTGGCGAATCAGGTCTGAATCACCGCTCAGCAGGAATCTTAATTTGACAGGCTGCTTGACATTCGCTTTTTGCAGCCAGTTTCGGGCTTCGTCCAGATTCAGTTTTGATACGGTCTTTGGGGGTGTGTGGTCCGGTATGCCTTTGGGGATAATCGAATCCAGAGGCGTGACGAAACCCTGGAAAACATACCTCAGCGTCCGCTGGTCCCAGGCGGAGCGCAACGCCTTGCGGACATTGACCTGTTTCAGATGGGGATTCTCCAGATTAAATGCGATATAGGTTACCGAAAGAACGGGAATGAGTTTAATGGTGGTCCACCTGACATTCCTTAATCCCGTAGCCCGCGAAATTGAAAAACTGTCAATGACATCCAATTTCTGTTCTCTGAACAGTTTATGCAGATTGTCGGGTTTATCGTTGATCAAAAAACTGAATTGATCAAAATTGGGTTTGCCTTTCCAGTATTGTGGGTTGGCCTGCAGAACGATGCGTTCGTTTCTTTCCCAGAGTTGAAAACGGAAGGGGCCGGTTCCCACCGGGTGTCGGGCAAATGCTTTTTTGTGTTTCTTTACGGCGGTCGGGGATACAATGGCGGCGGGTGAGGCGGTCAAGGTGGCCAGGAAAGGATAAAACGGTTGATCGAGTTGAAACACCACGGTATGGGTATCCACCGACTTTACGGACACAATGTTTCTGAAAATCTCATCAAAGAGTGGGAAGTCATAATAGCGATAGGGGAAATCCTTTTGCATCTGTCTCTGGAATGAAAACACCACGGAATCGGCATTGAAATCCGAACCATCATGAAAATGGATGCCCTTGCGCAATTTGAATTCCCAGATGGTGCCGTTTCTGTTCGCTTTCCATGATACGGCCAGTGATGGGCTGATTTCCAGGGTCTCTGAATCCAACACGACCAGGGTATCAAAGATGTTGGTGGTGAAAAAAACCGAGGCATTGTCCCAGGCCTGTCCCGGGTCCAGGGTTTCGGGTTCGGTCAAACTCCCCCAGGTGACGGTTTTTTCAGCAACAGCTCCTAAATCCATGAAGAGAGCCATCACAATCATGATTAAAACGGCCGAAAAAATATTGTTATTATTTGTCATTGTCATTTTCCCTTTTCAAACAGATTCCGGTTGATCGGACTGACGATCTTCCGGATACCGGCAGATTCAGTGATAATGCCCGGTTTATTCTGCATCTTGTCATCATCAACCCAATTGCGTTGCCCCGCTCCTTGCTGAAAGCGGACCTTCTCCATATTCAGGCCATTAATTGTTTTTCCTGAGATATTTGAATTCTATATACGTGTTGGGATTGATCACAAGATTCTCGAGACTATTGCGGTAAGCCACCAGAGATTCCTGGTGAAAAAGCGGGATCCAGGGAAGATCCTCGTGGATCATTTCCTGGGCCTGCCAATAATATTGAAGGCGTTTCTCAGGGTTCAGGGTTACCTTGGCTTTTTCCAACAATGTGGACAATTGCCGGTTCAGATAAAAGGCCCGGTTCTTGTTTCCCGGTTTCATGGTAAACAAGGGATACAGGAAAAAATCCGGATCAGGGGGTCCCACCCAGCCAAGCAAAACCATGTCATGTTCACCCTTGTCGCATCTTTTGACCAGTTCAGCAAAAGGCAGTTTTATCTGTTTGATCCGCACATTCAGATATTTGGCATTGTTTGTGATGATATTGGCGATCCTTTGATGCCCCACATTTTTCGCGGCTATGAAAAGGGTTACGGAAAAACCGGATTCCAGTCCGGCTTTTTTCATCAATTCCCTGGCTTTGGGAATATCAAATCGGTAATCCTTGATAGACTTGTTGAATCCAAACAGTGAAGGCGGGATCGGGGTGACGGCCGGAACGGCCATTGTCTGGAAAACGTGCTTGATCAGGCCCTGTTTGTTGATCAAGTGGGCGAATGCTTTGCGGACATCGACTTCAGAAAGCGGATATTTTCGAGTATTAAACGCCAGGTAGTGCACATCAGGAGTCAAATCATTTTTAATGATAATATCCTTTCTGCCCAGCAACTCCTCATATTCAACAGCTGAATTGATTCGCAAAAGATCAGCGTTTCCGTTCCTCAAATTGAGCGTCCGGGTGGCCGGGTTCTGGACGACTTTAAAAGTGACTTTGGACAAGCGGGCGTTTTCGTCCCAGTATTCGGAATTCCGTTCAATGATCAAAGCGTTTCCCTTATCCCAGCTCTTGAATTTAAACGGGCCGGTGCCGAGGGGATTGAAGGATCCATCCTCCTGGTAGGATTCGGGAGCCACAATCAGGGCGGCGGAATCCGTGAGTGCAGGAAGCAGTGGCGCATAAGGTTTTTTCAGAGTAATCTTGAACACGTATTTCCCCACGGCCTCAACATGTTCGATATAGGGAAAGAAAAACCATTGCCTTTTGCTTCCCGGGTTTTCTTTACCCAGCGTTTTTTTAAACACGGAAACCACCGCGTCGGAATCCAGCAGCCTGTTGTTGTGAAAGCGAACTCCCTCTCTCAGATAAAACAACCATTCGGTATGGTTGTTTCTCGTTTCCCAGCGGGTGGCCAGACAGGGCTCAATCTCCAGGGTTCCTTTTTTAAAGCGGACCAGCCCTTCAAAAATATTGGCGATGACCTCGCTGGAATAGAATTCTTCTGATTTACTCGGCTCCAGGGTGGTTGAATCCACGCTTCTCAGAAAGATTACGGAATTTTCCTCGGTGTATAAACGGCTGTTCGCACCCACGAAGAGAATCAGAAGAATCAGAATCTTTGCTTCCTTCATGCCGGTTTTTATTATAAAGAAAAAAGAAAAAACAAGCACTCCAGGCAGGTTCCCGGAATATGCTAAAAAGATAATATAAATTTGAAATTTATTTTAACTTCCTGAATGAAGGGCAACCGGAAATAAAAGAAATGCCGGCCAGGGCGAATCCGTGTATTCAGTTCATGGCAGGGGAATCACCTGGATACGGCCGGCCATGGAGATGGAGATTCTGCGCCGGTAATGTTCCACCTGGACAAACACGGAACAGAGGGGAACCACGTGGCCCTCGGGGTGGAACACGGGCTCGGCATTCAAGCGTGTTCGAGTCCCTGTCGGCAGTTTCACTCGCTCCAGAAAAACCCAGCGGCCGTTTTTGCGCATATCCAATTCGAGGTTACCCTGATCGCTGCATGAAAGTTTGATTCTGCGGTTGAGTCCGATGGCGCGGTAGCGCGCCGTCTGCATGGCCGCGGTGACGCAACGGACCGCGTTGGTGATTTCCGCACGGCGATGATAGGCGCGCAGCCCCAGCATCCCTGAACAGAAAACAACCCCCAGCAGGATCAATACGATCATGAGTTCGACTACGGTCAAACCCGACCGCAGATGCTTTTTATCGTTTTGCTCCGGCAAACCCTACTCCATGTCGTCACGGGGCACTTCTTCGATGCGCAGCAGGCGGATGCTTTCAATCATGTTCAGGTTCTGCACAGTCAGGTTTCCCAGTATGGGGTGGTCCCCCGCAACAGGTGTTACTTGAATTTTCCCGGCGTTTTCCAGATCCGCTGCGCATACACCGCCGTTCACGTTCAGCGAACCCGCTGAGTTGATTAAGACACCGCTTGTAATCAAGCCGGCATCCAGGATGACGTTATCCTTTGCGGTTATATGGATTCCTTGCGCTCCCCCCTGAAACACCCCGCTTTTGCCGCAGACAATCGACAGCCCGGGAGCTGAGATTTTCCGGACGCCCAACTCGCCCCGTTTCAGCGATGAATCGATGCAGACTTTGCCGCTGACCAGCAGCAGTATGCGACTGTCGCAATGAAATGCCGGTGGCGGTGCACCTTTTTCGCTCAAGACCTGGACGGATCGACAATCGCCGTTGATCACGACAGACTCGGAGAACTCGGCAGCCGTAAGTGAGTCTGAAATCCAGCAATCGAGGATGCCCCCCCCGGGAGAATACTCCAGTTGGTAGGTATCGTGGCCGCGGGTCAGGCGGATCAACTGGTAAGCCGGGTAGCCCGCGAATTCGAGTTTGTCGAGATCTCCCTGAACCAGTACGGCATGAACACGCTGCGGATCGCGCACCAGGTAGACCCCGGGCGGCAACTGTGTATCCATTACGGGCAAATTCAGCCTGCGACGGATCTCCGCCCAGGTCAGTTTCAGGTCGCCCAGATCCAGGGCGTGCTGAGCCAGGCTTTTCAGGTTCAAATCGAAGCCTTCGGGTTGTACGACCGGCACGGCACCGGATGATATTTCGACTCCCATGGATCTGAGCCATGAGCGGGTAGTGATTTCATCCGGGATCTCCGCTTTCAACAGCAGGGGGATTCGTTGCACGGGTACGGCGCCGCGTAGGAAAGTACAGCCGATTTCCGCTTCCATGGCAAAGGGCCCTTCCTGCTGCCGGCAGAGAATGCGGTCCCTGGCAAAACTGGTTTTCAGGTTTCCGTTTGCATGAAAATGGATGGAAAAGCAATGGCTGAAGCGGACGGAATCGGAATCGTGATCGGGAAAAGTCTGCGGCGAAAACAGGATTTTCGCCGGGTTCTGCAGAGAGTGCAGATCAGCTTGGTTGAGGGTCTGGAACATCTGGTGGGTTTCCAGGTTGAGGCTGTCACTCAATTCTGCCAGGGCGATCGCCCGCGAACGGCGAATCTGCATGATGCGTTGATGCCCGATGGTATGGGTCAGCAACGTCATGCACAAAGTGCCGCAGAGCATGGTCAGCAACAGGGCGGCAAGGATATTGCCGCGACGTTTTTGAAACCATCTGCATATTTTCATGGTTCGACCAGGTTGTTCAGAAAAATATAGCCCCGGACCTGTTCCCGGTGGTTGATTTCGAGTCGGTACAGCACGGAACGGGATTCGGGGAAATAGGTGGAGGCAAAATCGGTGACATTTTCCAGCAACGGCTGAAAGTAGCCGTTGTCCAGGCGGCGTTTCAATTGATGCGTGCGGGGATAGAAACGCAATTCGATCTCCCTGAGGACTACGACCGCGCTGTTTTCGGGGAAGGGGTTCTGCAGGGGGTTTTTCATCTCCAGGCGGTTTCCCGCGACCTGACTGATCTCGTTGCATTCAAAAACCCTGTTCGCCAGGTTGTAGATCAGTATGGATTTGCGCTTGCGGGCAAAATCATCGCCACTGATTTCAATATGACCGTCTCCACTGGTTGCGGGGCTGGCCAGAGAACAGCCGGATATGCCGAATTTCAGAATGAATCCGTTTTCTTTCGCGGAAAACGGTTTGATGGAGAATTCGGCGGCCGCTTCCTGCAGGCGCATTCCGCACCGGGTCAGGTCCGACTTGATTGTATCTACCGTGTGGAACAACGCTTCGAGATTCTGCTGTTGTGAGACCGCACGATTAGAAAGAGCGGATGAATGGGTGATATTGACTACCACAACGGAAAGAATCCCCAGCCCGATAGCGGAAGCGACGAGCAATTCCATCAAGGTGAACCCCTGGTTCATGGCTGTTCTCCCGGCTTGGGGACGGCCCGTTCTTTCCAGCCGGATCCGTGGATGTAGAAAGATTTGTGAAACCGCTGTCGCGCAGAGAGTGCTCCACACCTTATCGTTAACTCGAT
Organism: Candidatus Aminicenantes bacterium UBA876; assembly: GCA_002294665.1. GTDB lineage: Bacteria > Acidobacteriota > Aminicenantia > UBA2199 > UBA2199 > UBA876. The sequence continues at coordinate 8,627 of DBFQ01000040.1, forward strand.
TTGTTTCAGATCGGGTGAGAGATCCGCTACCTTCCAGTTCAACCTCAGCTCTTCGGACATCTCACGGTGGGTGCCGGCAGACATCCATGCATGGTTGAAATCGGCTGTCAGCAGGCGATCGCGCCAGGAATTGAGCGACTGGTCATGGCGCAACCGCTGCGCGCTGGCCCGTCCGCTGCGGATCGTGTGTTCCAGAATGCGCCCGAGCGCGCTTACCGCAATCAGAACCAGCACCATTGACACCATGATTTCAATCAGAAGATAACCGTTTTCGGATCTGGCTGTTTTCATTTCACCCTCCACACGAATGCCAGACAATTTGCGTGCCAAAATGTTGAGCAAAAAAAAACAAGGCGTAAAGCGGTTATTGCATCCGGGGTGCAAATTCATGTTCAGTAAAGTGAATGACAGCGGTCAAGAGTGTTCACTGAAGTGAACGATATCCGGATCCCATCGATTCCCGGTCATTCGAGCGAAGTCGTTTTTCCCAAAGGGTATCCGGGGTACGGTACTCTCTTTTCCCTCAGTTGGCATGAATCTTGATTGCCCGGGAACAGGAGGTGAATTATGAAAACCGCAACAAAACAGATTCTCGTGATGGTGCTGATTGCCGGGCTGCTCCTGGTATCCGGGATGCCGTTGCTCGAGGCATCCACAGAGTTAAACTCCAAGGTCAACATCAACACCGCTGATCTGAAGCAACTTCAGACTCTGCCGCGGATCGGGGAAAAGGTGGCGCAGCGCATTATCGATTATCGCAAGAAAAACGGGCCGTTCAAGCGCGTTGAAGACCTGCTCAAGGTCAAAGGTATCGGCGAAAAAACATTTCTGCGGTTCAAAGACCGCATCACCATCTGAATGGAGGTTCAGCCCATGCGCAGGCAGATGAGTGATGAAGAAAAGGATTTGAACCTGCTGTTGTTGTACCTCTCGGGATGGGAGGAAGACTCCCGGCGCAAGCCGGGTGAAAAAGTGTTCCGCGCCTGGAAAGGGTTCCGTTTCGATGTGCTGGACGCGTTGGAAGAGGGGGAGATGATCGAGCAGTTCCAGAATGTCAAGTCCGTGTTGCTGACACCCCGAGGGATCGAACGAGCGCGGGAATTGAAGGATCGGTACTTGCAGTGAGGGATCGATCGTCTGCGCCGGTGCTTCAGCGCTCGGCGGGGCGGGCGCTTCTGAGAGTTGTGATCGAGGATGGATGATGAATTGATTGAAAACACAGGGGTACGGCGCGCCAAAGCCCCCGCCAGGGCGGGCCGTGCCCCTGCTTTACATTTAAACCGGCAATGAGCCGGGCAATCCTTTTGAGAAATACAGGCTTGAAATTTCAGTCAGAAAAACACAAATCGATATTTTTTTACGCAAATTAATTGACAATCGATATTTTTATACGTATATATAGGGTGTGTTTCGGGGCGGGCCCCGGAGAGCGGGGGCAAGGAGCCGGCAAAATGGAAGTCAAGGGCAGTCTGATTGCCACGATTCCGCAGTTTGTGAAAACCAAGTTCGGCCAGGACGGTTATGAGAAATGGCTGGACACATTGTCGGGGGACGCCCGCCTGCTGTTCGAGTTCAAAATCAAGGAAAACGAGTGGTATGACCTGCGTTCCTGCATGCTTGAACCCGTGGCGTTCATTGCGCAGTTGTTTTACCAGTGGAACCTGGAAAAGACCGGCTGGGAAATGGGGCGCTTTTCCCTCGACCATGGCTTCAAGGGACTGTACCGCATGTTCCTCAAGGTGGGCAAGCCGGAGTTCTTCGTGGGCAAGGGCCCGGTCTTCGTTTCCTCTTATTACCGCCCGGCAAAGATCGTGGTTCCCGTCAATGAACGCGGCAACGCCACCGTGCGCATCACCGAGTTTCCCGATATCGACAAGACCGTCGAGTACCGCATCGGCGGCTGGATGCAGCGCGGCCTGGAACTGAACGGCTGCAGGGATGTGAACGTGGAGATGGTGCGTTCCCTCATGAAGGGCGATCCCTATACTGAGTATCGCATCACCTACCAGGCCTGATTTGGCCCGCGGGTTTCCCTCCTTGTCAAGCGATTTCCCCCGGTGTACAATCTGCGGGTGATGACGGCACGGGTGGCGATTGTTCACGACTGGCTCAACGGCATGCGCGGGGGCGAGAAGGTCCTGGAAGGCATGCTGGACATCTTTCCCGCGGCCGATATCTTCACCCTGTTTTACTCACCGGATAAAGTATCGCCGAAGATCAGTGAGCATCGGGTAACCGCTTCCTACCTCAACCGGTACGCACCGGCGCGGCGATACTACCGCCATTGCCTTCCCCTCATGCCGCGCGCCGTGGAGTCCTTTGACCTGTCCACGTACGACCTGGTGATCAGCACTTCTCATTGCGTGGCCAAGGGTGCCATTCCGCCTCCCCACGCGCCGCATATCAGTTACGTGTTCACGCCCATGCGTTACATCTGGGACCAGTATCCCCGGTATTTCGGCCGCGCGCGCGGTTTGAAAAAATGGCTGATCCGCCGGGCGGCCACGCGACTGCGCACCTGGGACGCGGCCTCAGCTGCGCGCGTGGACCGTTTCGCGGCCGATTCCACTTACGTGGCCGCGCGCATCCGCAAGTATTACCGCCGGGACGCGACGGTTGTTTTTCCGCCGGTGGATACGGATTTCTTTTGCCCCGGGGAAAGCAGTAAGCAGGATTACTTCCTGGCAGTGACGGCACTGGTTCCCTACAAGCGGGTGGACCTGCTGGTGGAAACCTTCAACCGCACCGGTGATCCGTTGCTGATCGTGGGCGGAGGACCGGAAAAACGCGGCCTGCAACGCCGAGCCGCTGCGAATATCCGCTTCGAAGAAAATCTTTCCGTTGAGGACCTGCGCGAGCGTTATCGCCGCGCGCGCGCTTTTGTTCATGCCGGCCTCGAGGATTTCGGGATTGCTTTTGCGGAAGCCCTGGCCTGCGGTACGCCGGTATTGGCCTCGGCCCGCGGAGGAGTGGCAGATATCGTTACTCCCGGCAGGACCGGGCTGCTGGTAGCCGACATCAGTGTGGACGCCTTTGCCGCGGCGGTGGAGGAAATGCGCGTAAAAACTTTTGACCCCGGGGTTCTGCGCACAGAAAGCCTGCGTTTTTCACCTGCGCGTTTCCGCGAGGGGTTTTCGCGCCTGGTGGACGAAGTGTCATGATCAAGAAAAGCCGTCGCAAACTGGTGCAGTTCTATTTTTTCTCCGATGTGTTCGCCATCGCGGCGGGTTTCCTGTTGACCTTCTGGCTGCGGTTTCATTCCGGGTTGCTGGCGGCGCCGAAGGGAATCCCGGTGCTGCGTCCATACCTGATGGTATTGGCGTTCTGTGTGTTCTTCCAGGTGATTTACTTTGCTTCCCGGGGCTTTTACCGTATCCGCCTGCGCCGAAACCGCCTCGACGACCTGTTTGCCACCGTGATCAACACCCTGGTGTGCGCGGTGGTGACGCTGCTGGTGTTCAGCTACCTCAACAGTTACAACTTCATCGGTTTTGAAATCTCTCACGTGTTCCTTGCCCTGTATGTGCCCCTGGTAACGGCCGCGATTTTTCTCGGGCGCCTGCTGATTTTCCGGTTTTTTCGCCATATCTTCATGCGGAGAAACGGCATTTCACGTATCCTGATCGCCGGGGATTCCGAGCTGGGCCGCCTGATGGCCGAAAAACTGCGGAATTATGCCCATTTCGGCATCGAGGTGGTCGGTTTTCTGGGAGAGGGTACGGAAGCGGATGTATTGGGAGGATATGACCGCCTGGAAAAAGCGGTCAAGGACCACCAGGTGACCGACCTGTTTGTCGCCTTGCCCCTGAGCCGCATCCAGACGATCGAATCGTTGATCCGTCGCGCCAACAACCTGTTGCTCGACATCCGCCTGATCCCGGATATCCTGCAGATCGCCTCCCTGAAGGCGGGAATGGAGCACATCGAAGGCATTCCCACCATCAACCTGGGCGACATTCCGCTCCAGGGCTGGCGATTGTTCCTCAAACGCGCGTTTGACCTGGTGGCATCGTTCCTGGGCCTGGTGCTCCTGTCGCCTCTCTTTCTGATCCTTTCCATCTGGGTCAAACTCGATTCGCGCGGGCCGGTGTTTTTCACCCAGACACGGGTGGGCCTGGACGGCCGCAATTTCCGCATGTTCAAGTT
>DBFQ01000022.1 GCA_002294665.1 Candidatus Aminicenantes bacterium UBA876
TTGGTTCGAGTTCCTGATAAAATTGGAATCGAATTATATCCAGAACTTACTTTCAAGATCTTATTTTCAACGATACTTATTTTCAAGATCTTTTTTCAAGATCTTATTTTCAACGACAATTATTTTCAACTATAAATTCTTATAAAAATATGTCTTCTTCATAAAATATATTCAATAAAACTATGTTTACTAATAAACTATTTATACGGGTTAAATTTTTTATCAAATTCTCTTCATTTTTTCTTATAGAGCCCCGCAAGAAAACCGGTTATAAGGAAAACGGCTCCTATACTCAGAAGAAACATAGAAACATCAAAACCTTCTGCCTGATTTTCAAAGACAGGAGGGACAGAAGAAAANNGCCGAATTATTGGAAGAGGGAAGTGACGGTTTCTGAGGCATGGGAAGTTTGGGGTTAAGGTATTGATATACCGGAGAGAACTTTACCAGGACTCCATCTGCTCCTCCGTATATGGTTTCAACTTTGAGGTTCAGAATTTCTGTGGAATTATTTGAGTATACATAGTTACTGCCTTTACTGACAATAGAGTCCTCGAGAAAAACTCCGTCTCTGCGCAGTTCGATCCATATCCTGTTGCCTTCTGTATCAGCACCTTTTACGTAAATCTGGTAGCCCTGCAAGAAAGTGTAGGAACTGCCTGACCGGACATAAATCTCATCCCCATCAATTAGAATAATGGAAAGCCGTTCTTCATCTGCGCTGGCAGGGACAGGAAGGACTGCACAAAAGAGAAGTGAAAAGAGAAAAAAGACCGCAGCCAGGAAAAAAAATGCAGGAAGGATACCCTTCTCTTTTCTGCTTTTTTTTTCCTGTTTATTTGGGACGCGCATAAATGCATCTACCTGCAATAATTTCTTCTTTAGTATCATCAGCCTTCCTGATTATAAGTGCTCCGTCCGGAGTTACTCCAACAGCTTTACCCTCTATAATTCGGGAAGGTGTGGTAACCTTTACTTCTCTGCCGATCGTATCCGAAAGAGCCAGCCAGTCGTTAAGAATCTGGGAAAACGGATGGGTCTTGAAATTTATATACTGCTGCTCAAGCTCAAAAAGGAAGTCCTGCAGGAACGAAACCCTTCTGATATGCTTTCCCAGCTCAACCTTCAAAGTTGTCGAACCCGCTCGGAAAGACTCAGGAATATCTTTCAGGTCCATGTTTACATTGATCCCTATTCCGAGAACAACGTAATCCACTCTGTCCACTTCCGCCTTTGCTTCAGTGAGAATTCCGCAAACTTTCTTCCCATTTATGCGGACATCATTTGGCCATTTGATGCGGGCATCAAGCCCCATTTCACGGATAACGTTGGCAACTGCGAGCCCGGCAACAAGGGTCAGCCTTGAGGCGTGCCTTAGAGGGATCCCTGGCTTAAGGATTACAGACATCCATATCCCGCCGTGTGGAGAGACCCATTCTCTGCCCATGCGGCCCCTGCCTCCTTTCTGGATTTCAGCGATAACAAGAGTACCTTCTTCTTCGGAAGCCGCAATTTCTTTAGCAACACTGTTAGTGGAGCTTACTTCCTCAAAGTAATGGATCTTCTGGCCCAGAAGAGTCGTTTTGAGTCCCATCTGGATCTCATCAGGGTACAGGAGTTGAGGCACGGATTTCAGGACGTAACCTCTCTTAGGGGATGATTCGATTTCGTATCCGTCAGCCTGAAGGGATTTGATGTATTTCCATACCATAGTTCTGGAAATCCCAAGCTTGAGCCCCAGCTCTTCTCCAGAAACAGGGGTCTTCTGTGCATCCTTAAGTGCTTTAATAATTCGAGATCTTTTATCTCCCATCCGTGCACCCCATACAAATGTATATGTTCCACCGTATATATTCTCTTAGTCCAAACATGCGCTTATACCATGATAGACAGGAAACTCTTCTACATGTTATGTAAAGAGTGGCCGCATCACCGCTGTGTTTTCTGGGCCATGTTAACATAGGCATGTACCGCAGCCGTGATTGCTGCAACCTTCTTATCCTTTGCTTCAAGAGCTGAAGCCAGAGTAGCTCCTTTCTCGCTATCGGCCTTGACAACGTTTTCGACAGCTTCAAGAATGTTCTGTTCTTCGATGAAATTGGTTGTCAGGTCGCCTCTACGGAATGACGGGTTCCTCATGACAGCTTTATGGAATGGAATATTGGTTTTTACTCCTACAACCACATACTCGTAAAGTGCCCTGTCCATCCTGGCAATAGCGTCTTCTCTTTTTCTTGACCAGACGCAGAGTTTTGAGATCATGGAGTCGTAATAGGGAGAGATAGTATAACCTGTGTGAACACCGCTGTCCACCCTTACTCCAGGTCCCCCTGCAGAACGGTACCTCCTGATCTTTCCCGGAGAAGGAGCAAAATCATTCAGAGGGTCTTCGGCATTTATTCTGCACTCGATTGCATGCCCGTCAATAACTATGTCTTCCTGTGCAAACTCGAGTTTTTCTCCCCAGGCAATCCTGATCTGTTCCCTGACAATATCAATGCCGGTCACCATCTCTGTGATTCCGTGCTCTACCTGCAGGCGGGTATTGACTTCAAGGAAATAAAAGTTCCCTTTAGAGTAAAGGAACTCAACGGTTCCTGCATTCACATAGCCTATTGCTTTTGCAACCTTTACGGCAGCTTCTCCCATCTCTTTCCTGAGCTCGGGAGTCATAATTGGAGAGGGGGCTTCCTCAATCAGCTTCTGGTGCCTTCTCTGGATAGAGCATTCCCTATCAGAAAGGTAGACCGTATTACCGAAAGAGTCAGCAAGTATCTGGATCTCTATGTGTCTGGGCTCTTCTACGTACTTTTCGATAAATACCGAAGAATCCCCAAAAGCCGAACCTGCCATCTGCCGCGTAGAACTCAAGGATGTGGTAAGCTCTTCTCTGGAATGGACGACTTTCATTCCTATCCCGCCGCCTCCGGCGGATGCTTTGATAAGAACCGGATAACCGATTTTTTCAGCAACTTCCAGAGCTTCGTTAGGGTCTTCAACTGCATCCTTTGTCCCGGGGACGACAGGCACCCCTGCTTTCATCATGAGGTGCCGGGCGCGGATCTTACTTCCCATTTCGGCAATTACGTGGCTCTGAGGACCTATGAAAATAATACCCTCTTCTTCACAGCGCTTTGCAAAGACAGGATTTTCGGAAAGAAAACCGTAGCCTGGATGGATTGCATCGGCTCCGGTATTTTTTGCAACTGCGATGATAGCTTCCATGTTCAGGTAACTCTGGCTGGAAGGGGCAGGACCTATCAGATAGGCTTCATCTCTNNCCTATCAGATAGGCTTCATCCGCGTATTTGGCAAAAAGGGCGTTTTTGTCAGCCTCGGAACATACAGCAACTGTGGAAATTCCGAGTTCCCGGCAGGCACGCATGACCCTTATTGCTATTTCACCGCGGTTTGCAACGAGTACTTTTTTGAACATTATACCTTCCACCTTGCTCAACTTACTCAATTGACAGTATTATGTCCCCGGGAGTGACAGTGTCCCCTTCGGCAACAAAAATTTCCTTAACAATTCCCGAGTGCGGAGCATGGACTGCATTCTCCATTTTCATGGCTTCGTGAATCAACACGATATCTCCTTCCTGAACGCTGTCTCCGGTCTGGAAAAAAACCTTCTGGATATATCCGGGAATGAAACTTTTTACGAGGCCGGAGCGGGTGGCGCGCTGGGGACGGGGCCGGAAGTAGAACAACTTGTCGATCTTGAGCAGCGAGGCGGGATAATATTCTTCGTCCACGTAGATTCCGCTCGGGTATCCGTCGAGATCCCGTTCGATCTCCACCTGGTAAATGCGCCGGTTGACGAAAAATGAGAGAATTTCGTTTTCCCTGGTTTCGGCGATCTGGACCTGGAACGGGGTTTTTTCCACCCGGATCTGTGTTTCCGACTGGAATGTCGAATTGGGTGCGGTCTCAATATCGAAAGCGCGTTTGTGAACCTGAAAACGGTATTTCATGGCGCGTTACCTCCCGAAAAGGATGCGGCGCAACAGGTTGGGTTGTTTCATGCGTTCCAGTTGGGCCTTGTAATTCTTGCGGCGGTTTTCCACGTGAAAGGCCGCTCCCAGCAGCGCCGCAGCCAGTTCCACTTCCTGATCGCTGCGCGGGCGTTTGTTGAATTCAAAGCGCAGGTTGAGAAAATCGATGATGGTTTCTCCACGCTGCAGTTCGGGGCTTTCCAACAATTTCTTGAGAAAGATCAGGTTGGTATGGATGCCCCGGACCAGGATGGTGTTGAGAAACTGGCGCAGGTCGTTGATGGCGTTTTCCCGCTGCACGGCGAATGCCAGGATCTTGCCGATGTTCGGGTCATAGATGGAAGACACTTCCGCGCCGGCGAACAAACTGGTTTTGAATACATTGCGGATGGTGGCGTAATGAGAGAAGTCACTGACTTTTCCCGCCGAGGGCCTGAATGCATCATGGGGGTTTTCTGCGTTCAATGAAACCAGGATGAGGTTGTGCCGCGGCTCGATAATCCTTACCCCGTCCACGTCATGGAGTTTCTCGCCGCGGGAGAGCACGAATTGTTTCTTGATGAAATTCGACAGCATGTGGACTTCAGGGATCAAGGTGTTGACCTGGATGGTGGGGTTGATCTCCAGAAAGAACGCCTCTGCTTTTTCGACCAGGAACTCGACGTATCCCAGCCCCACGTAGTCCAGTTCCTCGACCAGGCGGCGGGTGTTGTGCATCATCGACTGGCGCAGGTCGTCGCCGATGTTCATCGATGGCGATTCCTGGAACACTTTCTGGAAGCGGCGCTGAATCGAGGATTCGATCTCGGGCAGGATCAGCAGGTTGCCGTCGGCGTCGCGCAGGAAGGGGATTTCGATGTGATGGGCGAAGGGTAGAAACTCTTCCAGGAAGACTCCGTCCTGCTGGATGGAATCGCGCTTGAGCATCTGCTGCAGCTTGTCCTGGGCGTCGCGGCGGAATTCAGCCAGGCGGATCTGGTGCCCGCCGCTGCCTGTCACCGGTTTGATGATCACCGGAAATTTCATTTCCGGGGAAACGAATTCGATGTCCAGCGGACTGGTGATGATATCGGAATGGGCCATGGTGTCGATGCCCATGCCCCGCGCCGTGTTCTTCATCTCGATCTTATCGCGGCAGCGTTGCAGCACCTTGGCGGACGGCCCGATAAAACCGATGCCGTTGCGGGCGCATTGATCGGCCAGTTCCGGGCTTTCGGAGAGGAAACCGTAACCGGGATGAAGGAAATCCACTTTGAGGTCGACGGCCATCTCCATGATCGATTCCAGGTCCATGTAACTGTCTTCGGGCCTGGATGCGAAAAACTTGTAACTGCGATCCGCGAGTTTGACGGGCAGGGACCCGGCATCTTCGGGCGAAAAGAGCAGGATCGTCTCCAGGCCCATGCTGCGCATGGACTGGATGATGTCGAGGGCGATGGTGCCGCGATTGGGAATCAGGACGCTCTGGCGTTTCATGGCGCGCTCCTTACAGCGGGATGTTCCCGTGCTTTTTGGGCGGATTCTGCAGCGTCTTGTGCTCCAGTGATTCCAGTGCCGCGATCAGGCAGGGGCGGGTTTCCGTGGGCAGGATGATATCGTCGACGTAGCCGAGTGCGGCGGGGAGCTTGGGGTTGGCGAACTTTTCCTTGTAATCCAGAATCAGGCGTTCCTTGAGGCCTTCGGGTTCGTCCGCGGCGGCCAGGTCTTTGCGGAAAATGACATTGATCGCTCCCTGCGGACCCATGACCGCGATTTCAGCGGTCGGCCAGGCGTACACCACGTCCGCGCCCAGGTGTTTGGAACTCATGACGATATAGGCCCCGCCGTACGATTTGCGGGTAATGACCGTGAGTTTGGGTACCGTGGCTTCCGAATAAGCGTACAGCATCTTGGCGCCGTGCTTGATGATGCCCAGTTTTTCCTGGTCGCGGCCGGGCAGGAATCCGGGCACGTCCACGAAAGAAACCAGGGGGATGTTGAACGCGTCGCAGAATCGGATGAAACGGGCGCCTTTCAACGAGGCATGCACATCCAGGGTGCCGGCGTAGACGTCGGGATTGTTGGCGATGACACCCACGCTGCGTCCGCCCAGCAGGGCGAAGCCGACCACCAGGTTTTGCGCGTAGCCTTCATGTACCTCGAAAAAGCGGCCGTTGTCCACCACCAGTGACAGCAATTCCTTGATGTTGTAGGGCTTATTGGGGTTGACCGGCACGATTTCGTTGAGCTTGTCGTCCATGCGGTCGAAGGGGTCGTCGCTGGCCTGGGCGGGCAGGGGGTGAAGGTTGGACGAAGGGAGGTAGGTCAGCAATTCCTTGACCATGTCCAGGGTATGGTGTTCGTCATGGCCGACAAAATGGGCCACTCCCGAGACCGTGGCGTGGGATTCCGCCCCGCCGAGCTCTTCGAAGGTGACGTCTTCCTTGTTGACGGCCTTGATCACCTCGGGCCCCGTAACGAACATGTGCGAGGTCTTGTCCACCATGAACACGAAATCGGTGATCCCCGGGGAATAGACCGCGCCGCCCGCGCACGGTCCCATGATGACCGAGATCTGGGGAATGACGCCGGAGCTGATGGTGTTGCGGTAGAATATGTCGCCGTATCCGGCCAGGCTGCTGATACCCTCCTGGATGCGGGCGCCGCCGGAATCGTTGATGCCGACAATGGGGGCGTTGGCTTTCAGGGCGAGGTCCTGGACGTTGACGATTTTCTTGGCATGCATTTCACCCAGCGAACCTCCCAGGATGGTGAAATCCTGGGAATAGGCGTAGACGAGCCGGTCATGAATCTTGCCGAAACCGGTAATCACGCCGTCGCCGAGGAATTTCTTTTTATCCAGGCCGAAATTGGAAGAACGATGCAGCATATAACCCTGAAGTTCGACAAATGTTCCCGGATCGAACAGGTATTCCAAGCGTTCACGCGCGGTCATTTTGCCGTCTTCGTGGCGTTTATCGATGCGATCCTGACCCCCGGCCAGGTCTCTCTGCTGCCGGAGTTTCATTAGAGCCTTGATCTTGTTTTTCATGTCTATCCCTCTCCGCCCGCCATTGTACTGGTTCAGCGCCCAAAAATCAAATGATGCGGCGGACAGCTGTCCGCCCGGAATAAAAACAGTTGGGGAGTTGGGGAGTTGGGGAGTTGGGAAGTTGGGAAGTTGNNGGAAGTTGGGAAGTTGGGAAGTTAGGAAGTTGGGGAGTTGGGGAGTTGGGGGACGAAATCCAGGAAAAGAAAGGTAGGGGCGGTCCCCTGTGGCCGTCCTGGCAAGAGGCAAGGGGCAAGGGGCGACCGGCCGGTCGCCCCTACATTCGGAACTTCTTGCCTCTTCAACTTTCCAACTCTTCAACTTTTCAACTCCGCGGGTCAACTCCGCGGGTCAACACCGCGGGTCAACTCCGCGGGCGCTGGCGCCCGCGGCTTGACATCTGCCCCTGGTTTCATTACTATAATTCTTTATTATCGAAGTTGTCCTGCGGCGGTCGCCTGCGGGATTTCCGGCTGCGGCCGCTGAGGAGGAAACGGCATGAAAGAAGTACAGAGCAACGATCTGCGCAATATCGCCCTGGTGGGTCACGGTCAGGCGGGGAAAACCAGCCTGGCGGCCGCCATGCTTTTCGATACCGGTATGGTCAACCGCCTGGGAAAGGTGGAACAGGGGAATACCGTCACCGACTTCGATGAAGAAGAGGTGGAACGCAAAATCTCCGTCCAGGCCGCTCTCGCCTATGCCATGCGGGATAAAGTCAAGATCAACATGATTGATACGCCGGGGTTTGCCAATTTCATCTGGGAGGCCCGCCTCAGCCTGCGCGCGGTTGAGACCGGATTGATGGTCATCAACGCGCTTGAGGGCGTCGAGGTCCAGTCCGAAAAGCTCTACGACACCATGGATGAACTGGGCAAGGCCATGATCCTGGTGGTCAACAAGATGAAAAAGGACCTGGCTGATTTTGACGCCTCCATGGAATCGATCGCCGCTTCCTGGGGCAAGAACGCAGTCGCGGTGCAGCTTCCCATCGGCAAGGGGCCCGAGTTTACCGGAGTTGTGGATCTTTTGAGCCTGAAGGCTTACCAGTACGAAGACAACGAAAAGGGCGTTTTCAAAGCCGTGGATATTCCCGCGGACCTGGCGGATCTCGCGCAGTCCCGGCGCGAGGCCTTGATCGAAAAGATCGCCGAGAACAGCGAAGCGCTGATGGAAAAGTATTTTGAGGAAGGCGACCTCTCCGCGGAAGAATTGACGGAGGGACTGCGGCGCGCGATTCTTCAACGGGATATCTTCCCCGTGCTTTGTTGTGACGCGTTGGCCAATATCGGTGTCCACCAGGTGCTGGATTTCATTGAGCAGTATGCGCCGTCTCCGCTGGACTTCGGCGAAGTCGCGACCAAAGACGGCAGCGTGAAACCGGATCCCGCCGCCCCGCTGGCCGCCCAGGTATTCAAGACCATCTCGGACCCGTTTACCGGTAAGATCACCATCATGCGCGTATTTGCGGGGACTTTCAAATCCGACTCCACCATTCACAACATATCCAAGGGCGTGGATGAGCGCGTGGGGTCGATCTTCATGCTCCAGGGCAAGAACCCGGAAAACGTCGAGAAAGTGTTTGCCGGAGATATCGTGGCCGTGGCCAAACTCAAGGAAACCCAGACCGGGGATTCCGTGGGTGTGAAAGGCAAGAGCCCGGTGTTTCCCGGTTATCAATTCCCCATTTCCTCGATTTCGTTCGCCATCGAGCCCAAGTCGCGTGACGATGAAAACAAGATTTCCAATGCCATGCAGCGCATTCAGGAAGAAGATCCGACAGTAAAATCCGAACGCGACACCCAGACCAAGGAACTGGTGATTTCCGGCAACGGCCAGATGCACGTGGAGCTGGTGGTCAACAAGCTCAAGCGCCGCTACGGTGTCGAAGTCACCATGAAGCCCCCCAAGATTCCCTACCTGGAAACCATCCAGGGCCATGCCGATGTCAACAAGAAATACAAAAAGCAGTCCGGCGGACGCGGGCAGTACGGCCATGTCATGATCCGCATGGACCCCCTGCCGCGGGGTGAAGACTTCGTGTTCGAAGAGACCATCTTCGGCGGATCGATTCCCAGGAACTATGTGCCCGCCGTGGAAAAGGGCGTTTTGGAAGCGCGGACCAAAGGCGTCCTGGCCGGATATCCGGTGGTGGATTTCAAGGTCGACCTCTATGACGGCAGCTACCATGAAGTCGATTCCTCGGACATGGCGTTCAAGATCGCCGCTTCGATGGCGTTCAAGATGGCCATGAAAGAGGCCAAGCCCACGCTGCTGGAACCGATCATGAAAGTGGAGGTCTTCGTGCCCGAAGAGTTCATGGGCGACATCAACGGCGCCCTGAGCGGGCGGCGCGGAAAGATTCAGGGCATGGAATCCAAGGGCAAGAACATGGTGGTCAAAGCCCTGGTGCCCATGGCCGAGATGCTGGATTTCGATCCCCAGCTCACGTCGATTACCGGCGGCCGGGGTTCCTACTTCATGGAATTCTCCCACTACGATCCGTTGCCGCATCAATTGCAGAAAAAGGTGATAGACGAAGCCGTGCGCGAGGGCCGGGTCAAGGAAGAAGAGGAATAGGGCCGGAACGGTTCGGGCGATGACGGAGCGAATCCTGGAAGCCCGGCAGGTCGAAAAGCGTTTCCGCTTGCCGGACCGCTCTGAACTAATGGTTCTCAGCGGCCTGGACCTGGTGGTTGAGCGCGGCACCATGGTGGCCGTAACCGGGGCTTCCGGCAGCGGCAAGAGCACCCTGATGCATCTTCTGGGCGGTCTGGACCACCCGGACAAGGGCCGTGTATCTTTCCAGGATCGTGATCTCGGGTCCCTTTCCAGCGCGGACCTGGCGGAATTCCGCAACCGTCACCTGGGTTTTGTCTTCCAGTTTCACTACCTGATGCCGGAATTGACGGTGATCGAAAACGTGGCCTTTCCCCGACTGGTCAAGCGGTTCCAACGCCGGGAAGCCCTGGCGCAGGCCCGGTTGCGCCTGGAAGAAGTGGGGCTGCAGGACAAGGCGGGTGTAATGCCGCATCAGCTCTCCGGTGGAGAGCGGCAACGCGCCGCCATCGCCCGCTGCCTGGTCAACGATCCTCACCTGATCCTGGCCGATGAACCCACCGGCAACCTGGACTGGAACACGGGCGACAAGGTCTTCGCGCTGTTCCGTGACCTGGTGACCCGCAGCGGTAGAACCGCGGTGGTGGTGACCCACAACGAGGCGCAGGCGCGCCTGGCGGATGCCGTCTATCACCTGGAACATGGACGATTGATTGCAACGCGCCCCGGGAATGCATAACCCTGGCGCGCGGATTTGCGTATAGATCATAATGCCGGCTGGTTCAGGCGGGGGGAGATCCAAGCGGACGCCTTTTTAGACGATCCCGCTGAGCCGTCGTCATTTATAGGAGGCATCATATGAAAAGTCGCGTCTGGGTGGCCCTTATCCTGTTGGCCACCACCTGGCTTGCGGCCGCGGATTTTGATCCGAGCCGGATTCAGGACCGTATCCATGAATTCACCCTGGACAACGGCCTGAAGTTCATCCTGCTGGAAGATCATTCCGTACCCATTGCCAGTTTTGTGACCTTCGTCAATGTCGGAGGCAGTGACGAACGGATCGGTATATTCGGTATTTCCCATTTCCTGGAGCACCTGGCATTCAAGGGCACCAGCGAAGTGGGTACCACGGATATCAAGGCGGAGCGTCGCTTGATGGCGGAGATGGACCAGGTGTTTGACCGCATCCTGGCTGAGAAAGACAGCCTGGAGCCGGATCAGGACCGGATCGACGCCCTCAACGCGGAATTGGAAAAACTCAAGCAAGAAGCCGGACGGTACGTGAAGAGCAACGACTTCACCGCGGTGCTTACCCGCAACGGCGTGGTGGGTCTGAATGCCGGCACCAGCAAGGATTATACGGTGTATTTTTACAGCCTGCCTTCCAACCGCCTGGAGTTGTGGGCCTACCTCGAATCCGCGCGCTTTACCGACCCGGTTTTCCGTGAATTCTACAAAGAGCGGGGCGTGATCATGGAAGAGCGCCGCGTGGTCACGGAAAACCAGCCCACGGGCAAACTGATCGAGGAATTGCAGGCCATCGCTTTCAAGGATCATCCTTATCATGTCAGCGTGATCGGCCCGATGAGCAACATCGAACACATCACGCGCAAGGATGTCTACGACTATTTCCACAAGAATTACCATGCCGGAAACATGGTGGTCGGTGTCGCCGGAGACGTGACGCCGAAGCAATTGCGCAGGATGGCGGATAAGTACTTCGCGCGCATTCCCGCCGGAAAGCCCAATCCGCTGGTGTTTACCGATGAAAAGACGCAGCTGGGCGAAAAAACCGTCACCATTTTCGAAGAAACCCAGCCCTGGCTGGTATTGGGATACCATATTCCTTCCCAGACTCATCCCGATTTCACCCGTGTCCAGGTGCTCAACTACCTGCTGACCACGGGGCGCAGTTCCCGCCTCAATCAGCGCATGGTCAAGCAAGAGAAATCCGCACTGGCCGTGGCGTCTTTCGCCGGGTTCCCGGGCAGCAAGTATCCCGGCCTCTACCTGGTTCTGGCCCTGCCCAACAGCGGCAAGACCACGGACGAATTGTTGACCACCATCGATGAAGAGGTCGAGAAGTTGAAAAACGAACCGGTAAGCGCTGAAGAACTGGATTCCGCCAAGACGCGCATGAAGGTTTCGGTCATGCGCCAGATGCAGAACGATCTCTATTTCATGATGGGTCTGCTGCAGTCGGAAATGCTTCAGGGATCCTGGCGCAAAACCTTTGACGCCATTAAGGAAATCGATGCCGTCACCGCGGAAGACATCCGCGAACTGGCCGGGAAATACCTGCTTCGTTCCAACCGCACCATTGCGCGGATTGAAAAAAAACAGGCTGAGAAAGAGGAGGTGTCCAAATGAAACGCCTGATGGTGATCGCGTGTATTGCCGGAATGATCGCCCTCAACCTGGCGGCCGCCTCCGGACCCGATATCAATAAACTGCATTATCCCGAACTGAACCCCATCCACATTCCCCCCATTCACAAGGCGGAGCTGAATAACGGCCTGCGCCTGCGCGTGGTGCGCACGGACAAGCTGCCCCTGGTCGATATCCGCATCCTGGTAAACGGCGGATCGGTTTTGGACCCCGCGGACAAAGTGGGCCTGGCATCCATGACCGCCGGCCTGATGCGCATCGGGGGTACGGAGAAGTGGACGGGCGATGAGCTCGACCTCTACCTGGACCGGCTGGGAATCAACATGGATGCCCAGGCCGCCGGTGATTACTTTTCCGTCACGTTGTCCTGCCTGCACAAGGACCTGGACGCGGCCGTGGCCGCCCTGGCCCAGATGGTGCGCTCGCCGCGTTTTGCCGAAGACAAGATCGAGGAGATGAGCACGCGCCTGTCTTCTTCCATCGCCCGGCGCAACGATGAGCCCAACGGTATCGCGTCGCGGGAATTCGAACGCGTGATTTACGGTAAGGATTCACCCTTTGCCGCGGTACTGGAATACGCTCACCTGGCCGCGATAGAGAAAGCGGACCTGGCGGCCTGCCACAAACGCTTTTTCGCGCCGGGAAACATGCTGGCCGGTGTGTCGGGCCCGGTGGACATTGCGGAGGTCAAGGCGGTGTTTCAACGCCATTTCGGTGACTGGAGCCACCAGGCCGATCTGCCCGACTACCCCGCGGTCAAACCCAACCCGTCCCAGGCGCGGGTGTTTTTCGTGGAAAAGCCCGAGCTCAACCAGAGCACCATCCAGATCGGTCACCTGGGCACGTTGCGCGACCTGGAGCGCGAGCCCGCCCAGAAGGTGTTCAACGCCATTTTCTCTCAGGGCATGAGCTCCCGTCTCTTTTCCCGGGTTCGGACCAAGATGGGCCTTACCTATGGAGTGGGCGGCGGCATCGAAACCGAGGAACGCCATCCCGGAAAAACCGCGTTTTTCACCTTTACCAAGTCTGAATCGACCATCAAGGCCATCCGCGCCATTCTGGAAGAAATAGAGAAAATCCGCGTCGAAGAAGTGACCGCCGACGAGTTGAGCGAAGCCAAGAACTACTTCATCAACTCATTCGTGTTCCAGTTCAGCACCCCGGCCCGGATCCTCAACAACGAATTGAGCCGCGAATCCTACGGCTTGCCCGAAGGGTATCTGCAGCGCACGATGGACGCGATCAAAAACGTCACGGCCGCGGATGTTCTGGCCGTGGCCAGGGATTTCGTGCATCCGGACCGTTTCCGCATCCTGATCGTGGGCAACGAAGCCGGCCTGGACGGCAAGCTTTCAGAGCTCGGACAGGTGGAAAAAATCGATATCACCATTCCGCCGCCGCCCATGGAAGAAACCATTCCCGCGGCCACGCCCGAATCGCTGGCCAAAGGCGCCGCGCTGGTCAAAAAGGCGTTTGATACCGTCTACAAAGGCTACCGTGATTTAAAATCCCTGCGGACCGTGGCGGACATGAAGATGAGTATGCCCCAGGGTACATTTGACGTGAATTTGGAAACCATTACCCGTTTCCCCGACAAGCGCTACACGGCCATGACGATCATGGGCATGAAAATGGAAACCGTCATCAACCGCGACAAGGGCATTGTCCGTCGCATGGGGCAATCCCAGCCCCTGCCCCGGGAACAGGTGGAGGCCGGCCAATTCGGCTCCATGCACCACATGGCCAGCCATATGGATGCGTACCGCTTCCAGATCCTGGAACCCGCCACCGTTGACGGCACCACCTACGACGTGGTGTACGTCACCCCGGCGGACGGTAAGGACAAGTGGCGCAAGTTTTATTTCAACCGCGATAACGGCCGCATGGAGATCCAGGAACAATTGAGCCAGGTGCCCGGGAACGCCGGCGTGGCGCGTGAAATCAATTCCGATTTCCGTGTCGTTTCGGGTATCCCCTTCGCCTTCAAATCCATCAGCAAAGTCAAAGACAAGACCGTGGCGGAGGTGACCGTCAAGTCGGTTGAAGTCAACGGCCCGGTGGACGATTCGTTGTTCAAACTGGAATAAGCCGGCTCGCTGAAACCGTTCCCGGGGGCGTTGTGCCCCCGGGAACGGGCCGGCATTTGACAGCGTGTCCGGCCCCGTGCTAACCTGCGCGTGACCGGAAAACAAAGCGGGCGAAAGTGGCGGAATCGGCAGACGCGCCAGATTTAGGATCTGGTGCCTTCGGGCGTGGGGGTTCGAGTCCCCCCTTTCGCAGCGGCCGCTGATTTCGAGGAGAAAACCAATGAAACGAATCCTGGCGTCGGCACTGGTGTTGGTTGCCACGGCCTGGTTGGGCGCGGAAAAACTGGCCACGTTGCCCGACCTGATGAAGCCCACCCAGCTGGTGGTGGAAAAGGATTATATCTACGTGGGGGAATTCCCTTCGGTGTACATTTACTCCAGGGCGGACGGATCCTTGCTCAAGAAATTCGGCAAAGACGGGGAAGGACCCCGGGAATTTTACTACTTCCTCATCCTGCGTGTAGTGGATGATCGCCTGCTGGTCAACAGCATGAACAAGATCACATTCTACACTTTGACGGGAGAGTACATCGAGGAAAAACGGGTAAACGTGCAGACCGGGTTGAACCTCATGCCGCTGGCCGGGAATCGCTACGTGGCCCGCGGATACACCACGGAAGACAACAAGCAATTCGTCACCGTCAACCTGCTGGACGGCGAAGGCAAAAAGATCAGGGAATTGGGCCGCATGCCTTCGGGGATGCGGGGAGACAGGATGCAGGTTCTGCATGAGACCGTGGCCTATGAAACCGATGGTGAACGCATTTTTCTCATGATCGGCAATCAATTCGAGATCGACGTATTCAACGTTGAAGGCGAAAAAGTCTTTACCATCTCCCGCGAGTACGAACGCACAAAGTTCACGGAAAAGCATCGCGAAATGCTGCTTGAGGAGATGCGCACCAATCCACAGACGAAGCAGTACTTTGACCTGTTCAAAGAAAGAGCGGTCTTTCCCGATTACTGGCCGGCAATTTCCGCGATCTATCCCCAGGGTGATTTTCTCTATGTCATGACCTATAAACGGGAGAATGACACTTACGAGGTGTTCGTGTTGAAGACGGACGGCACCCTGGTCGAGCGCAAAATGGTGCCGTTCCGCTTCCGCACCGCCATGCAACCCTATCCGGCCGACGTGAAGAACGGCCGCTTGTATCAACTGATCGAAAACGATGACGAGGAGTGGGAACTTCACGCCTGGCCGTTGTAAGCGCCCGGGCCTGTTCGCGCTCGCACTGATACTGGCGGTGCTCGTTGCCGGATGCGCATCATCCCGGCCGTCGACGCTTCCGCCCGTGGCGGGATTGCGCGAAAAAGTGGTTGACCTGGCCCGTCACCTGGCCGGTTTGCCCTACCGGTACGGCGGGACGGATATCGACGGTTTTGATTGCTCCGGCCTGGTCCACTATGTGTTCCATTGTTTCGGTTTGGATTTGCCGCGCACGGCCCGGGCGCAGGCGCGCATGCGGGGGAAGATCAAGTGGAAGCATGCCCGGCCCGGAGACGTGCTGGCCTTCCGCATGAAGTCGGGCTGGCACACCGCCATCCTGGTGAAAAAAAACCTCTTTGTCCATGCCCCGGACCGGGGCCGCCGGATCGAGCTGGCGGAACTCAACGCCTGGTGGAAACGCCGCTTGAAAGCGGTGGTGGATGTGATTGACCGGAAATAAAGTTGAAAAGTTGAAAAGTTGAAGAGTTGGAGAGTTGNNACTGGGGACTCCTGCCCCTTGCCCATGGCCATTCGCCCTTTGCCAAGATGCGTGGTTGACTATTGTTTCTTTAACGAGATATTAACCTCGATCGGCTGGTCTTTGACCTCGATGACCTGCTTGTGCGGCGCGTAACCCGGTTTGGCCACTTCGATGGTGTATTTCCCGGGCATCAGGCGCAGGGTGTCGATCTTGCCCGATTGCGGGGCGATACCCCAGAAGCGGCTTTCCAGGTAGATGGCCGCCTCGGCCGGTTGCACATTCAGGGAAACGTCCACGGCACTGGTCGTTACCACCTCGCTCTCGGCGGGATCCGGCTGTGGCTGCAGGGCATCTTCTTCCGGCAGCGGCTTGGGTTCGACGGTGCGGGCCACCGGCTGTTCGGCGGGCGCGACTTCGGCAAGTTCGCGCATCTCGGCGCGTGAGTCCAGGGGACGCAAACGCCGGCGCAAGGTGATGCGGCTGCTGTTGTAATCGCGCAGGTTGACCAATTCTTCGTAATATCCGTCTCTTTTAATAATGATCTCGTGCCGGCGTCCCGCCAGGCGCAAGGCGGATTCCGGCATGGAGAACTCGTAGGCTTCGCCGATCAGGCGTCCATCAACCAGGATCATGGCGTCATCGGGATCGACTTGAAACACGATCCGATACGACTGAAAATCATATCCCGGTCCACTGGTATCAAAAGGTACGTGGATGGTGCAGGCTCCCAGGAACAACACCGCCAGTGCCAATGCCGACAATTTCACTTTCTTCATCCTCTCCTCCTTATCCGGTTGAAAAAGAAAGGGATGGTTAAAAGCACCCTTTCTCTTCTACCTAAGCAAAACACTTGCCAGTAACCCGGGACGCTTTTGTCGCATTTTGCGGACAGGTAACGTCAATAATAACTGAATTGTCGCTGTTCCTCTTCCGAGGTAACGAAAATGGCCGGGGCGTCGGAGCGGGGGCAGACATTCTGGCAGATGCCGCAGCCGATGCACAGGTCGGGAACGACGTAGATCTGTTTCACCTTGACCAGGCGGCCCTCGAAATTGAGTACCTCCGCGTCGCGGAAGCGGATGGCCTTGTCGGGAACCGGGCAATGCTCTTCACAAACCGCGCAATTGTAGCCGTCCGCGTAGGTGTAGCAACGGTTGCGGTCGATCACGGCGGTGCCGATTTTGAATTCCTTTTTTTCTTCCAGGTTGAGGGGTTCAAGGGCGTTGGTGGGGCAGACCTTGGTGCAGCGGTTGCATTCGTATTCGCAATAGCCCAGGTCCGGGCGCAATACCGGGGTCCATAAACCGTCGACTCCCGTCTCCAGGCCGGCGGGCTGAATCACGTTGGTGGGGCAGACCTGCATGCATTGACCGCAACGCACGCATTTTTCCAGAAATTCCTTTTCTTTTACCGCGCCGGGCGGGCGGATGAAGCCGTGGGTTTTCTGCCGCGCGCGCGGCCC
>DBFQ01000031.1 GCA_002294665.1 Candidatus Aminicenantes bacterium UBA876
CGTCGCCGATGCGCTCAAGCGGCCAACCCGAGGATTCGGCCGGGAAAGCCTCAAGCACCCTCCATTTGGCCTTGCTCCGGATGGGGTTTGCCTCAGTCCCGGGCGTCACCGTCCGGGACGGTGAGCTCTTACCTCACCGTTTCACCGTTACCCGCCAGGCGGGCAGTCTATTCTCTGTGGCACTTTCCGTATCCACCGCCGGTGCGGTGGAGCGTTCCCGTTAGGAACCATCCTTCCCTGCGGAGTCCGGACTTTCCTCCCCCCGGGGATGCAACGCATCACCGGACGGCGGTTCTCCAGCCGCTTTCGTCTCGTTCGGTACGATTATAGCAAATTGTTCCATTTTCTTGTAGAGGTTGCTGCGGGGGATGCCGATTTCCCGGGCGGTCCGTGAGATGTTGTGGTCGAATTGCTCCAGTTTTTCTTCCAGGAAACGTTTCTCGGTGAATTCCTTGAATTCTTTCCATTCGCTGAAACGAGCAAAAGAGAAAGCGGCCTTTTCCGGTACATCCCGCATCTCTTCCGGAAGATCGCGAATGGTGATGGTGCGGGAATCGGTCATGATCAACAGCCGTTCAACCAGGTTGCGCAATTCGCGTACATTTCCCTTCCAGGGGTATTGTGAGAAAGCTTCAATGACGGCGGGGTCGAAACGCCGCTTGCGGTAGTTGTTTTCTTCAGCGAAAAAACCGACGAAATGATCCACCAAGCGGGGAATGTCTTCCACGCGCTCGCGCAGGGCGGGAGAATAAACCGGGACCACGTTCAGCCGGAAGAAGAGGTCTTCGCGGAATTCACCGTCGCGGATTTTCTGTTTCAGGTCCTGGTTGGTTGCGGCAATCACGCGTACGTCGACTTTCTGGATTTCGGCGCTGCCCACGCGCTGGATCTCTCCCTCTTCCAGCACGCGCAGGACTTTGGCCTGGGCTTTCAGGCTGAGGTCGCCGATTTCGTCCAGAAAAATGGTTCCCCGGTGCGCGATCTCGAATTTGCCCGGTTTCTTTTCAAAAGCGCCCGTGAACGAACCTTTTTCATGGCCGAACAATTCGCTTTCGATCAATTCTTCGGGAATGGCGGCGCAATTCACCTGCACAAAAGGGCGCTTGCTGCGCTGCGAACAATAATGCAGGCGACGGGCGATCAATTCTTTGCCGGTACCGCTTTCGCCGGTGATTAAAACCGTTGACTGGGTGCGGGCCACCTTATCGATCACCTGCTTGAGCTTCTGCATCACCGGGGAATCTCCCACCAGATCATGCTTGCGTTCCTGGAAGGTGCGCAGGGTGGCGTTTTCGCGCGTGAGCGAGTATTTTTCGGCGGCATTGCGCACGCTGAGCAGCAGTTTTTCCCTGGAGATGGGCTTTTCGAGGAAATCAAATGCCCCGATGCGTGAGGCTTCCATCGCTTCCTCGATCCCGGAATGACCGGAAATCATGATCACTTCGGTCAGGGGATCAGTCTGTTTGATGGTTTTCAGCACCTGGAGGCCGTCGAATCCGGGCATTTTAACATCCAGCAGCACGATTTCGGGGCGGATTTGCTTGAACAATTCCAGGCCGTCGATGCCGGAAGCTGCGGTTTCGACCGCGTAATCTTCGTAGGAAAGGACCATGCGTACTGATTCAAGGATATTTTTTTCATCGTCGATGACAAGGATGCGGGCGTTTTCCATGTGCCCATTTTATAGCAGATCCCGCGTGGAATACAATCGCCGCGGCCGATCTTGTTGACAAGCCGTGGGTATCGGCTACAATGGGGCCAGGAGGCTGGATCGATGCGGCGCTGGATGGTATTGGTGATCATGATGGGGTTCCTGGTGAGCCCGGGGCGTGCAGAGGCTGAAATCAACCTGCGCGGATTGGCCCAGGCCTGGTTGTCTTACGCGGATGTGACCAATGAATTCGGCTATGAACTGGGATTCAACGTGCAGCGTGTGCGCATCAATCCATACGGCCGTTTCGGCTCCCGCTGGGAGTGGGGCGTCGAGGCGGGATGGGATGAAGGCAACGCGCGCCTGCTGGATGCCTGGTTGCGCTACCGGCTCAACGACTCGCTGGCCTTGCGCATCGGTCAGTTCGCGGTACCCGGCGCCCGGTCGGGCGGCCTGACCTGGTCCGGAGATCTGGACTTCGTGGAGCGCGCCGCGGTGACTTCCAAATGGGGGGATTACAACCGCTTGCTCGATTTTCGTGCCATGGGTGTCCAGGTAGAAGGGCGCATGATGAACGATCGTGTGCATTACGCCTTCATGCTGGCCAATCCCCGCACGTTGCAGGTATTTTCACCCTCGATCAAAGACCCGTTCCCGTTCAACACGACCAACTATGGTTTCTGCGCCTGGGGAAACCTGCGGGTGACCCCGGTCGACGGCCTGGATTTCGGCGCTTTTTACGGTTATGCCGCCGAGGACGATACGGGCGCCAAGCGTTCCTCGTACGGAGCCCATCTGTATTTCCTCTTTGCGCCATGGAAAGCCAAGTTGGAGTACATAGCCGGAGAAAACGAGTTTTCTTCGGGAACCACTCCCTATGACGGCGTGTATGCCGTGCTGGGATACGAGTTGGGGCGCATCGAGCTCCTGGTCCGCTACGGTTTTTATACCCCCATTGAGGACAGCGTCAGCAAGGACGGCGTTAAAAAATTCAACAATACGACCCTGGGAATGAATTACAAGGCCAACGAGAATGTCAGGTTCCAGGTCAATTACGTGATCCGCGACGAGATCATGGCCCAGGGATTCAGGGCGTATTCAAACAACATCTTTTATCTGTGCTGTCAATATACGTTTTAGAGTTGGGGAGTTGGGGAGTT
>DBFQ01000067.1 GCA_002294665.1 Candidatus Aminicenantes bacterium UBA876
TTATTCCCAATGAGTTATAGAATCGCCACCAGGATGAATATGGCCGCCGCGATCCCCAGCAGGGCGCGGATGACCTTGAACCAGCTGATCGGGCGTTTCCCCTGGACCTCGCCGGACTGGCCGTTGATCAGGAAACGGTAGACCTTGCCGTTGTAGCGGAAAGAGGAGACCCAGATCGGCAGCAGCACGTGCTTGAAGGTGACGTTGCGCAAGGCGGTTTCCACGGAATGGATGCGTTGTTCGTCGCCGCCGATGTCGCGGCGAACCGCATCGCGGATCTCTCTTTCCATCAGGGTGCGAGCCGCTTTCAACCCATCGGGAAGGGCGACTTCGTAGGCCTGGGCGCGGAATCCGCGGATGTAATCTTCATGGAAGGGTACGAGTTCTTTCAGGTTCCAGGGCCCCAGGTTGCGCAATTGGGCTGAATCGAGGGAACGGGCGGCCGGGACCGCGACGTCGTCAAAATCAAGGTCCACCTGGTTGGCAACCGACGTCCAGCGGGTATGCCTGGCCTGCCGGGGCTGACCGGACAGGCGGTTTTCCATGCCGGTGTAATGATCGCCGCGTTCACCGCGGTAATGGCTGGAAGTGGCGGCGTCAAAGGTCCAGTAGGGCAGATAGACTCCCGTGAGGGTTTCCCGGTGGTGTTTGCTCTTGAGGTCGGAAGGCGCGAACCATAAGCTGTTCAACCAGCGTTTGAACTGTGCTTGGGCTTTTTTATGGTTCACGATGAACGGGGCCAGGGCGCCGGGCTTGAGCAGTGTACTGGTGCTCCCGCCGGCAACCACGAGGGCGGTGGCGCAATAGGGGCAGCGGTCGGATGTGACCAGTGGATCGAGCGTGACCATGGCCCCGCAGCCGTCGCAGCGGACCGTCACCACCTCCATGCGTTCTTCTCTGGCGTATTGCTCGGCAAGGAAGGGCTCGTAATCGATCTCGGTCAGGGGTTCAGCATGGTCCGTGATGGGGTTGGTCGTGCCGCAGTATTCACAGGTGAGTGAGCGGGTTCCCGGCAGGTAGGCCAGGCGCGCGCCGCAACCGCGGCAGGTCAGGGTGGGGGATGATTCAGGTGCAGGTGTCTCCGGCGTCATGGTTGCCTCCAGAAATCGGTAATGACTATTTCTGCGGTTCGGATTCCGGGATCGGCGGCGGCACGGAACTGAACAGGCGTGCGATCTCGGGGACTTCCGCGGCTTTTCTCCAGTTCTCCATACCGGTTTTCCAGACCAGGGTCTCCGGGGTGAACTCACCGGAATGAATCTGTGCCTGGAGCTCGGCCTGGGTGAACGGCCCCTTGCGTTCGCCTTTTATCGCCAGGTAGACCCTGGCTTCTCCGGGGATCGGCGGCGGGGTTTCCTGGGCGCCGCCTCCCTGCTGGGGAAAGCCTTTGACCATCTGATTGGCCATGGCAAATCCCATGCCCAGGCCGATGCCCTCTCCGGCGGCTCCGCCGGGGTTTTCCGCCGCGCTCTGCATGGCGTTTGCGGACTGGTATTGCATGTAGCGGTCAAGGTTTCCGATCACGCCCATGCTGTTGCGCTTGTCGATCGCCTCTTCCACTTCCGGGGGAAAAGAGATGTTTTCTACCAGAAACTTGGTGAGCTCAATGCCGTATTCGGTGAATTCATCCGCGATTTTTTTCTCTACCGTGGCCGATAACTCGTCGTACTGGGTGGCCAGGTCAATCGCGGGGATGCCGCTTTCGGCCAGCAGATCGGAGAAGCGCGTAATGATGATGTTCTTTAATTGCTCGGTGATTTCCTCGGTGGAGAAGCGGCTGTCCGTTCCCGCTACCTGGCGGATCAGTTCGGCCGGGTCTTTGACGCGCAGGGCGTAGTTGCCGAATGCGCGCAGGCGGATCGGTCCGAATTCGGGATCCCGCATCATGATCGGGTTACTGGTACCCCACTTGCGGTCCGTGAACTGCCGTGTATTGGCGAAATACACTTCCACTTTGAACGGGCTGTGAAAACCGTATTTCCAGCCTTTCAAGGTGGTCAGGATCGGCATGTTCTTGGTTTCCAGCGTATAGGTGCCCGGTGAGTACACGTCGGCGATCTGCCCTTCGTTGACGAACACCGCCACCTGGGATTCCCGTACCACCAGTTGGGCGCCGTACTTGATTTCATTCTCGTAACGTTCAAAACGGTACAAAAGGGTGTCTGGAGAGTCGTCCAGCCACTGGATAATGTCAATGAACTCCCCGCGGATTTTGCTGATCAGGCCCATGATCGTCTCCCTAAAAACGGTTGATTTCCCGATTCATTCTCCCAGAAGCCGCAAGTGAAGTCAATCGTTTTCTTGATCCCCCCGGAAGGGTGTGGTATAAGGCGGAATAATGGTGCGATCCCGTCTTGTTCAACCCGTTTTTCCCGGCGTGTTCTGCATCCAGGTGCCTTCATTTCCCGTTTACCTGCTCAATTTCGGTCGGCCGATGCTGGTCGACAGCGGCATCACCACCGGGGTGACCGCCCTGCGTACCGCTCTGAAAGAGTTGCTTCCGGATGGACGGCTTGATTCCGTGTTGTTGACCCATTCGCATTGGGACCATACCGGCGGGGCATTTGAGTTGCAGCCGGAAATGGGGTTTGCCGTCAATGCGTCCACCCGCGCCGTGGAGCTGCTGCGAAAACCCAAGGTTTACCGCTTCATTCATCATCTGAACCGCGAACACGCCCGGCAACACAATGCCGAAGCGCCGGCGGAGTACGCGCCGCTGCAACGGCTTGAACCGCTGGAGGAGAACGACCGCGTGGACCTGGGGGGCGGGCACTGGATCGAAGCCTTTGAGACCCCCGGACATACGCGCTGTTCCATGGCCTACCTGCTTTATCCGCAGAAAATCCTTTTCCCTGGAGATGCCGTAGGCGTGGTCGAGCGTGACGGTTCGATCAAGCCCCTCTTCCTGTCCGACTACGCCGCTTATGAGGACTCGCTGCTCAAGTTGGGCAAACTGAACGCCCGCGCTCTGTGTTTTTCACATAACCGTTATCTCAAGGGTGAAACGCGTGTGCGCGACTTCCTGGCCGCTTCCCTGGAACGCACGCGGCAGGTTCGCGACGTGATCCGGCGGCGACTCGACTCCGGAATGGGCCGGGAAGAGATCGCTGAAGCGCTGCTGGCCGAGGAGTTTCCCAAGCCCACGGTGATGGGGCCCCGGGAAGCCTTGATCATCAACCTCAGGGCCATGACCCTGGCGGTTGAGCGTACGGTTGGGGCCTGTTGACCATGGGCGTGCCCTGGAAGGTCCGGCCGGCCGGCATGGCGGACCGGGAGGCTGCATGCGTGCCGTAATCATTGCCGTGGGCAGTGAAATGCTCAACCAGGAGCGCCTCGACACCAACTCGATCTACCTGTCTCGCCGCCTGCGCGAAAAGGGCATTCTCACCGACATGAAGCTGGTGGTCGGTGACAACCGTGATTACCTGGCCTGGGCCGTGCGCCAGGCGTGCAAGCGCGCCCAACTCGTGGTTACCATTGGCGGATTGGGTCCGACAGCCGATGACCTGACCCGGGAAGCCGTGGCCGAAGCCCTGCGCAGGGAGATGACCTATAATGAAGAGATCGTGGAGCAGATCCGCGAACGTTTCCGCCGCATGGGCATGCAGATGCCCGAGATCAATACGCGCCAGGCATTTGTGATCGAGGGGGCTGAAGTGTTGCCCAACCCGGTGGGGACGGCTCCCGGATTGTTCCTGGACATTGAGCCCTGCCGGGTTCTGCTGTTGCCCGGACCTCCGCGGGAGCTTCAACCCATGTTCGATGCCGTGCTCGAAAACCGGATCGGTCCATTGTCCCGCTACCATGTCTGTTCGCGGACCATGCGCATTGCCGGCCTGACCGAGTCGGAGGCGGACACGCGCCTGACCGCCGCTTTGGGGCGGATTGACAACCTGGATGTGACGATCCTGGCCAGCCCCGGCCTGATCGAGATTCATCTCATGGGACGTTCGCGCAAAGAGAAAACCGAGGCCGAAGAGGCGGTTGCCATCGCCGTCGAACGGGTGCGCAACGAATTTGTGAGTCACCTGGTCACCGAACTGGATGAAAGTTTTGCCGCCGCCGTGCTGCGCCGCTTGCAGGAAAAGAAACTCACCCTGGCGGTCGCGGAGAGTTGCACCGGTGGCCGGTTGGCTGATTGCCTGACCGATGTCCCCGGAAGCTCCGCCGTTTTCCTGGGAGGAGTGATTGCCTATGACAATGCGTTGAAGCGTGATTTTCTGGGGGTCTCCCCTCAGACCATGACCCGCTGGGGCGCGGTTTCGGCGCAGACCGCTGCGGAGATGGCCCGGGGCGTTCGCGAAAAAACGGGCGCGGATATCGCCGTGTCCATTACCGGGATTGCCGGCCCCGGCGGCGGCAGCCGGGAAAAGCCCGTGGGACTGGTTTTTTTTCACCTGCACAGCGCGGATTGCGATCAGGACAGCCGCCGGCTGATGAACGGGAATCGGGACAGTATCAAAACCCGCAGCGTGAACCACGCGCTCAACATGATCCGGGAGTATCTGGATGGACGGGAATGAGGGTGACGAGTTAACCCGTGATCATTTTTTCCGCGGCAAGCTGACGCTGCTGCAGCCCCGCCGCGGTTATCGATTTTCCCTGGATGCGCCCATGCTGGCGGGGTTCCTGCCGTCCCTGCCTGAAGTGGAAGCGCTGGAAGTGGGAACCGGTTGCGGCATCATCTCCCTGATGGGGCTGGCACTGGGGCGTTTTCGCCATGTGCAGGCGATTGAAGTTCAGCCCCGTCTGTGCGCAATGGCCGCGCGCAACGCGGAGCTGAACGGGTATAGCGGGCGCATGCGCGTGGTATGCCGGGACTTTCTGGAGTTGGGTGACCACCTGGAAAAGCAGGAGCTGGTTTTCTCCAATCCCCCCTATTTTCCTGTTGGGCGCGGACGCTTGAGCCGGATGACGGAGGTCCGGGACGCGCGTTTTGAGACCCGGATGCCGGCGGACCGCTTTCTGGAGGTTCTGGCTTTTGTGCTCTCCAGCCGGGGCCGCGCCTGCCTGATTTTTCCGGCCCGGCGCGAAGAGGAACTGCTGGCCCTGGCGGCCGGACGGGGACTGTTTCCCGGCCGCTTGCGGCGGGTTCACTCGTTCGCGCATGACAAGCCGGGCCGTTTTCTGGTACAATTGGAGCGCCGCCGGGAAAATCCCGAGCTTATGCCTCCCCTGGTGGTTTTCCGTTCCCCGGGTGAATATACCCCGGAAATGGAAGCGCTCTTGTCTGGACGTGACCATGATCCGCAAGATTCGAGAACTGGCTAAATACCGCCAATTGATCGCGACCCTGGTCAGCCGGGAGTTGAAGGCCCGCTACCGCGGGACCGTTTTCGGTTTCTTCTGGAGCCTGCTCAACCCCCTGCTGTTGCTGGTGGTCTACTCCATTGTTTTCGGCATCATCCTGCCCACCAGCAGCGGGCGTGTCGAAAATACCATGATCACGGGACTGAATTATTCGATTTTTCTGTTTACCGGGCTGCTGCCCTGGGTCTGGTTCAACTCGTCGGTGCTGGAATCGGCCAACGTCCTTTTTGTCAACAGCAACCTGATCAAGAAGATCAAGTTCCCCCTCGAGGTTCTCCCGATCACCACGGTGCTCACGAACCTGATCCATTTCCTGCTGGGCCTGCCCATCCTGGTGCTGTTCATCCTCTTTTTCGGAAAGGACATGCCCCTGACCTGGTGGGTGCTGTTCCTGCCCGTGGCCGTGCTGGTCCAACTGGTGTTCACGTTGGGCATGAGCTTCCTGGTGGCGGCCCTGACCGTGCATTTCCGCGACCTGAAGGACATCCTGTCCAATCTGCTGACATTGTGGTTTTTCGCCACGCCCATTATCTATCCCTTCATGATCCCGGCCATTCAGAAACACAAGGCCCTGGTCCTGGCCCTTTCACTGAACCCCATGACCCATATCATCGAGGCCTATCATTACACGTTCGTGTTCGGTTCTCTGCCCCACTGGAAAAAACTGCCCGTCACGCTGGCGGTCGGCCTGATCCTGCTCTGGATCGGCTACACCGTGTTCGACAAACTGCGCGACACCTTTGTGGAAGAGGTCTGAACATGCACGCCATCGAGGCCCGCAACATCCACAAGTTTTATCGGCGTCACACCAACCGCCACAAGTTCATGACCCTCAAGAGCGCCCTGGTCAACCGCACCCTGATCCAGGACCTGCGGGAGCATGAGCGTTTTGAAGCCCTGAAGGGTGTCGATTTCGAGGTCGCGTCCGGAAAAACCCTCAGCATCATCGGTGAGAACGGTTCCGGGAAAAGCACCCTGTTGAAAATCCTTTCCGGCATCAGCAAACCTTCGCTGGGAGAGATGATCACCCGCGGACGCATTTCCGCCCTGATCGAGCTGGGGGCGGGGTTCCATCCTGAGATCTCCGGCCGGGAAAACATCTTCATCAACGGCATCATCCTGGGCTTGACCAAGCGCAAGATCCAGGAAAAATTTGATGAAATCGTGGCGTTCGCCGAGTTGGAAGATTTTATCGACAACCCGGTGAAAACCTATTCTTCCGGCATGTACATGCGCCTGGGCTTTTCCATCGCCACCCACGTGGATCCGGAGATCCTGCTGATCGATGAAGTCCTGGCCGTGGGCGACGCGTCGTTCGTGCCCAAGTGCCTGGACAAGATCAACGAGTTCCGCCGCAAAGGCAAGACCATCGTGTTCGTATCCCATGACCTGGACACCGTGGAACGCATCAGTGACGAGGTGATCTGGCTGAAGGACGGCCGTATCCGCATGCAGGGTTACCCCAAACGTGTGGTCGACGCCTACCTGGAATACATCGGTAAAAAGGATGAAAAAAAGGCGGAAGAACGGCACCAGGCCGAAGTGGAAGCCGTTGAGGAAACCGCGGCGGCCGGGGTTGAGAAACGCTGGGGGTCCGGCGAAGTCGAGATTTCCAACGTGCGCATGCTGGATGCTTCGGGACGCGAGAAATACATCTACGAAGCCGGAGAGGGCAGTGAAGTGGTGTTCGAGGTGACGTCCCGGGAAACCCAGACCGATTTCGCTTTCGGGATCGGGATTTTCGATGCCGGAGGCACCTGTTGTTACGGCACCAATACCGTGATCGAGCGCTTCAAGGCCCGGTCATTGAACGGTCGCGGCGAAGTACGGGTCCGCATTCCCCGTATTGAACTGGTGAATGGGACCTATTTTCTGGACGTGGCCGCGCACAAGCGTGACGGCTATCCGTTTGATTATCATCACCTGCAATACTCCTTCCGCGTCACGTCGCCCCATCGTGATGTCGGCGTGGTCCGTCTTCCGCATCAGTGGAGCTTCAGCGGCAACATTCAACTGGAAAGCGGTGATTCGGCTTTCTCCGGCGAAGATGAAGATCCTGGCGAATCGTAACGAGCTGGCCCAGCGATTACAGGTCCGGCCTGCAGCGCGGGTGGTCTTTACCAACGGCGTGTTTGACCTGTTGCACGGCGGCCATATCGAGTTGCTCTGGTTCGCCCGCGGATTGGGGGACATCCTGGTTGTGGGGGTCAATGACGACGCTTCGGTGCGGCGGTTGAAAGGATCTTCGCGTCCGGTTTTTCCCCTCGAAGAACGCATGGAGATCCTGGCGGCCTTGAAGCCGGTTTCCCTGCTGGTGCCGTTTGCGGAGGATACGCCCCTGGAGCTGATCCGCTCCATGCCGCGGCTGGACGTGCTGGTCAAGGGTGGGGACTACGCGCCCGAGGAAGTCGTCGGGCGCGAAGAAGTGGAATCGCGCGGGGGAAGGCTGGTCCTTTTCCCCATCCGGACGCAAAATTCCACTTCAGATATCCTCTCCAGGCTGGGCCGAGCGTAGCCTGCGGGCAGATTTAAGTACTAGTAGAAAGTAGAATGTAGAAGGTAGAAAAAGGGAATATTGAAAAGGAATAATGAATAAAAAACTCTGGTGATTATGCGCCTTATTCTTTTTTCTCTATTCAGAGTGAAGTGGCACCTGGCCAGGGGCGAGAGGCAAGGGGCCAGGGGACTGTCACCTGCCTCCTGATACCTGTCACCCACTTTTCACTTCGAACTTGCGCCTGGCCCGTCTTCCCCTTCCGTGTATTCCGTGTGTTCCGTGGTTTGAAT